>DATGKK010000091.1:0-9536 GCA_035294725.1 Acidimicrobiales bacterium | reverse complement strand
CCCCACGCGGCGTTGCTGCGTCAGGCTTTCGCCCATTGCGCAAGATTCCCCACTGCTGCCTCCCGTAGGAGTCTGGGCCGTGTCTCAGTCCCAGTGTGGCTGATCGTCCTCTCAGACCAGCTACCCGTCGTCGCCTTGGTGAGCCGTTACCTCACCAACAAGCTGATAGGCCGCGAGCCCCTCCCAAAGCGGAATCCTTTCCTCATGAGCCCATGCGAGCTCGTGGGGGCATCCGGTATTAGCAGCGGTTTCCCGCTGTTATCCCGGTCTTTGGGGCAGGTTGCTCACGTGTTCCGCACCCGTTCGCCACTAGGCCTTCCCCGGTGTTGCCACCGGATGGGCCTCGTTCGACTTGCATGTGTTAGGCACGCCGCCAGCGTTCGTCCTGAGCCAGGATCAAACTCTCCATCGAGATCTCGGCTCGCCCCGTCCGAAGGCGGGGTTGGAGCTGTCGATCAGAAGAGCTGGTCATCTCGGTACGGACCCTCGATGACCAACTGGCACAGAAACGGAATGTTGTCCGTTTTCAGTGCATTGACTTCGCGACCGAGCGCGCCTCATGGCACGGTCGGTCGCCCGCACTGGCTTTTAGCTGTTCCTTCTCCGTTGTCAAGGAGCGACGACGGGACACACTTCCTCACGGAAGGAGGTGCCACCGCGCTCCGCAGATGCGTTGCCCGTAGGTCAACGCCTGCGTCTCGTCTCGGATTCCCGGCGGACTGCCGGTCCGAGCAGCTGCCCGAGCTGGGATGACCCCTTCCCGAGCGGCTCTGTACCTTAGCACAGCGGGTCGGCCTGTCAACCGGTCCCCTTCACACGGGAGACATGCGAGTTCCCGGCCAGCCACCATCGCCACGGCTCGCTCGCCGTGGCCCCCGCCGGCGAGATCCCGACCCGCGGGCCTCGCGCGAGGGCGAGGGGAAGCCCGTCCGCCTCGAGCCGAGGGCCATGGCCCGGCTCGGTGACCGCCGAGCGGTCGGTGGCCGAGGTGCCCGGTGCTGCCTCGGCCGTCCGAAGGCGAGCGAGGCGGACCTGAGAGACCGGCGCGAGCAGGTCCGCGCCGTCGTGGCTCCGCCCGATGCCGAGGGCCGCACAGAGCCTGCCCGGGCCCGAGCACAGCTCGGTGTCGCGAAGCGGCCGGCGGTCGCTCCGGCGGCGCGCGGCGCGCCGGCGGTGCATCTCTCTGAGCCCGGCCAGCGGTTCGAGAGCCCGGAGGAGCACCGCTCCTGCGACTCCCTCCTCCTCGCACACGACGTTGCAGCAGTGGTGCATGCCGTAGCTCAGGTACACGTAGAGGAGGCCGGCCCGGCCGAACATCGTCCGGTTGCGTGCACTCGGGCCCCGGTAGGCGTGAGAGGCCGGGTCGTGGACCCCGCGGTAGGCCTCCACCTCGACGATCCGCCCGGCCGTCATGGCTCCGTCGGACGTGCGGCTCACGAGCACCAGTCCGATGAGGGCCGGCGCCACCTCGATCGGGTCGCCGGCCAGCAGCGCCCGGTCGGAAGGGCCGAGCGGATCGAGCCGGAGGCCGTCGTGCGAGATGTCGGCGTCCCATGGCTCGGCTGCAGCGCCGGGCGCGGGAGCCGAGCTCCCTACCGTCTCGCCCAAGTTGCCAGCCGGGCGGCCTCGCTCTCGATCCGCTCGGCGAACCGCTCCATCTGGAGGGCGACCGCGTCCGGCCCCGATCCGCCCGGAGTGCGCCGCCGCCGGAGTGCCGTCCCCGGCTCGAGCAGCGCGAGCGCCTCCTCACCGAACGCCGGGTGCGCCTCGAGCAGCTCGCCGATCGGCACCTTCCGCTCCACGGACTCGCGCACCAGGCTGCCCACGATCCCATGGGCCTCCCGGAAGGACACCTGCCGGGCGACGAGCCACTCGGCGAGGTCGGTCGCCACGAGGGTCGGGGAGTCGGCCGCCTCCTGCATCGCCTCGGTGTCGAACCCGCAGGTCGACATGAGCCCCTCGAGCGCGACGAGCGCCAGCGTGACCTGGTCCACTGCGTCGAACAGCGGCTCCTTGTCCTCTTGCAGGTCTCGGTTGTACGAGAGCGGGAGCCCCTTCAGCGTGGCGAGGAAACCGGCGAGGTGCCCGATCAGGCGGCCCGCCTTCCCCCGGGCCAGCTCGGCGACGTCCGGGTTCTTCTTCTGGGGGAGCATCGAGCTCCCGGTGGCCCAGGCGTCGTCGAGCCGCACGAAGCCGAACTCCTCGGTCGAGAAGAGAACGATCTCCTCCCCGAGGCGGGAGAGGTGGACGCCGAGCAGCGCGAGGTCGAACAACGTCTCGGCGACGAAGTCGCGGTCGGCCACCGCGTCGACGGAGTTCTCGAAGCGCCCCGTCATCGCGAGCTCGGCCGCCACCTCGTCCGGCACGAGGGGAAGCGAGCTCCCCGCCAGGGCCCCGGCGCCGAGGGGAGAGCAGTTGAGGCGTTCGAGGGTGGCAAAGAGCCGGTCGACGTCCCGGCCGAAGGCCCACCCGTGCGCGAGGAGGTGGTGGGCAAGGAGGATCGGCTGAGCCCGCTGGAGGTGGGTGTAGCCGGGGAGATAGGCATGCCCGGCCTCGGCGGCGCGGCGCAGCAGCGTCCGCTGCAGTTCGATCACGAGCCCGGCCACGAGCGTGACCTGCTCCCGGGTGTAGAGCCGGAGGGCCGTCGCGACCTGGTCGTTGCGGCTCCGGCCGGTATGCAGCTTCGCCCCGAGGTCGCCGACGAGCTCTCGGACCCGGCGCTCGATCGCGGTGTGGATGTCCTCGTCGTCGGGCTGGAACTCAAAGACCCCCTCGGAGAGCTCGTCGCCGGTCCGCTGGAGCGCCTCGACGAGCTGCTCGGCCTCGTCCAGCTCGACGATGCCGGCCTTCGCCAGTCCGTGGACGTGCGCGATCGACGCCTCGATGTCGCTCGCGGCGAGCCTGCGGTCGAACGAGAGGCTCGCCGTGAAGGCCATCATCTCCTCGGCCGGCGGGACTCCCATCCGGCTCCCCCAGAGCGTCATCGCTCGGTCGCACCTCCCCTGCGCTCAGCCCGAGGCGACAGCGGGCTCACCGCTCCGCCCCCGCGTCGACGCCCTGGCGGGCGGCCCAGGTCTTCACCCCGAGGCCCAGGATCCGCACGAACCCGGCGGCGTCCTCATGGTGGAACGAGTCGGCGGCGTCGTAGGTGGCGAGGCCGTAGTCGTACAGTCCCCGCGGGCTTCGGCGGCCCACGACCTCCATCCCGCCGCCGGGAGTGAAGCGCAGCCGCACCTCGCCGGTCACGTCGCGCTGGCTCGACGCCATGAACTGCGAGAGGGCCTCCCTCAAGGGGGAGTACCAGAACCCGTCGTAGGCAAGCTCTGCGAAGCGAGGCTCGAGGCGGGCCTTCTCGTGGGCGAGGTCCCGCTCGAGGGTGAGGCCCTCAAGGTCCACGTGGGCCGCGAGGAGGGCGAGGGCCGCCGGGCACTCGTACACCTCACGGCTCTTGATGCCGACACGTCGTCCTTCGAGCATGTCGACCCGACCGTAGCCCCGCGCGCCCGCGATCCGGTCGACGCGCCCGATGAGCTCGACGAGGCCGAGCGCCTCGCCGTCGAGGGAGACGGGCACACCTGCCTCGAAGCCGACCACGATCTCCACCGCCTCGGAGGCGGTCACGACCGTCCGCTCCCAGACGTCATCTGGCGGCGCTGCCCAGGGATCCTCGAGGACGCCGCACTCGATCGCGCGGCCCCAGAGGTTCTCGTCGATCGAGTAGATCCGGTCCCGGGTGATCGTGATCGGGATGTCGTGCCCCTCGGCGTAGGCGATCGTCTCCTCCCGGGTCATCCCCCAGGTCCTCACCGGCGCCACGATCTCGAGGTCCGGGGCGAGAGCGCGCGTGCCGATGTCGAAGCGGACCTGGTCGTTGCCCTTTCCCGTGCAACCGTGGGCGACCGCCCCGGCACCGTGGCGGCGGGCCTCGGCGACAAGGTGCCGCACGATGACCGGCCGCGAGAGCGACGACACGAGCGGGTAGCGCCCCTCGTACAGAGCGTTGGCCGCGAGCGCCGGCACGACGACGTCGCGGGCGAGCTCCTCTCTCGCGTCGACGACCACGGCCTCGACCGCGCCGGCCGCGAGGGCGCGTCGGCGAATGGCGTCGAAATCGCCGCCCTGGCCCACGTCGACCGCGACGGCGATCACCTCGAGACCGAGCTCTGCTCGCATCCAGTGCACCGCCACCGAGGTATCGAGCCCGCCTGAGTACGCGAGCACCACACGTCCTGCCATCGTCCGTTCCTTCCCGGCGCCGTGCGCCGTGCCGCGGGCGCGCGGCGAAGCGTACCTGCCGCCTGCGCGCCTACATCCCAGTCTGCTGCTGCTGCCCCGCCATCTCCGCGAGCTGCCGAGCGAGCACGGCGCCGCCAGTCTCCTCGTCGGCGATCACGAGCAGCGTGTCGTCGCCCGCGACCGTCCCGAGGGCGCCGTCGAGGCCGGACCGGTCGAGCGCGGAGGCCACCACGTGGGCCGACCCGGGAGGGGTGCGGAGCACAACGAGGTTCAGCGACGACGAGACCTCGACGACCCACTCGCCGAGCACCCGCCGCAGGTGCTCGGCCGGCGCGACCTGGTCTCTCGGGAGCTCGGCGACCGCGTAGACCAGCCGCTCGACGCCGGGGACCCTCACCTTCACGGCTCCGATCTCCTCGAGGTCGCGCGACACCGTGGCCTGGGTCGCCGAGACTCCTTCGGCGGCGAGCAGGTCGACGAGCTGCTCCTGGCTCGTCACCTCGTACTGCGCGAGGAGGCGGACGATGAGGTGCTGGCGGCGGGCCTTCGAGATGCGGCCGCTCGAGGTGTCGCTCACGGCTCCGACCTCCCGGCGCCGGGATCCTGAGCGCCGCTTTGGCCGGGACCCGGCTCGGCCTGCCCGAGGAGGAACAGCAGGATGCCGCGGAGCGCGTGCATGCGGTTCTCCGCCTGCTGCCAGACGACGCTGCGCTCCTCGAGCACTGCGGCCGAGATCTCCTCGCCCCGGTGGGCCGGGAGGCAGTGCATGACGAGTGCACGAGGCGGTGCCGCGTCCAAAAGCTCGCCGTCGACGGTAAAGCCCCGGAAGGCGGCGAGACGCGCCTCGCGCTCGGCGTCCTGGCCCATCGAGGTCCAGACGTCGGTGTAGACGACGTCCGCCTCCGCGACGGCCTCGGCGGCCACCGTGTGGGTGCGCACCGAGCCGCCGAGCTCCTCGGCCCGGCGGAGGTCGGCCGGGGAGAGGCCGTAGCCGGGGGGAGCGGCGACGTGGACGGCGACGCCGGCGAGAGCGGCGGCGAGCACGAGCGAGCGGCAGACGTTGTTCCCGTCGCCGACGTAGGCGATGACCCGTCCGGCGAGGACTCCGAGGTGCTGGCGGATCGTGAGCAGGTCGGCGACGGCCTGGGTCGGGTGCTCGCGGTCTGAGAGCAGGTTGACGACCGGCACGCCGACGCCGCTCGCGTCGAGAGCGGCGGCCATCCGCTCGAGCGTGCCGTGGGCGGCCACGCGGGCAGCGACCACGGCGTGGAAGCAGGCGAGGGTCCTCGCGACGTCCTCGGCCGTCTCCCTGCGGTCGATTCCCACCTCCTCGCCCCGCATCGTGACGGGGTGGCCCCCGAGCTGGACGACGGCGAGCTCTGCGGCGTTCCTCGTGCGGGCCGACGGGTGCTCGAAGACGAGGGCCGCCCCCTTGCCCCGCAGGATCGAAGGAGGCTCGGGCAGCGCCGCAAGGTCGAGCACGGCCGTGAGCTCGCCGGCCGAGAGGTCGGCCACGGAGAGAAGGTGTCGGGTCATCCGAGGACCTCCCCGAGGATGGCGACGGCCTCGTCGACCTCCGCCTCGGTCACGATGAGCGGCGGGGCGAGGCGGATGACGTCGGAAGCGGGCGCGTTGACCACGAGCCCGGCGTCGAGCGCCGCCTCCGCGACGGCCTTGGCGTGGCGGGCGTGGGCGCCGTCGGCGGCCAGCACCGCCCCGAGGAGGAGTCCCCTCCCGCGCACCTCCGAGAGGGCAGCGATCCCCTCGAGCCCCTCTCTCAGCTGCTCGCCTCGTTCTCGCGCCCTCGCCGGTGCGTCGATCCGCTCCAGCTCCTCGAGGGTGGCGAGCGCGGCGGCACACGCGAGCGGCTGCCCCCCGAATGTGCTCCCGTGGTCGCCTGGGCCGAAGGCGTCGGCCACTTCGGCGCGCGCCCAGCACGCCCCGATCGGCATCCCGTTCCCGAGCGCCTTTGCGACGGTCACGACGTCGGGCCGGAGACCGGCCTGCTCGAAGGCAAACCAGGTCCCTGTCCGCCCGAGGCCGGTCTGGACCTCGTCGAGCATGAGGAGGATCCCCCGCTCGTCGCAGAGCTCGCGGACGGCGGCGAGGTAGCCGGCCGGGGGCACGACGACGCCAGCCTCGCCCTGGATCGGCTCGAGGAGCACCGCGGCGACGGCGGTGGGGTCGGCCGCCGCCTCGAGGGCGTCGAGATCGCCGTAGGCGACATGGCGGAAGCCCTCCGGCAGCGGCTGGAACGGCTCGTGCTTGTCCGGCTGGCCCGTCGCGTGCAGCGTGGCAAGGGTCCGGCCGTGGAACGATCCGAAGGCGGACACGACGTGGTGGCGGCCCCGCCCGGCGTACCTCCGTGCGAGCTTGAGGGCGCACTCGTTCGCCTCTGCGCCCGAGTTGGCAAAGAACACGCGCCCGCCGGCCGGGGCTCCCCCGCCGACGAGCGTGTCGAGCCGCGCCGCAAGGGGGCCGTTCAGCTCGTTCCCGAACAAGTTGGAGACGTGCCAGAGGCGCCCGGCCTGCAAGGCCACGGCCCTCGAGACCGCCGGGTGGCAGTGCCCGAGCGAGGTCACGGCGATCCCCGAGAGGAAGTCGAGGTAGACCCGGCCGCCGGCATCGACGAGACGGCTCCCGTGCCCCTCGACAAAGCGCACCCTCACGGGAGCGTAGGTCCTCATCAGCAACTTGTCTCCGTGCACGGGCGTCGTCACGACGCCCTCACCATCGTGCCGACCCCCTCAGGGGTGAACAGCTCGAGGAGCAGAGCATGAGCGAGGCGGCCGTCGAGCACGTGGGCGCTCGTCACCCCGTGGCGAACGGCAGCTGCGCAGGCTGCCGCCTTCGGGATCATCCCGCTCGAGACGGCTCCGTTCGCCAGGAGGAGGTCGATCTCGTCCGCGGTCACCGACGACAGGCGCGTCGCCGGGTCGGACGGGTCGCTGCGGATCCCGTCCACGTCGCTCAGGAAGACCAGCTTCTCAGCCCCAAGCGCCTCGGCGAGGGCGCCGGCGCCCGTGTCGGCGTTGATGTTGTACGCCTGCCCGCTCGGGTCCGTGCCGATCGTCGCCACCACGGGCACGAGTCCCTCACTCACAAGACGCGTGACGATGGACGGGTCGACGTCGCGGACGTCGCCGACGTAGCCGAGGGCAGGGTCCCGGGCGCTCGCGAGGATGAGGCCGGCGTCCTCCCCCGAGAGGCCGACGGCGAGGCGGCCGTGGGCGTTGATGGCGCCGACGATGTCCCGGTTCACTTTGCCGACGAGCACCATCCGGGCGATGTCGAGCGTCTCCGCATCGGTCACGCGAAGCCCGTCGACGAACTCCGGCACCTTGCCGAGCCGGGCCATGAGCTCGCCGATCTGCGGGCCGCCCCCGTGCACGACGACGGGCAGGATGCCGATGGAGCGAAGGAGCACCACGTCGGTCGCGAAGCTGGCGAGCGTCTCGCCTCCGGTGGCTGCTCCGGCGAGCGCGTTCCCCCCGTACTTGATGACGACGACCTTGCCGGCAAAACGCCGGATATAGGGGAGCGCCTCGCAGAGAACGGCCGCCTTCATGGCCGCGCTGCTCGCACCGGACGACGGGTCGGCGGCGCTCACGACAGCCCCATGTTCTCGTCGACGTACCCGTGGGTGAGGTCGGCGCTCAGGATCTCACCCTTGCCGGTCCCGACGTGCAGGTCCGCCCTCACCTCGAACTCCGGCTGCGCGAGGTAGGCACGAAGCGCCGCCTCGTCGCTGGCGACCGGCTCCCCCTCGGCGAACACGACGTGCGGCCCGTAGGAGAGCTCGACCCGGTCGGGGTCGACCCGCACCCCGGCGGTGCAGACCTCGCTCAGGACCCGTCCCCAGTTGGGGTCCCCTCCGTACCACGAGCACTTCACGAGGCTCGCGTCGGCGACCTTGCGCGCGGCTCGCAGCGCCTCGGCGTCCGTCGCCGCGCCTGTTACGACGACGTGGACGACCTTGGTGCCGCCCTCGGCGTCCGCGGCCATCTGGTGGGCGAGGCTCGCGCACACCTCCGTGAGGGCGCGGACCAGCTCCACCTCGCCCGTGGGCCTGCCCGACTCCCCGCTCGCGAGCGCGACGACGGTGTCGTTGGTGGAGGTGCACCCGTCGATCGAGAGCCGGTTGAAGGTGGACTCGACCGCCTGGCCGAGCGCCCGCTGGAGCAGGGGGGCCGGCACGCTCGCATCCGTCAGCACGACGGCGAGCATCGTGGCCATGTCCGGGGCCAGCATCGCCGCCCCCTTGCCGATCCCCGCCACGGTGGAGCCCGGGCTCCCTTCAAGGGGGCAGGCGGCGAGCTTCTCCCTCGTGTCGGTCGTCATGATCGCCCGCGCCGCCTGCACGAGCGCCTCGTCCGACCGCTCGAGGCCGGAGCAGAGCTCCGGCACCGCAGCCGTGATCCGCTCGAGCGGGAGCTCGTGCCCGATGAGGCCCGTCGAGCAGACGAGCACCTCCTCCGGCGCAAGCCCAAGCTCGCGGGCGGTGACCGCAGCGGTCGCCTCCGCCGCCGCCACTCCCGCCCGGCCCGTGGCGGCGTTCGCGCAGCCGCTGTTCATGATCACGGCCCCGCACCGCCCCCCGCTCGCGGCGAGGTGGCGGCGGCTCACGACGACCGGCGCCGCCGCGGCGAGGTTCCTCGTGAACACGGCCGCCGCCTCCACGGGGCGCCGGGACACCGTCGCGACGAGGGCGAGGTCGTCGGCACCGGAGGCCTTGATCCCCGAGGCGAGGCCCTGGGCGGCGAAGCCGGCTGGGATCACTCGGCGCCTCCCTGGCCGGTCACCTTCAGGATGGAGCCCCTCCTCCTCACGGCGCCAGCCCGGCGAGGGGCAGGCCGGCCGTCTCTGGCAGGCCGAGGGCGAGGTTCGCCGCCTGGATCGCCTGTCCCGATCCCCCCTTCACGAGGTTGTCGATGGCGGCCAGCACCACGACCCATCCCGTCCGAGGGTCGGCCCGGGCCGTCAGGTGGGCGACGTTGGAGCCGTAGGCGTCGGCGGTGGAGACGATGCCGTCCGTCACGTTGACGAACGGCTCGTTCGAGTACGCCTCACGCAGGACGTCGACGGCCTCCTCGGAGGAGCGCAGCGGCGAGGTCGGCGTCGCTCGTGCGTAGCAGGTCGCGAGGATCCCCCTCGTGACCGGGGCGAGGTGCGGGGTGAACAGGATCTCGGCCCCAAGCACCTGCTGCATCTCGGGAGTGTGGCGGTGGTTGAGCAGGCCGTAGGGTGCGAGCCGCTCGTTCACGAGGGGGTGGTGGAGATCGGACCGGGCCCCCTTGCCG
>DATGKK010000090.1:0-2922 GCA_035294725.1 Acidimicrobiales bacterium | reverse complement strand
GTTCACGACCTTCACGAGACCGGGGTTGTTACCGGCGCCGTGGTCCCAGGAGACGGCCTGGCGGGTCCAGAAGCGCTGCTGGCGGGCGAGGTTGCGGTCGGTGCGGATCGGGGTGGGGGCGGCGTCGGTCATCTCGGGGAGGAAGGCGGTTCGGGGGTCGCGGTCGGCTCGGTCGTGGCTCGTTCAGGAACGTGTCGCCGGCAGGAACCAAAAGTCCCAGGGCACGTAGGGCGGGGTGGCGGCCGTGCCGACCTGCCTGCCGCCCGCCAGGACGCTCACCGTAGTGCCCCCGGCGTCGACCTGAACGTCGACCGGCCCGCTCGCCGTCACCGTCTCGGTGTGGCCCGGCTGGACGTAGCCCACGTAGAGAGGAGTCCCGGAGTCCTGGCCGTTCACGAGGTGGGAGGCTTTCATGTACGTGAGCTCGCTCGCCTTCACCGCCACCTCGAAGGTCGAGGCCCCGGAGACCGTGTACGCCGTGGTGGCCCCCGGCATGCCGCTCGGCTGCGGGCTCGTTCGCGAGAGGCTCACGGTGCCGGCTGCCGGCGAGCTCCCCGCTCCCGGTGAGGTGTGGGACCCTGAGCCCCCGCCTCCGAGAGAGGTGGAGACGGCAGGGTTGATGTGGCGGCGGAGTGGATCGACCCAGCTCGGGTGGGTGCGGATGATGAGGTCGGCTGCGCCGGCGATGAGGACGAGGAAGGCGAGAGTCCAGACGGCCACGCGCAAAGGGAGGGGCGCCGGCAGCCGCTTGCGCGATCCGGGGTACCAGATGGAGCCGTCGGGGAGCAGGACGCCATACCCCGGGCCTGCCGGCACCGCGGGGATCTCGGCCGTGACGACCGTCGACGTCGTCGGCTCACCCCCACTGCCGTAGGTGGGCTGGAGCGCGCCGGTACGGGTCGCCATCGTCGTTCGGCTCAGTCCTGTCGGTGGGTCGTCGGCCCTCACCGTGCTCCTTCCCGCGCGGAACCAAAGGCTACCGCTTCGCACCAGATTCCACCGTCAGCTACCCGTTCGAAACGGGGGCGACACCTATGTTCGACGGGCTGCTCTACGGCCCGGGGTGGGACGGCCGTGGCAGCCAGGCGGCCCCGATCACTCCCGGTCCGGTGTGGAGCTGCATCGCAGCGGAGAAGCCGGAGACGAAGTCCACCTCGCCGAGCAGGGCGCTCAGGCGCTCGGCTGCCTCAGGGCTGTCGGCGTGGAAGACGGTCGAGCGCTCCGAGTCGCGGCCCTGGCCACGCTCGTACTCCTCCCGGATGCGAGCGAAGCCCTCCTCCTCCCCCGAGACCTCTCCGAGCAGTTCGACCGTGCCGTCCCGCATGCGGAACAGGCTCCTCACGCCATGCAACGCGGAGCCTCTGAGCAGGGGTGCGGGGACGCGGTGGCTGCGCCGGATCGGGTCGAGCGTGGCGAGCGTCGCCACGAGGTCGACGCGGCGCGAGGCGGACTCGATCGTCTCGACCACCTCGGCGAGGCTGGCTCCGGCCGCCGCCGCCTCAGCACCGGCGAGCACGACGAGCGCCTCACCCGCTGCGGCCGTGCGGGAGTCGACCACGGCGGCATGCCGGGAGGTCAGCTCGGCGGCGAGCGAGGCGTTGCGGAACATGGCCGCGAATTCCATCGCCGGGGTGACGATCACGACGTCCTCACAGCCTGAGTCCTCGATGGCGGCGAGGTAGTCGGTGATGTAGGGCTGGGTCGAGCGGACGTACTGGTCACGCGCCACGGCCTGGGAAATGCGGTGCGAGAGCTGGTCCGACCCGTCGACGCCGTCCGCTCCGGGCAGGTGGACGGTGACCGGGACCGTGATGATCCCGAGCTTGTCGAGGATCTCGGCAGGCAGGCACGTGCTCGAGTCGGTGACGACAGCGACGCGTGCCATTGCGTCAAGGCTACTGTCCAAGGTGGTGCGACCGTCAGTGGGCCGTACGTTCGGCATGTCGGAGCTCGTGGCGGAAAGCGGCCTCCCGCCGTCGACGATCCGGTACTACATCACGACGGGGCTCGTCCCTCCGGGTCACCAGGTTGCACCGAACCGGCACCTCTACGACGAGCGCCACGTCGAGGCGCTGCGCCTCGTGAAGCTGCTGAAGGAGCGGCGCAAGCTCCCGGTCGAAGCGATCCGCACCATCCTGCCCGAGCTGCTCGAGCTGCCGGAGGGCGGCGCTTTCCGGCCCGAGATGTGGGAGCAGCTCGTGGAGGCGAGCTCCCGGACGCGAGGCAGGACGTCCCCGGCGGCCCGGCTGCTGCGGGCCGGCGTCGATGCGTTCACGCGCCGCGGCTACGCGGAGGTGAGGGTCGACGACGTCTGCCAGGCGGCAAACGTTGCCAAGGGCTCCTTCTACCGCCATTTCGCCGCGAAGGAGGAGCTGTTCTTCGCTGCGGCCCGCGAGGTCGCCGCCATGGTGGGGGACCGCTTCGACGAGGCGACGGCGAGCAAGCAGGGCGGCGTCTCCGCCGACGAGGCGCACGAGGCGCTCGTCGACGCACTCGAGCCGAACCTTGCCCTTATCCTCGATCTCATGGCGCTCGCCGCCCAGCGCCGCCCAGGGCACGGGCGGGTGCTGCGCGAGGTCTTCACCTCGCTCTACCGGACGGTTCGGCGCCGCCTTGCCGGCGCGAGCGGGCCGGCCGGAGCACGGGCCGAGGAGATCCTCGAGAGGGCGATCGTGAGCGGCATCCGGAGGGTCGTGGTGACGCCGCTGCTCGACCGGGAGCTCTTCCCGGGCGAGACCGCGCTCTAACTAAGCCCTCCTCGACGCCGACCGGCTCGCCCGGTCGGGCTAGGCGGCGGGGACCCGGTCGTTGACGCTCCCGGTAGGGTTCTGCCACCATGTGCACAAACAGAGCGACCGACTGGTCACTCGACTTGCTTGCAGGTAGGCAATGATCCTCGACCGCATCTCCTCGCCGGAGGAC
>DATGKK010000089.1:0-23846 GCA_035294725.1 Acidimicrobiales bacterium | reverse complement strand
TGCTCCGAGACGCACGTCGGGTGCGGTGCGCGAGGCCCTCACGATGGCCACCGCGTACTCGGCGACGGCCTCGTGGACGTGCAGCTCGGCGACCTCCTCCTCGGCGGCTGCGAGCTCGCTCGGGGTCGCGACCGCGGTCACGCGTGTGAGGGCGAGCTGAGCCCCCCGCTCCTTCGCGAGGGCGGCCTCGGTGGCGGCGTCGGGGTAGCCGAGCCGTGTCGAGAGCAAGAAGCGGTCCATCTGGCTCTCGACGAGGGGGTAGGTGCCCGCCTGCTCGACCGGGTTCTGGGTGGCGAGGACGAGGTGGGGGACCGGCAGCGGCCACGACCGGCCGTCCACGCTCACCTGACGCTCCTCCATCGACTCGAGCAGGGCGGCCTGGCTGCGCGGCGGCGTCCGGTTCAGCTCGTCGAACAGCACGACGTGGGAGAAGACCGGTCCCGGCCGGAACTCCCAGTCCCGCGTCCCCTCGTTGTAGACGCTGATCCCCGTGATGTCGCTCGGCAGGAGGTCGGGGTGGCCCTGGATGCGGGCGAGCGCCGTCCCGATGGAGGCGGCGACCGCCTTTGCCAGCATCGTCTTGCCGACGCCTGGGACGTCCTCGATCAGAAGGTGTCCTCCGGCGAGCACGGCCGTCGCGGCGAGGCGGCAGGCTCCAGGGGTCCCCCGGACCACGCTCTGCAGGTTGTGGACGAGCGCGCGGCCAAGGCGGGTGGCATCGCCGCCCGCCGGCGCGGAGGTCATGGCCGGCGCCGGCTCCTCGCCGGTCGTCAGCGTGTCGTCTGGGCTCATCTGGAGGGCTCTCCGTTTCCGGCGGCGCCGGGCGTAGTTGAGCGTATCGGCGCATGCCGCCGCGACTTGAGCGGCGGGCCACCCACGGTGCCTGCGAGGCGGCCGCTTCGAGCCGTCACCTGCCCGGCAGTACCATGTGGGCCTGGCCGTGTCGTCGCCGGGACGTCTGCCCGGCCCTGTCGGAACGGGAGCAACCACGAGGTGAACCGCCAACGCTGGCTCGTGTGGCTGCGGGTCGCCTTCGTCGTCCTCACCACGCCACTTGCCTTCGTGCTGCTCCAGGCGCCGGTGCGCCACCTCGAGCTCGTGGCCGACGTGGGTGCGATGCGCCTCGTCGGGATCACGGGCGTCCCGTTCCTCGATGGCACCTCGGCGATGCTGCGTCCCTCCCACCACCAGGCCTTCTGGGTCTACCTCGCCCCGTCGTGCTCGTCGCTCGCGTCCATCCTCACGCTCGGCTGCCTTGCCATGGCGTTGCCCCGTCGCGTGGTCGGCGGGAGGAGCCGCCTTGCCGCCTTTGTCGCCGCGGCGGCCGCCGTGTTCCTCGGCAACCTGCTCCGGATCGACATGTCGATCGGTGCCGGCCTCATCGCGGGGCGTGTCGTCCTCGTGCTGTTCCACAACTGGGCAGGGAGCATCTTCGGGTTCGCCTACACGCTGGGCGGCTTCATCCTGATGCTCTGGATGCTGCTTCCCGCACGGCGTGGTGCCGCTGCGAGCCTGGCCCCGGCCGCGCACCCGGCCCTTGCCGGCAGGCCGAGCGGTCCTGCCGAGGCCGCCCCCGGCCTCGCCGGCCCCGCGGGCTACCCGGTCAGCACGTGAGCTCCCCGGCCGAGGTCGGCATCGCCGCAGCCGGTGCCGCGCTCGTCGGGGCTGCCGTGGCGTGGCGCACGACGGCGCGCCGCGGCGCACGGGCCGCGATCGCGTCGGCCCTCGTGAGCCCGAACCCGAGCTCCCGCATGGCGGCCCTGCGGACGCTGGCCGCCGAGGGGATCGCGCCCTTCACCCAGCTGCTCCACCAGCGCGTGAGCGCCGAGAAGGATCCCGAGGTTCGCCGTCTTCTTGCCGAGGTGATCGCCCAGAGCCAGTGGGAGCCGTCGAGCGACGAGGCGCTCGCGGAGCTGCGGCTCTGGGCCCATCGCGAGCTCGAGCGCGCTGACGAGGGAGCGCTCCGGGGAGGTGCCGGCCGCGGCGCGGCCGAGTCGAGCCCCCCGGGCCCCCCTGCGGGTGACGCCGCCTTCCATGCGACATGGTGGCAGCTCGCCCCGCGGGCCGAGGACCCGGCGGTCGTCCTCGTCACGGGGGCGGGCGGCCCGGCCGGAGTCGCGGTCGTGAGATGGTTGAAGGCGGCCGGGCACCGCGTGATCGCGGCCGACTCGAACCCCTCCGCCGTCGGGCTGCGCCTCGCTGACGGCGCCGCAGTCCTGCAGCGGGCGGACAGCCCTCGCTTCGTCGGCTCGGTGGCAGAGGCGGCCCGCGTCGCGGGGGCGGGGGTGCTCATCCCCACGGTCGCCGAGGAGCTCGTGAACCTCGCCGCCGGCCGCGACGAGCTCGAAGCTGCGGGGCTTCGGACCTGGCTGCCCGATCCCGACGCCGTGATGGCCTGCATCGACAAGTGGGTGTTCGCGAAGGTGGCGCAGTCCACGAGGGTGAGGACCCCGGCGACGAACCTCGGCTCCGCGCACGGAGTGCCGGGGCCGTTCGTGGTGAAGCCCCGCTTCGGGCGGGGCTCGCGCGACATCGTCGTGGCCGAGGACGAGGAGGCGCTCGCCTACGCCCTCCACCACGTCCCCGAGCCCATCGTGCAGACGATGCTCACCGGCCGGGAGTTCACCGCCGACGCCCTCGTGGCCCCGGACGGGAGAGTCGTGGCCGTCGTGCCGCGCTGGCGCCTCGAGACGCGAGGGGGGATCTCGACGCGTGGCGAGACCTTTGTCGACCCCGGCCTCATCGTCGACGTGGCCGAGCTGCTCGGCGCCCTCGGGCTGAGGGGCCCGGCGAACGTCCAGGGTTTCGTCGACTCGGAGGGTGTCGCCACGTTCACGGAGGTGAACCCGCGCTTCTCGGGCGGCCTGCCGCTCAGCCTTGCGGCGGGCGCCGACTTGGTCGGCGAGTACGTCCACGTGGCCCGGGGTGGGAGCGTCCGGCCCGAGCGGTGCACCTACCGCTCCGGCGTCGTCATGACCCGGTACTTCGAGGAGGTCTTCGACCTGTGAGACGGTCGCCCCGGGTGCTCGTGGCCTGCGGGACGCGACCAGAGTTCGTGAAGCTGGCCCCGGTGGTGAAGGCGCTCGCCGCCTGCGGGCTGCCGGTGAGGACGGTCGCCACGGGCCAGCACTACGACCTCGAGATGGCGGGGGCCTTCTTCGAGGAGCTCGGCCTTCGCCCCGACGTCCGCCACGAGCTCGGCGGCGACGAGCCAGCCCGTCTCGGCGGCCTCGTGGCGCAGGCCGAGCGGGAGCTCTCCGAGCACGCTCCCGACGTGGTCCTCCTCCTCGGCGACACGAACACGGTGCCGGCCTATGGCCTCGCGGCACGGCGGCGAGGTCTCGCCGTGGCACATCTCGAGGCTGGCCTCCGCTCGTTCAACGAGCGGTCCATGGAGGAGACGAACCGGAGAGTCGGAGCAGCCGCCGCGACCCTCCAGCTGGCGCCGACGGAGCTCGCCCGCCAGTTCCTGCTCGCCGAAGGCGTGCCCGAGAGGGCCATCGAGGTCGTGGGGAACCCCGTCATCGACCTCCTCGTGGAGATGGGCGTCACGGCGCTTCCACATCACGAGCGGGCCGGCGTCCTCGTGACCGCACACCGGGCGACGAACGTGGACGACCCCGAGCGCCTCGAGCTCCTCGTCGGCCTCGTCGACTCGCTCGCCGCCGAGCTCGGCCCCGTCGTGTTCCCCGTCCACCCCCGCACGGCCGACCGGCTCCGTTCGACGGGACTGCTGGCCCGGCTCGAGCGCCCCGGCATCGACCTCCTCCCGCCCGTGCCCTACGGGGAGATGCTCGGGCTCGTCCGCTCGGCCCGCGTTGTCGTCACCGATTCGGGCGGCGTGCAGGAGGAGGCAAGCTTCCTCGGCGTCCCGGTGGTCGTGCTGCGGACCTCGACGCCCCGCTGGGAGGGCGTCCTCCTCGGCACTGCCCGCCTCGTCGGCCTCGACCAGGCGGCCGCTCTCAGCGCCGCTGCCTTCTTCTGCGAGGCTCGCGAGCAGGAACGGGTCGCGGCGACACCCTGCCCCTACGGCGACGGGCGCACTGGCGAGCGGGTCGCTCGCCTGCTCTCCGACGAGGAGGTGCTCGAGCGGATCCGACCGAAGGAGCCCGCGCTTGCGACCGGGTTGCCCCCGGCCGTCTCCGCGGTCTCGGCGAGAGCGGGGGTGGTCGCGCCATGACGAGCGGCCCTCCCGTGCGGACCTCCGAGGGCCCGGTGCGAGCGGTGCTGCTCGATCTCGACGACACGCTCTACCCCCAGGCGGCGTGGCTCGCCGGCGCGCTCGACCGGGTCGCCGCCGAGGCGAGCCGGCGGGGTCTCGACGGAGCCGCGCTGCGCAGGGCCCTCGACGACGCCGTGGCGGCCGGGTCGGACCGGGGTGACACGATCGACCGGGCGCTCGCCGCCGCCGGCATCGCCACCGACCCGGCACCGCTCGTGGCGGCCTTCCGGTCCCACCTCCCCTCGAGCCTCCCGACCTATCCCGGGACGGCCGCGGCCCTCGAGCGCCTCGCAGCCTCCGTGCCGCTCGGGCTCGTGACCGACGGTGACGTGCCGGGCCAGCGCGGCAAGCTCGCAGCGACCGGCCTCGATCGGTGGTTCCGGGTGGTCGTCTACTCCGACGAGCTCGGCCGCAGGTGGCGCAAGCCGGACCCGCGGCCGATGAGGGAGGCGCTCGAACAGCTCGGCGTCGCTCCGGCCGAGGCGGTGGTGATCGGAGACCGGCCCGACAAGGACGTGGCCGCCGCCCACGCCCTCGGGAGCCGCGCGGTTCGGGTGCGCACGGGCGAGTACCGCGACCGGCCGGACCTCGAGGGGACCTGGCGCAGCGTGGCGTCGCTCGCCGAGGCCGTGCGCGAGATCGAGCCCTACCTCGCGACGGCGGTGGGGGAGCCCCGGTGAGCCTCCCCCAGGTGCGGGTGCCGGCGCGCGCCGCCCCTGCTCCTGCGCCGTGGGCCCTGCTCGGGGCGGTGGGAGGTACCTGCCTTGCCGTCGCCCTCGCCGGACTCGGCACCGTGGTCACCGCCTTTGCCCTGTTCATCCAGGCGCTGTTCATCGCGTTCTTCATCCGGCACCTCTCGTTCGCGATGTCGGCGTTCCGCTCGGCACCGGCCGACCTGAGCGCGCCGCTCGTGGAGACCGGCTACCAGCCGCGGGTCTCGGTCCTCGTGGCGTGCAAGAACGAGGAGGCCGTCGTCGAGCACCTCGTGCAGGCGCTGCTCGACCTCGACTACCCGAGAGGCCTTCTCGAGATCATCGTCGTCGACGACGCCTCCGAGGACGAGACCGGAGCCATCCTCGACCGCCTTGCTGCGACCCGGCCGATCCGGGTCCTCCATCGTGCCCCGGGGAGCGGCGGGGGCAAGTCAGGGGCGCTCAACGACGGCCTGAGGAACGTGACGGGTGAGATCGTCGTCGTGTTCGACGCCGATCACCGGCCCCGGCGCGACGTCGTTCGCCGCCTCGTCCGCCACTTCGAGGACCCGTCGGTCGCGGCGGTGCAGGGCCGCTGCGAGATCTCCAACACCGGTGACTCGCCGATCGCGCTCCTCGTCGGCATCGACTACCTCGCCGGCTACCTCGTGAACGAGTACGGCCGGCAGGCGATGCACAGCCTTCCCGCCTACGGCGGCGCCAACTGCGCGGTGCGGGCCGACGTGCTGCGCTCGCTCGGCGGCTGGAACACCGCCTCGGTGACGGAGGACACCGACCTCACGCTTCGCGTGATCCTTGCCGGCCTGCGGGTGCGCTACGACGTCACGGCCGTCGACGAGGAGGAAGGGGTCACGACGATCGGCCGCTTCTGGAAGCAGCGGTACCGCTGGGCGAGGGGTCACCAGCAGGTGTGGAGGGAGTACCGCTCCGCCGTGTGGCGCTCGCCCCGCCTCAGCCTCGCGCAGAAGGTCGAGACCACGATGTTCCTGCTGTCGTTCCACCTCCCGATGGTGTCGGCGATCGGCCTCGTGCTCACCTTCACCTGGCTCGGGGGCCTCTCGTCCCCGCCGTTCCAGGCCGATCTGTTCGTCCTTTGGATGCTGCTGTTCCTCGGTCCATTGATGGAGCTCGGCGGCGGCCTCCTCATAGCCCGCGCCGACCGCTCCTGGGCGCGCTCGCTCTTTTACTTCCTGCCTCTCTTCTTCGTCTCGATGGCGTTGTGCACGAAGGCCTGGCTCGACGGGATCCTTGGCCGGGACTACCGGTGGGTGAAGACGGCCCGCGCCCGCGACGAGGGCGCTCCGGCGGCCGCCGCGGTGCGGGGCCGGCCCGCCTGACCGCCGCTCGGACCACGTGGCAGCGTTCGGACACGACAGCTCGATCCCTCGACGCTCTCGGTGAACCTCGGCGCGCCCGGAGTGAATTCCCTGGACACCGGCGGCAGGCCGCGGGTACAACGGCGCAGGTGCCGGTAACCAGCCGGTAACCGTGCAGTCCATCCGACGCTGACCAGCGGGCGACGGGGCCCGGCGGTCGGCGGAGATCCTGCCGGAGCACGCTCCGAGCCTCGAAGAAGGGGGAACACATCTTGCGCCTCATCACGACAGCCCGCATCGCTGCGGCGGCAGCGACGCTCGCCGCGGCCGGTGCCGGCGTGGCCGCGCTCGGGTCCACGCCGGCGCTCGCACAGACCTCGGCCACGCTCACGTACTCGTGCGCGTTCCCGATCATCGGTGCACAGAGCATCGACATCACGATCAACGCCACCGCGCCGGCCTCCGTCGCTCCGAACAGCCAGTTCAACCTGACGAACGTGCAGACCGAGACCGTGATCCCAGGGTCGGTGACCCAGGAGCTGTACCTCGTGGAGAAGTCGATCTCGGGCACCGTCACCGAGTTCGACATCAACACGACCGACGCCTCGCCGTCGACGCTGAACGCGGCGGCGACGCCGATCCCCTTCGGGCCACTTCCGATCACGCCGGGTCAGCCGCTCACGGTCACGGTGCCGGCATCCCCGACGACGGTGGGGCCGTTCACGGCCGGATCGAGCGGAACGGCCACTCTCGCGCCGGGCAACATCACCATCTCGACGGCGATCCTCGGGACCACGTACTCGATCCCGTGCACGGCGCCGTCGCCGATCCCGAGTGACGCCGTCCTCTCCGTCCCGATCGTGTCGAACGAGATCCCCCTCGGGACCATCGGTGGCATCGGCCTCGGTGGCCTTGTGGGCGCCGGCCTCATCTGGCGTCAGCGGCGCCGTCACGACCGTCACGCGGCCCGCCTGGCCTGAGCGGTCGGGGAATGGCCCGTCGGGCTCCCGACAGCAGCGCGCGGCCGGCGCCGGCGACCTCGACCGGGGTCGTCGCGTGCGGCCGCGCGGTGCTGCCGCCCGGGAGGGATGGGGCAAATGCCGTCCGATTCCGCACCCTACGTAGCAGCCGTCTCACCAGGAGTGATACTTCCGCTTCAGGGGTGTCGCCCGCCGGTTCTGCGATGTACGGTGCTCGGCGAAACGTCGTCGTGACCGGTTCGAGGTCGTCTGGGCAGCAGGCAAGTTGGAACCGGCACGTTTCGGAGAGGGGACGAAGTTGAGGCTCAGCACCATGCCGTTGGCGTGGCTGCGGACGAGGCGGCAGCTCGCGCGTGCCGCGATCGTGGCAGTCGGACTGCCATTGGCGTTGGCGGCGGCGGGATCGGGAGCCGAGGCGGCGACGGTTCCGTCGGCGACGGCGCCGTTCACGCTCACCGTGCCGTATCTCTGCCACTTCCCGGTGCTCGGCGCCCAGGCCATCGAGGCGACCATCTCGGGCAGGGCCCCGCAGGTCGTGGAGCCAGGGCAGCGGTTCCACCTGACCGACGTCCGCGCGACGACGACGGTGCCCGCCTCGCTCGTCGACGCACTCCTGCTCGCCCACCGGTCGGTGTCGGGCCGGGTCGCCTCCTGGAGCTTCACGGCCCGCGGCGCCTCACCCCGGCGGCTCGGCGGGACCGACTCGGCGAGGCTCGGCCCGTTCACGGCGGGAAGGGATGGGCAGCTCACCATCGCCGCCTCCAACCTTGAGTTGGCGACCTGGTTCGGCGGCCTCCACTGCTCGGCGCGCTGGGCAGGGCACGCGCCGACGCTCACGATCGCGGTGGGCTCGGACCCGATGCCGGTCAACCCGGCGATCGGCGGGCTCGGAGTCGCGGCGCTCGTCAGCGTCGCGCTGATCTGGCGGCAGCGCCGCCGCACGCCGCAGCAGCGGCTCGCCGGCGCCGACGCCGCGAGCGCCGCCGCCTGGACCGCAACCGATGGCAGCCGAAACAGGAGCACCAACCGATGAGAGTCCTCGCAATCGGAGCACACCCCGACGACGTCGAGATCGGCTGCGGGGGCGCATTGCTCGCGCATCGTGCGGCGGGTGACGAGGTCACCCTTCTCGTCATGACCGAAGGCAACAACGTGGACGGCGAGAACCCCCGCATCGACGAGCAGGTCGAGGCGGCCCGGCTCCTCGGCGCCGAGCTCCTCTGGGGCGGCTTCGAGGACGGCTCGGTACCTGCCGGCAAGGAGGCGGTCGACGTGGTCGAGGCGGCGATCGCCCGCACCGGTGCCGACGTCGTCTACACGCACACGCCGAACGACACCCACCAGGACCACCGGGCGACGGCCGTTGCCTCCATTGCGGCGGCCCGGAAGGTCTCCCGGGTGCTGTGCTACGAGTCGCCCACCGCCGTGGCGTTCTCGCCGAACGTCTTCGTCAACATCGGTGGCCTTGTCGAGGAGAAGCTCGACCTCATCAGGTGCCACATCTCCCAGGTCATGCGCAACGGGATCGTCGACCTCGAGGCCCTCGAGGCCCAGGCGCGCTTTCGGGGCTTCGGCGCCCGGGCGCGCGAGGCCGAGGGATTCGAGGTGCACCGGTACCTGCTCGACCCGGCCGCCATCGGCCTGCCGGGCAAGGCGGGCACGGCCAAGACGGGGGCCGCCGAGGCGCACTGAGCCTCGGCGGGGCCGCGCCCGGCCCCGGTCAGAACTCGAGAGCCGACAGCTCGGGCACCGTGCGTTCGGCACGCTCGCGTGCCTCGAGCCAGCGTGCCCGGTCGGTGCTCCGCTGCGGCACGATCCGTGGCGAGGGCGGCACGAGGGAGGCCGCGGTGGCGAGGTCCGGCCAGACGCCGGCGGCGACCCCGGCGAGCCAGGCGGCCCCGAGCGCCGTCGCCTCCGCGATCGGAAAGGGCGCCACCGGCCGCCCCGTGGCGTCGGCGAGCGCCTGGAGGAACGTCCCGTTGCGGCTCATGCCCCCGTCCACCGCGAGCGAGGTGATCTCGCTGCCGGCGTCCTGCTCCGCCGCCTCGAGCAGGTCGGCTCCCCGCTGGGCGACCCCCTCCAGCACCGCTCGGACGACGTGGGCTCGCGTCGTGCCGCGGGTGATGCCGAACAGCGCTCCCCTGGCGCCGAAGTCCCAGACCGGGGTGCCGAGGCCGAGGAGGGCGGGCACGAACACGACCCCGCCCGTGTCGGCGACGGAGGCGGCGAGGCCGTCGGAGTCCGAAGGGCGATCGATGAGTCCGAGGTCGTCCCGGAGCCACTCGATGCACGTGCCGGCCGAGAGCATGACGGCCTCCACTCCCCAGGTGAGGCGGCCCTGCTCGCTCCAGGCGATGATCGGGAAGCAGCCGTGCGGGCCCCGGGCGGCGAACCCGGGCCGCTGCTCGCCGACGCAGCAGTCGAGCATGCCGCCGGTGCCGAAGGTCGCCTTCGCCCGGCCAGGCAGCAGGCAGCCCTGCCCGACGAGCGAGGCCTGCTGGTCTCCGACGAGGGCGGCGATCTGCGGGGCGCCCTCGAGGGCGGTGGCTGGCCCGAGCACCCCGGCCGAGTCGACGAGGCGGGGGAGCACCGCCGCCGGGATCCGCAAGGCGGCGCACAGCCCCCCGTCCCACGAGCGTCCGTCGGGAGCGACGAGCCCGGTCACGCCGGCATTGGTGTGGTCCGTGACGTGGAGGGCTCCCTCCGAGAGGACGAACGCCAGCCAGCTGTCGACGGTGCCGAAGCACAGGTCCCGCCTCCGCTCGGGATCTGCCATGTCGAGCAGCACGGCGAGCTTCGTGGCCGACTGGTTGGGGGCGAGGCGGATCCCCTGCTCTCTCAGCATGAGGCACATCCCCGCCGTCCGCAGGTCCTGCCACCCGATTCCCGGGCCGACGGGCTCCCCGCTCGCCCGGTCCCACAGCACCGTCGAGGCGCGCTGGTTCGCGATCCCGAGCGTCGCGACTGGGCCGCTGCGCCGCAGTGCGGCCGTTGCGACCCTGAGGGCAGCCGATGCCGTCGCAGCAGGGTCGAATTCGACGAAGCCCTGGGCCGGCGTGCTCGGCAGCACCTCTTCGTGCTCGACGTGCGCCACGGCGCCGGTCGGGGCGACGACCGTTGCCCGGACACCGCTCGTGCCGACGTCGACCACGAGGACGGAGCCCCTCTCCCGGTCGGGCGGGCCGGTCTCGGCGGCGGTCATGGCACCACAGCGGCCGCGAAGTCGGGTGCCGGGCCGAACGGCGAGGGGAGGCCCAGCTTGCCGGGGTTGAGGATCCCCGTCGGGTCGAGGGCTCGCTTCAACTGCTCGAGCACAAAGTAGCCCTCGCCGAGTGCCTCCGCGAGATACCTGCCACGCACGACTCCGATGCCGTGGTGATGGGAGATCGAGCCGCCGTGCCGCCTCGTGACGGCCATGACCCGCCTCCACGCCTCACCGTAAAAGCGCGCCGCCCACGCCTCGTCGTGGGGATCGGGGCCCCGGCCGGCGAAGGTGAAGTAGAGGCAGGCGCCGTCGAGGTAGGCGTGCGACTCGTGGGCGGAGGCGGCGAGGCAGCCTTCGAGGGCGCCGAGCTCGCTCATGCACTCCCGGTACAGGCCGCCGAGCTCCCGCCAGGGCGCGGCCACCTCGACGGTGTCGACCACGATGCCGGCGCGGGTGAGCGAGGCGAGCGCGGCGACCTCGTTGCGGTGCTCGAGCCAGCGCTCGACGGGCTCCCGGCCGAGCTCCGAGCCGCCGCAGCTCGCGCAGGCGGCGGCGCAGATCCCGAGGGACGCCGCGACCAGGCTCGGGTCGCCTTCGTCGAGGACGATGAGCACGTTCGCCTCCGGGAGGTCGAAGGTCCGTCCCGACTCCCGCTCGTCGTAGAGGCGGACCACGGCCGGGGTGGCTCCGGCTCGCAAGGTGAGGCGGAGGGCCTCGAGCCCCTCCTCGAAGGTGGGAAAGGACCAGGCCGTCCGCTCCTCGTGGGCCGGGAGCGGGCGCGCTCGCAGGCCGACCTCGGTGAGAACCCCGAGCGTCCCCTCGCTCCCGACGAACAGCTGGGTGAGATCCGGGCCGGTCGCCGAGCGGGGGCCGGCCCCTGCGAGCGCTCCCGTGCGCACGAGCCTGCCGTCGGCGAGGACGACCTCGAGACCGGTGACGAGGTCCTCGACCTTGCCGTAGCGGGTCGAGTACTGCCCTGCTCCCCTGCAGGCGACCCATCCGCCCACCGTGGCGAGGTCGATCGACTGCGGCCAGTGGCCGACGGTGAGGCCGTGGCGGTCCTGCAGCTCCCGCTCGAGGTCGGGTCCGAAGGTGCCGGCCCGCACCCGCACGCGCAGCGACTCCTCGTCCACCTCGACGACGCCGGCGAGGCCGCAGCAGTCGAGGGCGATCCCGCCACAGGCGGGGACGGCTCCGCCGCAGACGCCGCTGCGGCCCCCCGCCGCGGTGACCGGGAGGTGGTGCGCGTGGGCGACGGCGAGCACCGCCGCCACCTCGGACGCCGTCGCGGGAGCGACGACGGCGGCCGGCCGGGCCGGGGCCCATCCCCTGAGCGCCCAACGCTGAGCGAGCGGCCACCAGTCACGGGAGGCCTCGACTCGTGCGGCGATCTCAGCGGTGACCACGGCACCGGTGGCGGCGAGCTCGGAAAGGACCGAGGGCTCGAGCTCTCTCACGGCAGGCTCGACGAGGTCGCTCACGGCCTCGGGGGGCCGCCCCCAGTCGATCGGCGGCGTCGGGACACCGCCGGTCACCCCAGCTGGCGTCACGAAGCCGCCCCTTCGGCTCGCTCGACCGCGGCGCCCACTGCCCATGGCGGCGGCGCGACGAGCTGTTCGAAGCGGGCAACCTCGGCCCGGCGCCGGGACTCGTCCCACCCGAGCTCGTCGCCGAGGAGCCCGGCCACGTCCGGGGCCGCCTGCCTCGCCGCCGCGGCGTCGAGGAGCACGGCACGGGTTCGCCGGGAAAGGACGTCGTCGAGTGTCGTCGCCATCTCGTAGCGGGCGGCATACAACGCCTCGGCACGAAGGTAGGGGAGCGTCGGGGCGAGCGGGCGGGCGAGCTCTCGGTTGGCCTCCGCGAGCCCGACCACTGCGGCCGCCTCGCTCCCGTAGCGCCGGCGGAGGTGGGCGGAGGTGGCCTCGTCGAGCCACGACGCCGCGAGCTGTTGACCGCCGCCGGTCCGCGCCGGCGGCTCCGCGCCGCGCAGCTGGAGGCGGCGGGTCTGGCAGGGTCGAAGCCGGCCGAGGTGAGGAGCGAGCGCGTCCACGGCGTCCTCTGCCATCTTCCGGTAGGTCGTCAGCTTCCCTCCGGTGATGGTGACGAGGCCGCCCTCGGAGACGACGACCCGGTGACGTCTCGAGAGATCCGCCGTGCGCGCGCTCGGCTGGCGCTCCCGGCCGGGGGAGTGGGCGAGGAGGGGGCGGAGGCCCGCCCAGCTTCCGGTCACGTCCTCGGGGGAGAGGGGCTCGGTGACTGCGGCGTTGATGGCGCCGAGGACGTAGGCCACGTCGGCCTCGTCAACCTGAGGGTCGTCGAGCGGTCCGTCGTAGTCGGTGTCGGTCGTGCCGAGGTAGGTGTGCTCGCCCCAGGGGACGACGAAGATCGACCGCCGGTCCTTCGGGACGGGGATCACGGCGGCGACGTCGCAGGGGAGCTTGTGCTTCGCAACCGTGAGGTGGATGCCCTTGGCCGGCCGCAGCGTCGCCTCCTCCCTCCCCTGCTCGAGACTCCGAACCTCGTCCGCGAAGACGCCGGTGGCGTTCACCACGGCGCGAGCGCGCACCTCGAGGGGCTGAGCCAGCCCCTCGGCGGCGACCGTTGCTCCCGTGACCCGCCCGGAGCGGTCCGAGACGAGACCGACGACCGCCGCGTGGTTGCAGGCGACGGCACCGTGGCCGAGCACGGCGGTCCGGACGACCTCGAGCGTGAGCCGGGCGTCGTCGGCTCTCGCGTCGTAGTAGAGGAAGCCGGCGACGACCCGGTCCCGGCGCAGGGTGGGCATGTGGGAGGCGATCTCGTCGGCCGAGATGCGCCGGTGCCGCTTGCCGATCCGCCAGCCGCCGGCGAGGTCGTACATCCACAGCGCGACCGAGTAGGCCCGCGCCACGGTCTCGTCCACGACGCCGCCCTTCCCGAACAGCGGGACGAGGAACGGGAGCGGCTCGACGAGATGGGGCGCGTTGTGCAGCAGGCGGTGGCGCTCGACGAGGTTCTCGTGCACGAGCGCGAGCTCCCGTTGCTGGAGGTACCGGAGGCCTCCGTGGATGAGCTTCGAGGACTTCGACGAGGTGCCGGAGGCGAAGTCGTCCCGCTCCACGAGGGCCGCCGAGAGGCCGCGGGCTGCGGCGTCAAGGAGCACGCCGGCGCCGGTGATCCCGCCGCCGATGACGAGGACGTCGAAGGTCTCGGCGGCGAGCCGTTGAAGGGCGGCGCTGCGGTGGAACGCCGTGGCGGGAGGGGGTGGCACAGGGACAGACTGCCACGCGAGGAAGTGGCGGATCATACTCCCATACAAGGCAGGGTATTGACAGCGCTTCGCGTCTCGTGGATAATCAGAGTTCCCTGGTCGGAGCTGGCGGGTGGACGTCCGGCGCGGCCTGGGACTCCCGATTCCGTGTGCGGCCTCGCGCCGCGCACCGACCCAGAAAGTTGACTGCAATGAACGCCACGTGGCGCAGCCGAGCCGCATGCCGGGGGCTCGACCCCGACATCTTCTACCCGGCCTCCGACGAGGAGGCCTGGGAAGCCAAGGCCGTCTGCGACGCGTGTCCCGTACGGCAGGCGTGCCTGGAGCACGCGCTCGCCGCGCGGGAGCGTGAAGGCGTCTGGGGCGGAGCGACCGAGCGGGAGCGGCGCCGCATCCTCCGCCAGCGCCGGAAGTCGGCCTGAAGTCCGGCCGCACCCGGCCCGCCCGCGCGGCACCGGAGTGCCGAGATCAGGGGCAGTAGCCTCGCTTCGTGGACTTCAACCTTCCTGACGAACTGGCAGAGCTGCAGGCGTCGGTGCGCCGCCTGGCACGGGACAAGGTCAAGCCCCGCGCCCGCGAGATCGACGAGACCGGCGAGTACCCCCAGGACTTGTTCGACGAGTTCCGGGCCGCCGGCCTCCTCGGCTTGTGCATCCCGGAGGAGTACGGCGGCTCGGGGGCCGGGATCCTCGGCCTCACCGTCGCCATCGAGGAAGTGGCCAAGTACTCGAACACGGCGGCTCTCATGCTGTTGCTCACGCGGCTGCCGACGGGACCGGTGATGATCGCCGGCTCGGAGGAGCAGAAGAAGCGCTACCTGCCCGGGATCGCCGACGGCTCGGAGCGGGCCGCCTTCGGCCTCTCCGAGCCGGGGGCCGGGAGCGACGTCGCCGGGATGCGGACGCGGGCCGTGCCGGACCCCTCCCACGAGGGTGGGTTCGTCCTGAACGGTGTCAAGTGCTGGATGTCAGGGGTCGCCCAGGCGGACTGGTACACGGTGTTCGCGAAGACCGGCGACCCATCGAGCCGGAGGCACGACTCCATCACCGCCTTCATCGTCGACCGTTCGGCCTCCGGGGTGTCGGTCGGCTCGCTCGACCGCAAGATGGGGGTGCGCGGCGTCGACACGGGAGAGCTCGTGCTCGAGGACGTCCACGTCCCTGCCGAGAACGTCATCGGGGAGGTGGGCGGCTTCCGGCTCGCCATGCTCGGGCTCAACTCGATGCGGCCGATCGTCGCCGCGCGCGGCATCGGGCTCGCCGAGGGCGCCCTCATGTACGCCACGGAGTACGTGCAGCAGCGGCCGGCCTTCGGCCACACGATCGCCGACTTCCAAGGGATCCAGTGGGAGATCGCCAAGCTGGCGACCGAGATCGAGGCGGCCCGCCTGCTCACCTACCGCTCCGCCTGGCTCGCGGACGCGGGAAAGTTCACGCGCGAGTGGGTGCCCTACCTGTCAATGGCGAAGTACTACGCGACCGAGGTGGCCGTGCGGGCGTCGGGCCTCGCCGTGCAGCTCCTCGGCGCCGCGGGGTACATGAAGGACCACCCGACCGAGCTGTGGTACCGGGACGCCCGCCAGCTCACGATCGTCGAGGGCACCTCACAGGTGCAGCTCGGCCTCATCGCTCGGGGCGTGCTCGACCACCATCTCTGGTGGGACTGAGGCCGTGACGAGCGGGGCTCCCGGCACGCCGCCGGCTCCCTCCGCCGGTCGGCCCTCGGGCTCGGGCTCGAGTAGTGCAGAGGTGCTGGCAGCTCTCGGGGGTTGGCCCGGCGCCCTCTCCCGGCTCCTCCGGCGGGAGGACCTCACGGCCGAGGAGGCCGAGGCAGTTTTCGACTCCATCTTGTCGGGCGAGGCGGCGCCCACCCAGATCGCGGCCTTCGCCGCCGCCATGCGGACCAAAGGGGAGACCTCCGAGGAGATGATCGGCCTCGTGCGGGCCATGCGCGCTCGTGGCGAGAAGGTCGAGCTCGGCCCGGGCCTCCTCGACACCTGCGGCACCGGGGGCGACCGCAGCGGGACCGTGAACGTCTCGACCATGGCCGCCCTTGTCGCCGCGGCCGCCGGTGTACGCGTGTGCAAGCACGGAGGGAGGGCGTCGAGCTCCATCTCCGGCTCGGCCGACGTGTTCGAGGCCCTCGGGGTGGCGGTCGACCTCGGGCCGGCCGGGGTGGCGCGCTGCGTGGCCGAGGCGGGGATCGGCTTTTGCCTCGCGCCGCGGTTCCACCCCGCCATGCGCCACGCCGCCCCGGTCCGTCGCGAGCTCGGCGTGCCCACGGTCTTCAACTTCCTCGGCCCCCTTGCGAACCCGGCCCGCGCCACGCACCAGCTCATCGGGGTCGGCGACCCGGCAATGGCGGAGCGGATGCTCGACGTCCTCGAGGCGAACGGGACCGAGCGGGCGATGCTCGTCTACGGCCACGACGGGCTCGACGAGCTGTCGACGGTCGCGATCTCGAGCGTGCTCGAGACGCGCCGGTCGGGAACAGGCGGCTACGAGCGGCGCCGCTACGAGGTCGACGCGGCCGCCTTCGGTCTCGCAAGGGCGGAGCCGGGGGAGCTGCGCGGGGGAACGCCCGAGCAGAACGCGTCGCTCCTCCTCGCGGTCTTCGAGGGCGAGCGCGGCCCGCAGCGGGACTTCGCCCTTCTCAACTCGGCTGGCGCCCTCCTTGTTGCCGGAGTCGTGCCGGATCTCGGCGCAGGGGTGGAGCTCGCGGCGTCGCTGATCGACGAGGGCGCCGCCCGGGCCAAGCTGGAGCAGCTCGTCAAGGTCTCGAGTGCCGCCCGGCAGGACGGAGCCTGAGCCGAGCCGCGGCGCTCCGGTGCCAAGCCGGCCGGGCGTACCTGTGCAGAAGGCGCGATGCAGCGGTCGGAACGGACGCGATCGGGACCATGGCCAGGGTCATGAGCCCCAGCTCTGCGCCCGCGAGGAGCAGGGAGCCTGGAGCCCGCCCGGCGCAACCGGCATGGTCGGGTCTCCGGGCTGCGCGGTGGCGGTGTGCCGGTGGCGCCGGCTTGCCAGACCGCGGTGGAGGCATCGGGGAGACGGCCAAGCTTCGCGATCGCACCCCGGTGGCGCCGCTCCCGGCTCCACCTCTGCGGAGCGCGTGCAGGGGCCGAAGTTGTCGCCGACGATCGCCATGGAAAGGGCTGGGGCGGCGCCGGCGTTCCATGGCCGTCACACGGGCTCGCGATCCTCCCCTCGCGCCGTAGCGCCGCTCGGGGTGGAGCTGTCGACACACGCGGCCGGAAGGTCGGCTCGCGGGGTTGGCCGGCAGGTCACCTCCCGCACGTCGAGCGGTTGCGAGCAGGCGCTGCACACGACGACGGCGTGGACGTCGTTGCCGCACGCCTCGTGGCGGAGCAGCACGGGCGTCCCCTCCGGCCCGGCCAGCCAGCGCCTTCCCCAGGCATCCATCGCAGCCAGCACGGTGTAGGCGTCCCGACCCTTGTCCGTCAGCCGGTACTCGAATCGAGCGGGCCGTTCCTGGTAGCGGACCTTCTCAAGGATGCCCTGGTCGGCGAGAGCCTTCAGGCGAACGGTGAGCATGTTGCGGCCGATGCCCAACGTCCGCTGGAAGTGCTCGTAGCGGCGCACTCCGAGGCATGCCTGGCGGATGAGGAGGATGTTCCAGTGATCGCCGAGGACGGCCGCGCTCCGGGCGATGTTGCACGGCCAGGCAGAGGTGTCGGTCCTCCTCACCCTGGCCCCTCCTGCTCCGGCGACAGAGGGTCCCGGTCCGTCGTGGGCGTCTCGGCCTCGACCCGGCGCACGAGGTCGAGCAGGTGAGCAAGGTCGTCGAGCCGCCGATGCGGGTCGCCGTTGCCAAAGCCGGCACGCAGGCTGGTGACTCCGGCATCGCGATACCGCCGCAGGCGGTCCATGATCATGGTGTCGGTTCCGATCAGGTTGGTCCCGAGGCCGATTTCGATCGGGACCCGTTCCCGGGCGGCGTCGTGCCGGCCGGAACGCCAGAGGTCCTGCACCGCCTCCACGTCTGCGGCGAAGCCCTGGCGGGCGAAGGCGTCGTTGTAGAAGTTGGTCCTGGCCGAGCCCATGGCGCCGAAGGTGAAGGCGTACCCGGCGGCGTGGCGGCGGCCGGCGCCTTCCACGTCGTCGGTGAGCTCGACCCCGACCGCCACGGTCAGGTCGAGCTCGCCGAAGTCCCGGCCGGCCGCGGCGGCACCCTCCCGGATGGAGTCGAAGAACACGTGGGAGCTCTCGGGAAAGAACGAGTTCCCGATCCAGCCGTCGGCCAGCTCGCCCGTGAGGCGCAGGTTGGCCGGCCCGAGCGCAGCGACGTAGACGGGTATGTGGACCGCCGGCATCGCCGAGCGGATCGCCCGGCCCTCCCCGCCGGGGAGGGGGAGGGTGTAGATCTGGCCGCGGTAGGCAAGTGGCTCTCCGGAGCTCACCTGGCGCAGTATCTCGATCGTCTCCCGGGTTCGGCGGATGGGCCGGTCGAAGCGGACTCCGTGCCAGCCCTCCATGACCTGCGGACCGCTCGTACCCAGGCCCAGGACGAACCGGCCGCACGACAGCGCCTGCATCGACATCGCCGACATGGCCAGCATGGCCGGGGTTCGCGCGCCGAGTTGGGCGATGCCGGTGGCGAGACGGATGGTCGAGGTCCTTGCGGCCAGATAGGCCAACGGCGTGAGAGCGTCGCCTGCCCAGAATTCCGCCGACCAGACCGAGTCCGCCCCGAGCCGCTCGGCCTCGGTGACGAATTCCACCTCGGCCGCAGCGAGGGAGGCGATGGAAACCCCGACGCGCACTACCGGCGCCCCTCGGCGAGCGCCTTGATGCCGTCGACCGTTGCCTGCATGCCCGCTCTCCACTCCTCGAGGCGGCGGGCGACGATGCGCTCCTCCTTCTCCGGCGCCCGCTCGATGGCGAGGTTGAGACCGGAGGGAGCGGGCCCCATCCGGCCACCGTGGCGCAGCCGCACTCTCCCTCCCATCTCGTCGAGCGTGTACCACCACGTTGCCGAGGGGTGGTCCGGATTGGACACCGCCCACCCGAACACACGCCCGGGCTCGTAGCGGTCCACCCACGAGGTGGTCTCCCACGAACCGAGTGCCGGGTGGTGGCTGCGGCCGCGGAAGCGGGCGCCGAGCCGTGGCCCCTCGTCCAGCCAAGCGGCTTCTGTCAGCTCGGGCGAGAAGCGGCTCGGCACGTTCACGTCCGTGACGAGCTCCCAGACCCGCTCGAGCGGCGCGTCGATCAGGACCTCGACCTCGGTGGAGGGGCCGTCGGCGTATCTCATCGCAGTGCGGGGAGCGGCGCCGACGGCGCCCTCGGTGTTAGTTCCATCTTGGAACCCTACATCCGGCGCGGGCCCTCCACCACAGGATCAGGCCGGCGTCGATCCGGGCGGAGAGAGGTCGTGTCGGCGCCGCTGCTCACGGGTTGCAGGGTTGCGGGTTCCACGGCTCGCTGAGGGCATTGGGGTTCACGACCGAGCTGCTCGTGAGCACTGGGTTCGACGGCCGACCGAGGGCGGCGGTGAAGCTGCGCACGTTCCCCGAGAGGAATGCCGCCACGACGGCCTTGTCCTCGGGTATGGGGAGGAGCGCGTCCTGGCCGTCGATGACCGCCTCGCTCACGGGCAGCGTCGAGGTGTGGAGGTCCGAGACGCCGAGCGCGTGATAGTGCCACGCCAGTGCCAGCATCTCGCTCGGAGAGAACGTCGAGTCGACGGCGAAGTCGTGGACGGCGGCGTCGACGAAGCTGTTCAGCCGGAACACGTCGGGGACGACCGAGTGGAGCCGATCGAGCAGGGCGTGGAAGAACGCCTGCTGCCGCTTTATCCGCGAGAAGTCGCTCATTCCGTCGTAATGCCAGTGGCCGCCGGCGTAGTAGTAGAGATGCCGGCTCCGCACGATCTGCAGCGCCTCGGTGCCGTCGACGAGCTGGCAACCGAGGTGGGTGACGTACAGGCCGGTGTAGCGGTCGGTGACGGGGTAGCGGAAGTCCATGTAGATCCCGCCGAGCGCGTTCACCATGCCGGGGAAGCCGCAGAAATTCGTCATGACCACGTGGTTGATCGGGATGCCGAGATCGGTCTCGATCGTCTTCACGAGCGGGGCGGGACCGCCGTTGAACGCCGAGTTGATCTTCGCCGAGCCGTGCGTGCCCCAGATGGGGACCCAGAGGTCGCGAGGGATGGAGAGCAGCTCGACCTGCCCGTCGGTGAGGAAACGGGCCACGAGGAGCGTGTCCGAGCGCTGCCCGGTGACCGTGGTGGCGCTGCCGAAGGCGGCGGACTGCGCCGCGCTGTCGCACTGGCGCGAGTCGGAGCCGACGAGCAGCACGTCAAGGGGCTGCCCTGCCTTGGCCGGCACGAGCGTGCTGACCGTCTCCCGCTGTATGTCGCCGAGCTTGACGTAGACGTACGCCGCGTCGGCGGCCAGGAGCACGAGGGCGAGGACGACGAGCGACGCGACGCCGACGAGGACACGCTTCGGCCAGCGCCGCCGGGCCGAGTGGGTGTGGCGGCCCCGAGCGAGACCGGGCGGCGAGGAGGCGAAGGAGCCGAGATCATGACGCCGTCCGAACAGGTGTCGCCGCGTCGACCGGTAGACGCTGCGGTGTCGGCCCCCCAGGTGAGGGAAGTCGTTCGGCATCCGCGCGCAGGTTAGCCACGCGAAGTCCCATGGAGGGTGACGCGGCGCCGCCACCTTCGTCGCGTAGCTCCAGCTGAGAAAGCCGGACGATCCCCCGGTCGGCGGGGCCGGTGCAATACAGTCGTCGCATGCACCGGTGGCCCTCGACACCGTGAGCGCGCCCCGGCCGGACGGTTCGCGTCCGACTCGGATGGAGCTCTACGATCCGCTGACCGGGCTGCCGACGAGAGGCATGTTCACCTATCTGGCCTCGTACGCCCTCGATCGCCTGGCGGAGGGGCGAGGCCAGCTTGCCGTGATGAAGGTTGACCTCGACCGCTTCCACTCGGTGAACGACACGCTCGGGCACGAGGCCGGCGACGAGGTGATCCGTGCGGTCGCCGAGCGGCTCGGGGCGATCGTCTCGCCCGACGAGGTGGTCGCCCGTCTTGCCGGCGACGAGTTCCTCCTGCTCCTCGAGGGCAGGGAGGTCGGGAACCGGGTGGACGAGGTCGCCGCTCGTCTTCTGGCCGAGCTGCGCCAACCCGTCCAGGCGGAGGGCCGTTCCATCTTCGTGACGGCGAGCTTCGGCTGGGCCCTCACGCCGGACCCTTCGGCGGACGTAGGGGAGCTCATCGCGAACGCCGGCATCGCCGCTGCCCGCGCGAAGCGGCGCGGGGGCGGCCGGGTCGAGCGGTACGACGAGTCGATGCGCCCCGGCCTCGGTCCCCGCGACCATGCCGAGAGCTCGCTCCACCTCGCCCTCGAGCGGGACGAGTTCGAGGTCCACTATCAGCCCGTGCTCGCGCTGGCCGACCGGCGTCTCGTCGGCGTGGAGGCGCTCGTGCGCTGGCGGCATCCCGAGCACGGCCTCGTGCTCCCGGTCGATTTCATCCACGCGGCGGAGGTGACGGGCCTCATCGTCCCGATCGGGGCCAAGGTGCTCCGCCTCGCCTGCGAGACCTATCAGCTCTGGGCCGTCGAGGCGGAGCGGGAGCGGCGCGCTCCCATCGTTGACGTGATGGAGGTCAACCTCTCTGCCCGCCAGCTGGCCGATCCGGGCCTCGTCGAGGAAGTCCGCAATGTCCTGCTCGATACCGGCATGCCCCCGAACCGGCTCATGCTCGAGATCACCGAGAGCGCTCTCATGACCGAGCCCGAGGAAGCGCTCGGGATCCTCCGGCGCTTGAAGAACCTCGGGGTGCGTCTTGCCGTCGACGACTTCGGGACGGGCTTTTCATCCCTGAGCTACCTGCGCAAGTTCCCGCTCGACGGGTTGAAGATCGACAAGTCCTTCATCGACGAGCTCACGACGAGCCCGGAGGACGCCGTCATCGTGGCGAGCGTGGTCGACCTCGCTCATGCACTCGGGCTCGAGGTCGTCGCCGAGGGCGTCGAGGAGGAGAACCAGATCCCGGCCCTCGAGGCGACGGGCTGCGACATGTTCCAGGGATGGCTGTACTCTCCGCCCGTCGGGCCGTCCGAGTTCGTCGAGCAGACAGCCCTCGATCGCGTGTCCGACCGCGGTGGCGGAGGTGGAGCGGGCCAGCGGCGACGGGTTCGCCTTCGCCGCTGAGGCGATCATCACGCAGCGGGGCAGTCGGCGACACCAGCTGGAGCAGTTCAGGCGTGAACGGCACGAACGGAGCGTGCCGGGATCGGCCGCCCGTCGCCTTCAGAGGGGTGATGTAACCTTACATCATGCAGCGGACTCAGATCTCCTTGACCGACGAGGCACGGCGTGCTCTGGATGCCGCCGCCCTGCGGACCGGTCGATCGCTCTCATCCCTGATCCGTGACGCGGTCGAGCAGGTCTATGGCTCGGGGCGGTCCGCCGAGGACGACCTCGCTGCGATGCGGCGTGCCTTCGGCTCTTGGAACGACCACGAGCTCGAGGGCGCGGCGTGGGTCGATCAACTGCGCTCCGGCTCCCGGCTCGAGAGCAACCGCCCGTGAGCGCCCTGGTGGACACCTCGATACTGATCGACTACCTGCGAGGCCATTCAGGCGCTGGCGCCCTGCTCGAACGGGAGCGAGCCGCGGGCGTCCTTCATGCGAGTGAGATCACGCGCATAGAGGTTCTCGCCGGCATGCGCCCGACGGAAGAGGATGGCACCCGTGCGCTGCTGTCCACCCTGGTTTGGCACCCTGTCGACGCCGAGATCGCGCACCAGGCAGGCGCCCTCGGCCGCCAGTGGCTTCCCAGCCACCACACCATCGACAGCGCCGACCTCGCCATCGCAGCCACGGCCGTCCGTACTAACGCACGGCTCCTTACCCGTAACGTCGGGCACTTCCCAATGTTCCCTGATCTGCAGGCGCCCTATTGATCCGCGCCGTGAACGACCGTTGACCGCGCCAAGCTGCACCTGATCGCGCCAACGGTGCAGCGGACGCGGTCCGTATGCCTTGTACTTCGGTCCTGGTCCTCGATCGGCGCGCGCTCAAACTCGAGGCGCCGCCGGCGTGCGCAGTGGTGGCGCCTCTGGACTGGCTGCCCTCGGCCCCGCCGGCGGGGTGATCCTCTGCCACGGCGGGTCCTAGAGCCCGTCCGAACCTAAGAACCTGGTCGAGTTGCGGGAAGGGCTCGAAGTTCTAACCGAGACCCGCTCGACCTCGGCGTAGCAGAGATGCTACAGTGACCTTGTGACCGACATCCCTGCACGCGAGCTTCGAAACGACGTCAGCGCCGTGCTTCGTCGGGTCGAGCACGGCGAGCACCTCCGGGTCACGGTGAGCGGACGGCCAGTCGCCGAGCTGCGCCCACTGCCGTCCCGGCCGAGATCGCTGCCCTGGAGCACCTTCATCCGCAACAGCGATCGCTGGCGGGCCGACCCGGGGCTCGCTCGAGAACTGGCAGACCTGTTGCCCGATACGACTGACGACCTGCCGATCCCGTGACCGCTTCCAGCGAGCGCGTCGATCTGGTGGCGCTCGCCGACACGTCGCTGTTCATCGCCATCGAGCAGGACCGACCACTCTCCTCCCGGCCGCCCGATCGTGTTGCCGTGTCGGTCATCACCGTGGGCGAGCTACGGCTCGGCGTCCTCGCCGCGCAGGACGGACCGACCCGAGCCCGACGGCTAGAGACCCTCTCCGCAGCCGCGTCGCTCGACCCTCTACCAGTAGACGAAGGAGTAGCCCATGCCTGGGCAACTCTGCGCCTTGCCCTTCGAGACGCTGGCAAGAAAATGCCGATCAACGACTCGTGGATCGCGGCGACGGCGATCGCCAACGACCTGGCGGTGGCATCCCAAGATGGTGACTACGACGACATTCCCGGGCTTCGGGTCGTACGGGTCTGATCGGCGTTCGAGCGCATGATGGAGAGGGCTTTCATCCTCAGCGAGATCGGGCGATACACGGGCCGAGCAGCTCTCTCAGCACGCTCGTGACGCGCACGCCGTCCTCCATTCTCGATGTCCAGTCCGAACAGCCGGAAACCGTAGGCAGGAGAGGGCGTGTTGCCGCGTCAGGTCAGCTCAGGCAACGACGAAAGCGTCACAACACCCGGAGTTGGTTGGTGGGCCGTAGAGGACTCGAACCT
>DATGKK010000088.1:0-18112 GCA_035294725.1 Acidimicrobiales bacterium | reverse complement strand
GTCCCCGTCTCGTCCTCGCCGGCGACGAGACCGTGGCCGAGGCCGTGCGCTCGATGCGGGCGGCCGGGGTGACGGGGGCTCCCTTTACCGACAGTGAGGGGCGCTTTGCGGGCATCGTGACGCTTGCCGGCCTCGAGCACCACGCCGAGAGCGATGCCTCGACCGAGGTCGCCCGGCTCGCCGACCCCGCCGACCTCCCCGTCCAGCACTCGCGGCAGCTCGACGTCGCCCTCGAAGCGCTCACGGCGTCACGCCGGAGCTGGGTCCCGGTGGTGGACGCCGAGCGCCGGGTGGTCGGGACGCTCGGCATCTCCGACGTCGTGCGTGCCTACCGGCGGGAGCTGCAGGCGACGCTGTCGCGGATCGGTGCCGCGAGCGAGCTCCCGGCTCCGGCGCGACCGGGCCGGGAGTCGCACGGCGGCCGGGCGGCGGGGACGGGGAGCTACGAGGTGGTCGTCGAGGAGGGCTCATCCCTCGATGGCCGCCGGATCCGCGAGGCCGGGCTGCCGCCTGGTGCCATCATCACCACGGTCGAGCGGGCCGGGACCGTGGTGCTCCCCGATGGCCGCACCGAGCTCAAGGCCGGCGACCGCCTTGCCCTGTTCGCGACGGCCGAGGCGGCCACGACGCTCGGCGAGCTCGCGCGCCGACCCGAGAGCGGTCGCCGCGCCGGCGCCCCGGTGCCGGAGGAGGATGGCGACTTTGGCGCCCGCGCGCCGGAGCGCGCCGCCGCTCGTGGCAGAACGTCACCGCCAGGCGGCACCGGCGAGCCCCCGGCCGCGAGCGGCTCGTGACGGCAGCCGGGCGGGCCGGCCGTCCCGGCCGCCAAGCTCTCCACCGGCGTAGCCTCGCCCGCATGTGCCGCAATATCACCCCGTTGCGCGGCCTTGATCCGCCGGCGACTGCGTCCGAGATCGAGGCGGCGGCCCGGCAGTTCGTCCGCAAGGTGAGCGGGGTCGGCTCGCTCTCGACGGCCACCGAGGGGCCCTTCGAGCGCGCCGTGCACGAGATCGCCGCAGCCACCGCCGCGCTCCTTCGCGACCTGCCGCCCCGCCGGCAGCCGCCGAAGGTGGAGCCGCCGCTGCGCCGTCGCGCGGCGGGCTCCGGGGAACGGCTCGGCAGGTAGCCGGGCCGGCCTCGGGGCGCACGGGCGGGGCGGCTCTGGCAGGATCTTCGCATGGACGTCCGCGAAGCCCTGTACACCACGCGTGCCATGCGCCGGGTCCGGCCCGATCCGATCCCGCTCGACGTGCAGGCCCGCATCCTCGATGCCGCGATCCGGGCGCCGAGCGGCGGGAACGCGCAGCCGTGGCGGTTCGTCCTCGTCGACTCGCCCGAGGTGAAGGCGGCCCTCGGCCCGCTGTACCGAGACAGCATCGCCACGCTCTGGGCGACCTTCTACCGGGACCGCCTCGAACAGGCGATGGCCGAGCCGGAGAAGGCCTCGAACCGGAGCCTGCTCAAGGTGCAGGCCTCCGCGCAGTGGCTGGCGGACCACTTCGAGGAGGTGCCGCTCTACCTGTTCTGTTTCGTCCGCTCGGCGGCCGGCGGAGCCGGGTCGATCTATCCCGCCGCCTGGAGCGCCCAGCTCGCGGCCCGGGCCGAGGGCGTGGGCAGCGCGCTCACCTCGGTGCTCGGCGGCTTCCACCCGGCTGAGGTGCGCGAGATCCTCCGCGTCCCCGACGACGGCTGGGAGAACTCCTGCGTGGTCTCGTTCGGCTACCCGACCGGGCGCTGGGGCGTCGCGCAGCGGCTCCCCGTCGACAAGGTCGCCGCACGCAACTCGTGGGAGGGCGAGCTCGGCTTCTCGGTCACCGAGCCGCTCTGGCCCGGCGAGTGAGGGTCAGAACCCGTAGCTGCGCCGCCGCCTGCTCGTCACGGCGAGGGCGATCCCGATGACGAGCAGCACGGCCCCGATGAGGAAGCTCGCGTAGCCGCGCTTGTCGCGCTTGCCGGTCACGTCGGCCACGGTGTGGCCGGGGATGAACGACGGCAGCGCGTGGGCGGACATCGTGACGTACATCACGCCGACGGCAATGCCGGCAAGGCCGAGGATGATGACGACGACCCCGAGTGCCAGGCGTCCTCTCATAGGGTCCACCCTATGCCTCGCCGGGGCTGATGGGAAGGACCGAGCCGCCCGGGGGCGCTGCTAGAGCGGCATCTCGTAGACGGCGAACGACACGTTGCGGGCGACCTGCTCGTAGAGCGAGCGTGCCCGGCCGTTGAACTCCTGCGTGTGCCAGTAGACCTTCACGGCACTCCGGCGGCGGGCCTCCTCGGCGACCGCCTCCACGAGGAGCCTGGCGGTGCCGGTGCCGCGCGAGGCCGGCTCCACGAAGAGGTCCTCCAGGTAGCAGTACGCGGTCGTGGTCCAGGTGGACGGGTGGAGCAACGCGTTCGCGAACCCGGCAAGGCCGCCGCCCGGCCGCTCGGCGACGAGCCCGAACATCTGGTCGGCTCCGGCCGAGAGGCGGTCGAAGGTGGACCGCGTGACCGCGGGGGCAAGCTCCTCTCGGTAAAAGCGCAGGTACCCCTGCCACAGCTCCTGCCAGTCGTCCCAATCGTCGGCCCTCAGGTGCCGGATCACGTGAGCAGCCTAGATTGGCGGCCGGGCGGCGAGCCGGATGGCCTCGCGCCGGGACTTGGAGCGAGGTGGGTGCCGGAGATGGGCCGTTTCGAGCAGAAGGTCGTGATCGTCACCGGATCGTCGAGCGGCATCGGCGAGGCGGCGGCACGTGCCTTTGACGCCGAGGGCGCGAGCGTCGTCGTCAACTCGGCCACGTCGGTGGAGGCCGGGGAGCAAGTCGCGGCCTCCCTTCGCGACGCCGCCTACGTGAGGGCCGACGTGAGCGACGCGGACTCGGCCGCAGAGCTCATCGCCGCCGCCCTCCAGCGCTTCGGGCGCATCGACGTGCTCGTGAACAACGCCGGGGTCACAAAGGTGATCCCCCATCACGACCTCGACGCCGTCGACGACGAGACCTTCCGGAGGATCTTCGAGGTGAACGTCCTCGCCCCCTTTCGCCTCACCCGGCTCGCGATGCCGCATCTGCGGGCGCAGGGAGACGGCAGCGTGGTCAACGTCACCTCGGTCGCCGGACTTCGGCCGACCGGGAGCTCCGTCCCCTATGCCGCCTCGAAGGCCGCCCTCAACCACCTCACGGCGCTGCTCGGGAACGTGACCGGTCCCGAGGTACGGGTGAACGCCGTGGCGCCTGGGCTCATACGGACCCCGTGGACGAAGGACTGGGGCCCGCTCCACGATGCGATGCAGGCCCGGGCGCCGCTTCGCCGCTCTGGTGAGCCGGAGGAGGTGGCGCGCACGATCGTCGACGTCGCCGCCAACCCCTACCTCACCGGGCAGGTGATCGTCGTCGACGGCGGGCTGACGCTGCGCTGAGGGGCCGGTGGCGCCGGCCAGAGGACCTTGGCGGGCGTGCGGAGGCTAACACTCGTCGGTTCCCCGGTACAGGCTCCGCCGCACCGTGGACAGCTGCGCCCGCACGAGCGGCTCGAAGTGCTCGAGGGGGTGGGTGCGGTAGCCGGGGTCGAAGGCGGGCTGGTCGTACTCGGCGCAGACTCCGCGGTGTAGTCGAACCACTCGTGCCCGCGGTAGCGCTCCCGGAGGTCGCGGTCGAGCCCGAGGTGGTGGAAGAAGTAGTAGCCCTGGAACACGGCGTGCTGGGCCACCATCCAGTGGTTCTTCTCGGACACGAACGGCTTCACGATCGCCGCCGCGACGTCGGCATGGTTGGCAGGGCCGAGGGTGTCGCCGATGTCGTGGACAAGGGCGCAGAACACGTACTCGTCGTCCCGCCCCGCCCGTTCGGCCCGGGTGGCGGTCTGGAGCGAGTGGGTGAGCCGGTCGACGGCGAAGCCGCCGTAGTCGCCCTCGAGGAGCCGGAGGTGGGCAAGGAGCCGCTCCGGGAGCCCCGCGACATGCGCGGCGGAGTGGCGCCCGATGATCGCCCAGTCCTCCTTCGTGCCCTCGGTCATGGCGTGGAACGCTGCCCGCTCGGGGGCCTCCGTCTTCGTCGTCATGCCCACAGTCTGCGCCCCTCGGGATGGACGAGCAACCTCGGTCTAGGTCCGAGGCGGACCGAGCTCCGACTTCACGACCTTGCCGAGCGCGTTGCGCGGCAGCTCGGGCACCGCGATGATCCGGCGCGGCCGCTTGTAGCCGGCGAGCTGCCCGGCTGCGTAGGCTCCGAGCTCGCCCTCGGAAGGGGCCGCGTCGCCGGCCGGCACCACGAAGGCCACGACCTGCTCGCCCCATTCGTCGTCGGGCCAGCCGACGACGGCGGCGTCGGCAACCCCGGGGTGGGAGCGCAGGACGTCCTCCACCTCGCGGGGGTAGACGTTGTAGCCGCCCGTGATGACGACCTCCGACTTGCGCGCCGACAGCACGAGGTAGCCGTCCCCGTCGAAGTGCCCGACGTCGCCGGTGCGGAACCAGCCGTCGTCGAAGGCCGCGGCGGTGGCCTCCGGGCGGTCGAAGTAGCCGGAGAAGACGTTGGGGCCCCGGACGAGGATCTCGCCCTCGTCGAGGCGCAGGTCGACACCGGGGAGCGCGAACCCGACGGTGCCGGGCCGGCGCTCGCCGTCGTAGGGGTTCGAGGCGATCATGAGCGTCTCGGTCATGCCGTAGCGCTCGAGGATCTGCTGGCCCGTCGCCGCCTCGAACCGCCGGTGCAGGTCCGCCGGGAGCGGTGCGGATCCCGAGACGGCGAGGCGGAGCCGGCGCAGGCGGAGCTCTGAGGCGAGGCGTGAGTACATCGTCGGGACGCCGAAGAGCATCGTGGCCGAGTGCCGCTCGACGGCGTCGCCGACGTCGCTCGCGTCGAACCGGGGCCGGAGCACGACCGAGCCGCCGCTGGCGAGCGTCCCCTGCAGCCCGACGGCGAGGCCGTGGACGTGGAACAGGGGGAGGGGGAGCACGAGCCGGTCCTCCTCCGTCCAGCGCCAGGCGCGCCGCAGCGCCTCGGCGCTCGCGAGCAGGTTCCCGTGGCTGAGGAGCGCCCCTTTCGGACTGCCCGTCGTACCCGAGGTGTACACGATGAGAGCAGGGTCGTCGCTCTCCGCCTCGTCGAGGCGTGGCTCGCCCGAGCTGCGCCGCGGGACGCGCCCTTCGATCGCCGCGCCAAACCTCCCTGTTGCGACGCCGAGCATGACCCGCACGAAGCCGCGCCCCCCGGTCTCCTTGCGCTGCCGCCCGGGCGGGGCGGCGTCGACGAGCTCGAGCCTCGCCCGGTCGTCAGCCGCCGCGCCGGCCGGCCTCGAGTCCGAGACCACGTGCGCGATCTCCCGTCCGGTGTAGGCGGTGTTCATCGGCACGACGACGAGCCCGAGCCGGAGCGCGGCGAGGTGCACGATCGCGAGCCCGGTCGACGGCGCGGCCGAGACGACGAAGCGGTCGCCTCGCTGCAGGCCCGCTGCGCAGAGCTCGCCCGCAAGCCGCCGTGAGCGCTCCTCGACCTCGCCTCGGCTCAGCCAGCCGGTGCGGTCGTCGTAGAGCAGCGGCCGGTCCTGCTCGGTGGCAAGGAGCACGGCGAGCCGCCGGGGCAGGCTGCGGTCCCCGAGGAGCCGCTCGCCGGGTTCGGGCACGGGCTCAGGCTAGGGAGACCGGCGTCCCCGCCCGCCGCGGCGAAGCTGCCGGTTGCGGCGAGCTGCGTGATCTTCGGGTACGGGCATCGATCCGCCGTGGCTGCCCCGGCAGGGCGCCGGACGGCCGGCGGCGTGCGGTGCAATGCTGGGACCATCGGCGCTCGAGTCCGCAGTCGAGCGGATCGTGCCGGAGGAGGCCGTCATGAGCTCGATCGAGGCTGCGCTGAGGTACCCGGAGCTGAGCGCCCAGGGCTTCGCCCACCCGGCCGACCGGGCGGCGCGGGCGGCGCTCCACTCGATCCCGCTCCTCGACCGTGCCATCAAGAAGGTCACCGAGCTCTCTTTCGAGAAGCGGCTCCGGCAGATCTACCTCGGCAACGCGGTGAGGCTCGGGGAGAACCAGGTGCCCGCCGTCTGGGCGATGCAGCGCCAGTGCGCCTACACGCTCGACATCGCGACGACGCCAAGGCTCTACGTCACCCACCAGCCCGTCGGCCAGGCCCTCACGGTCGGCACGCACGAGCCGATCACGCTCGTGGCGTCCGGCCTCGTCGGCTCCTACAGCGACGAGGAGCTGCGCGCCGTGCTCGCCCACGAGATGGGGCACGTCCTTGGCGACCACGTCGCGATCATCACCGCGGCCGAGATCGTGCGGCTCGTGATGTCGACCGCCCTGAAGGGCCAACCGCTCGTCGGCATCCCGTTGAGGGCGCTCTACTACGCCCTCATGGAGTGCCGGCGTGCCGGCGAGCTCACCTGCGACCGGGCGAGTGCCCTTGTCGTCGCCGATCCTCGCGTGACCTGCATGACGCTCATGCGGATGGCGGGCGGCCCCGTGCGGGACATGAGCCTCGACGCGTTCATCCAGCAGGCAACGGAGTACGAGGAGGAGGGGGACCCGCTCGCCCGCTGGTCGCGGTTCTTCGACGAGGCGAACTCGACCCACCCCTTCCCGGTCCGGAGGGTGAGGGAGCTCATCGCGTGGGTCGCCGCCGGCGACTACGACCGGATCCGCTCGGGGCAGTACGTGCGGCGAGGCCAGGAGCCGCCGCCCTCGGCCGAGTTCGACGCCGCCTTCCAGCACTACCGGCAGCGCTTCGCCCGCATCGTCGACCGGGCGAGCAGCGGCGTCCAGACGGTGGCGGACCGGTTCAGCTCCTGGCTCGGCAACCGCGGCTCCGAGGGGGCGGAGCCTGGGGACGACGCCGCCGACGACTTCGCCGACGAGGACGAGGACCTGTAGCCGCCGTGCCCCTCGTCGAGGTAGGGGTCCGGCGGGCCGGGACGAGCGGAGCCGAGCGCGGCGCCTACGCCGTCGTGACGCTGTGCGACCCCGACCGGCGCAACGTGTTGTCGGGCGAGATGGTCCGCGAGATCGTCGCGGCCTTCGACCGCCTCGAGTCGGCGACGGACCCGGCCGTCGGGGCGATCGTGGTCACCGGCGCCGGTCGGGCCTTCTGCGCAGGGGCTGACCTCGCCGGCCTCGAGGCCGCGCGGCCCGGCGGCGCCCCCTCGGCGGGAGAGCACCGAGAGGCCGGCGCCGGCTTGCGGGCGATCTACGAAGGCTTCCTGCGGGTGGCGCGCTGCCCGCTCCCCACCATCGCGGCGGTGAACGGTCCGGCGGTGGGGGCCGGCATGAACCTCGCCCTCTCCTGCGACGTTCGCCTCGTGGGAGAGCGAGGGCGGTTCGAGTGCCGGTTCGCCGAGCTCGGCCTCCATCCCGGCGGCGGCCACACCTGGCTCCTGCACCGGGCCGTCGGTCCCGAGGCAGCCGCGGCGATGCTCCTGTTCAACGAGGTGCTCACCGGCGAGGAGGCGGTGCGCCGGGGCCTCGCCTGGAGCTCGGTGCCCGGCGAGGAGCTCCTCGAGGCCGCCGGCGAGCTCGCCGCCAGCGCGGCCGCCGTGCCGCCGGAGCTCTCCCGCCGGATCAAACAGTCGCTTGCTCGCGCGGCGGGCCTCGCCTCCCACAGCGACGCCGTCGACGCTGAGCTCGACGCCCAGCTGTGGTCGGTGCGCCAACCCTTTTTCGCCGAGCGCCTCGCCGCCATGCGCGACCGCATCGCCACCCGCAGCCGCCCGGGCTGAGCCGGCGCCGCTTTGCGAACGGCCGAGCCGGCGGTGCGGGAGGGGGAGACCGCACCGCCGCCCCGGCCGCCGCCGCGCCGGCGGGCAGCACCGGTCAGACTGCCGGTGCCTGGGCGAGGACGAGTGTCGCGGTGTGCCGAGTGCCGGACGCCCCGATCCAGGTGACCGAGGCCCGCTCGCCGGGCTGCGTCGCCTTGACGAGGTTCCCGAGCGCTGTGATCGTCGCGACCCGCCGGCCGTCGAAGGCCACGATCACGTCGCCGCTCGCAAGCCCCGCCTGGGCGGCGGGCGACCCGGCGAGCACCTGGTAGACGACGGCGCCGTAGGAGACCGGCGGGGTGAAGCCCCCGCCCGACAGGGTCTCAGCCTCGGCCACGGTCTCGACGTCGACGCCCATGATCCCGTGGGTGCCGAGCACGATGGTGCCGACCGCCCGGTGCTCTTGGATGTCGGTGGCGATCCTGATCGCCCGGTCGATCGGGATCGCGAACCCGATGTCGGAGGCCGACTGCGTGCCGCTGCCGGTGATCGCCGCGGTGTTCATCCCGATGACCTGGCCGGCCGCGTTGACGAGGGGTCCGCCGGAGTTGCCCGGGTTGATCGGGGCGTCGGTCTGGATCATGCCCGTCAAGTGCTCGGTCGCGCCCGAGCCGGAGTCCTCGGCCGTGATCGAGCGCCCAAGGGCCGAGACGATCCCGCTCGTCACCGTGGGAGTCCCGCCGAGGCCGAGGGCGTTCCCGATCGCGACGACTGGATCACCGACGGTGACGGCGTTCGAGTTGCCGATCGTCACGTGGGGCAGGTTCGAAGCCCCTTCGAGCAGCAGGAGGGCCACGTCGTGGACCGGGTCGGCGCCGAGCACCCTTACCTGGTACTTGCGCCCCGTGCCGTCGACCTGGGCCGTGATCGAGGTTGCGCCGGCGATCACGTGGTTGTTCGTGAGCACCTCCCCGTTCGAGGTGAGCACGATCCCGGTTCCCTCAGCCTCCGCGCCCTGGAGGCTCAGCACCGAGGTGATGTCGACAGTGGCCGGGTCGATCTTCCTTGCGATGGCGGCCACGTTGAGCTTCTCGCTGGCGGCGCCCTTGGAGCTCGCCGGCTGCGGGATCTTCTGGAGCCCGGTCGTGCCCGCCGAGGCCGTCTCCCCGCTGTTCGGGCTGTTGCTCCGGCCGATGGCGACACCGACCGCCGCGGCGCCGGCGACGAGCAGCGCCACGGCGGCTCCGGCGGCCACCCTCCGCCAGCGGGTCCGCGCCGCCGGCTGAGGCCCTCCAGGCGGGGGAGCACCGCCATCGGCGGCGGCACCCGGGACGGCGTAGGTGGTGGGCCCGTAGGGCGGCGGGTAGGTGGGAGGCGCAAAGGGTGCCGTCGGGGCCGGCGCTGGCTCCTCGGGTGGGCTGCCCGGGTAGGGAGCCGCCCATCCGTAGGGGGGCACGGCCGCGTAGGGGGGCAGTGCCGCGCCCGGCGGGGCCGTCTCCGGCGAGGACAGGCTCTCCTCCGGCGCCGGCGTGGCGACCACCGGGGTCGGATCGGTCGGGACCTCGAATGCCGCGTGCGCTCCCGGCTCCCTCCTTGCGGCGGCGCCTTGCTCGGGCGGAGGCGCCCACACCTCGTCGTCCAGCTCCGAACCGCTGTCGCCGGTGTTCTCCTCGAAGGGGTTCGTGTCCATGACTGGTCCTGTGCTCCTGTCGCGATCTTCGTCGTCTCCCTCCATCATTGCCTGCGACGCTGGGAGATCTCTGAGACGATGCTGAGGAGTCGTCTGGACCTCGAGCCCTTGGCTCGAAGAGGCGGCGCCGCATCGACGCGGGTCGGGACGGCGGACCCCCCACCGCCGTGAGCTGGACCGGACGCCTAGAGTCGGCCGCCATGAGAGGGCTCGTGTTCCGCCATGACCTGCCGCGCGAGGCGCTCGCCAAGATCTCCGGATCGCTCGACGAGCGCGGCTTCGTGGCGCCATGGGCTCCGGTGCGCCTCGAACAGCTGCCGGAGCCGGAGCCGCCCGGCCCGGGGTGGGTCGCCTGCGAGACGATCTTGAGCGGCCTGTGTGGCTCCGACGTCAAGCAGATCGTGCTGAACGGCCGCCGGGACAACCCCCTCACGGCGCTCGTCTCATTCCCGCACGTGCTCGGCCACGAGGCCGTCGCCCGCCGCCTCGACACCGGCGAGCGGGTCGTGCTCAACCCCTGGCTCTCTTGCGGGCCGCGAGGCGTGGCGCCGCCCTGCGACGCCTGCGCGGCGGGCCGGTACCCCTGGTGCCGGAGCTTCGCGACCGGAGCGCTCCCCCCATCGCTGCACCTCGGCAACTGCTCGGGCGCGAGGGGGGCTCACGCCGATCGCTTCCTCGCCCACGAGAGCCAGCTGTTCGGCGTGCCCGACAATGTGCCGGATGAGGCCGCCGTGCTGGCGGACCCCGTGAGCGTCTCGCTGCGCACGCTGCTCCTCGCGCCCCCTCGCGCCGGTGCCCCCGTGCTCGTCTACGGCTCGGGCACGCTCGCGCTCGCTGCGATCGCGCTCTCCAAGCGCCTCTACCCGGCTTCGCCCGTCTGGGCGGCGACCCGCCCCGGGCCGCGGGCGGCGCTCGCCCGCCGGCTTGGCGCCGACGAGGTGCTGCCGAGCTCGCCCGACGAGCTCGTGAGCAGCGTCGCCCGGCTCGTCGGGACCACCCCCCTCGTGCCCTGGAGCGGATCGGCGTGGCTCCAGGACGGGCCGTGCGCCGTCTACGACACGGTCGGGAGCACCGAGACCGTCGAGACCTCGCTCCGCCTCGTCGAGACCGGCGGCTCGCTCGTCGTCTCGGGGGTGGAGCCGCCAGGCCGGTTCGAGTGGACGCTCCTGTACTTCAAGGAGGTGCGCGTCGTCGGCTCGAACGCCTTCGGTGTCGAGGAGGTGGGCGGGGTCCGCCAGCACGCCTTCGAGCACTACCTCGGCTGGGCGGCGTCGGGCTTTGACCTCACGGCGCTCGTCACCCACCGCTTCCCGCTCGAGCAGTGGAGGTCCGCCGTCCTCGCGGCCGCGACCGCGCGCCGCAGCGGTGCCGTGAAGGTGCTGCTCCGGCCGTGACCGAGAGGCTCGCGAGCCGGGCTCACCCGAGCTTGCGGTGGTCCCAGCTCACGGTCCGCTCCACGTGGAGCTTGACGACGATCCGCTTGTTCAGCATCGCCTCGACGAACGGCCGCGCCTCGTCGGTGAACGGTCCGTAGTACCTCTCGAAGACGCTTCGGCCGAGCACGAGCAGCCGTTCGGGGTCCTCGACGATCTCCCCCTTGCCGACGAGCTCGACGCCGCGGAGCTCCTCGTAGCGCTCGCCGGCCTCCATGAGCACCGTCATCGCCGGGTTGCGCCGGAGGTTCAGCGCCTTTTGGGACTTTGCCTTCGTCTCGACGGCGATGCAGCCCTCGAGGAAGCCGAACCACATCGCGACGGCATGGATCGTGCCGTCGTGGTTGATCGTGCACATCGTCATCGTCCGGCTCGACTCGACGAACGCGTCAACCTCGGCAGGCGTCATCTTCACGAGGGCTCGCTGGTTGACGCCGCCGCTCGACGGCATGGCCGGCCCGTTCAAGGTCATGGCCCATCGTAGGATGGAGCGGGTCCGACCGGCTCGGACACCCGCGAGAATGACATCGAGCGCCCGAACCCAACGAGGAAGCCTCCACCGGCCTCGCCCGCGCGCGCGCCGGTGCCCGACGCGGGCTCGTCTGATCGCCCTGCTCACGGTCCTCGCCCTTGCCGCCGCCGGCTGTGCCTCGGCGAGTGCCGCCGGGCGGGGGGCTCACCATCGGCACGCGGTTGTGGGCAGCGGCGGCCCCCCGACCGCTCGGGCAAAAGGTTCGAGCGGCGAAGGGCTCCACGTGCTCCGCACCGGCTCGGGGCGAGGAGGCGATGGCCGGGCTACGAGCACGAGCACGAGCACGAGCACGAGCCCGGCCCGGGGCGGCACCGTGCCGACCTCCTCGCTCCCGGCTCCGGCGCCGGGGCTCGTCGCCGGGAGGGTGACCGTCGTCGGCGACTCGGTCACGATCGACGCCGCCGGCGCGCTGCAACAGCTCATACCAGGCGTCCAGGTCGACGCCGAGGTCGGCGAGCAGTGGGAGACCGGTGTCGCCGTCCTCCAGCAGCTGCGCTCCGAGGGCGAGCTCGGCAGCGTCGTCGTCGTGGCGCTCGGCACGAACGGCCCCGTCTCGGTCGCCGAGTTCCAGCAGATGATGGCGGTGCTCCACGGCGTGAGCCGCGTCGTCATCGTCACCAACCACGGGCCGGCCTCAGACGGCTGGATGGAGCAGAACAACGCGATGTTCGCGAGCGAGGTGCCGCACTACCCTGACGCCGTCATCGCGAACTGGGACCGGCTTGCGTCCGAGCACCCGGCCTGGTTCTACCCAGACGGCGTCCACATGCCGATCGGCGGTGTGGGCGCCTACGCCTGGGCCACGCTCGTGAAGGAGGAGATCTGACCGCGATCCGCGCCGTCCTTGCCGCCGAGCCCGACGGCCCTCCGGGCCGCCTCGGCGAGATCGACACGGCCGAGCTTCCCGACGGCGACGTCACCGTCCGAGTCGAGTGGTCGAGCCTGAACTACAAAGACGGGCTTGCCGTCACCGGGAGGGGCAAGGTCGTCCGGAGCTTCCCGATGGTCTGCGGCGTCGACCTCGCCGGGACGGTCGTGAGCTCCGAGGCCGCCGGCCTGCAGCCAGGCCAGCAGGTCATCGTGACGGGCTGGGGCCTCGGCGAGGAGCGCCATGGCGGCTTCGCCGAGCTCGCCCGGGTCCGAAGCGACTGGGTCGTGCCGGTGCCGGAGGGGCTCGACACCCGCCGCGCCATGGCGATCGGGACGGCCGGGCTCACCTCGATGCTCTGCGTGCTCGCCCTCGAGGCGCATGGGCTCACCCCCGAGCGGGCGGGCGACCTCCCGGTCGTCGTGACCGGGGCGGCGGGAGGCGTGGGCAGCGTCGCGGTGGCGCTCCTCGCCCGGGCCGGCTACCGGGTCGCGGCGGAGAGCGGCCGCGCCGGCGAGCCGGAGCAGGCGGCCTACCTGCGCCGTCTCGGCGCCTCGGAGCTCATCGAACGGACTGAGCTCGCCGACGCCCCTCCCCGTGCCCTCGACAAGGAGCGCTTCGCGGGCGCGGTCGACGCCGTGGGCGGTCCCATCCTCGCCACCGTGCTCCGCCAGACGCGCTACGGCGGCTGCGTCGCCGCCTGCGGCCTTGCCGGAGGCGCCGACCTGCCGACCACGGTCCACCCCTTCATCCTGCGCGCCGTCGACCTTGCCGGCGTCGAGTCGGTCCGCTGCCCGACCGAGCTCCGCCGCCGCGCCTGGGAGCGTCTCGCGGCGGAGTTGCCCGTCGACCTGCTCGACGCGATGACCGTCGAGTCCCGGCTCGACGAGGTGCCGGAGCTCGCCGGCGAGATCCTCTCGGGCCGGACCCGGGGGCGGATCGTGGTGGCCGTCGGCGGCTGAGATGCCGGTCTACGGCCTCGCCCCGAGCGCCTACCGCCACGGCGGGATCGCCGCCCCGGAGGCGCCGTGGCCGTCGCGACCGGTGGAGACCGCCGTCGTGCTCGGCGGGGGCGGCAACCGGGGCGCCGTCCAGGTCGGCATGATGCGGGCGCTCGTCGAGGCAGGGATCCATCCCGACCTGTTCGTCGGCACCTCGATCGGCGCCATCAACGGGGCCGCCTTCGCAGGGCTCCCGACCCTCGAGGGCGTCTACCTCGCTGCCGACGTGTGGCAGCGCATCGCCGCGACCGACGTCTTCCCGAGGCGACGGTTCCAGGGGGCGTGGCGCTTCCTCGAGCGGCGCGAGTCGGTCTTCTCCATGGACGGCCTCCGCCGGATCGTGCAGTCGTACCTGCGCTTCGAGCGCCTCGAGGAGGCGCCGGTCCCGCTCTTGGTGATCGCGAGCCGGCTCGACGACGGGCGGGAGGAGTGGATCACCTCCGGTCCGGCCCTCGATGCCGTGATGGCCTCGGCGGCACTCCCGGGCTTCTACCCGGTCGTGCGGATCGGCGACCACCGCTACGTCGACGGCGGAGTCCTCGACAACGTGGGGATCTCGGCCGCCCTCGCGGTCGGGGCGAGGCGGATCTTCGTCCTGCTCTGCGGTCGCGTCGACGCGCCGGCGCCGCCGTTCTCACGGCCGTTCGAGGCGATGTTCTCCGCCTTCAACCTCGCCCTCGGCGCGCGGGTCCGGCGCGACCTCGGCCGCATCCCCGACGATGTCGACGTCGTGGTGATCGAGCAGCCCGGGTCGATGATCTTCGACCCGGGTGACTTCTCCCGCACCGAGGAGCTGATCGACCAGGGTTACCGGGAGGCGCGCGACGTCATCGCCGACTACCGGCGCCTGAAGCGCTACGAGGGCTCCCGGCCGGTCGATCGGGACGGCTCCGGGTGGCTCCGGCGGGTGCCGCTCGTCCCGAAGGTCCCGTTCGCGCGGCGGGCCCGTGGTTACGACCCGAACGCGGCCTCGCGGGCCGAGGAGCGTCCGTCGGGATCGAGCGAGTAGGCGAGCTGGCCGTCGTCGAGCCGCACGCGCTCGGCCTCGCCGCGCAGCCGGAGGAACTCGAGGTGGGCGAAGGTCTCGCTCTCCGCCATCATCCCCCACAGCGGGCGGCGGAACAGCTGCTGTGACAGCTCGACGACCGTGAGCCGGCCGCCGGCCTGCCTCGCGATCTCCCGGAGGGCGTCGAGCCGGTCGTCGTGGTGGGCGATGATCTCGTCGACCCGCCGGCGAAGGTCGGTGAACGGGTGCCCGTGAGCGGGAAGGACGAGCTGCACGGGGCCGATCTCGAACAGCCGGGCGAGGGAGGCGAGGAAGCTCCCGAGAGGGTCGGCGAGCGGCGAGAGGCCCCCGATGTGGGGCGTGATCGTGGGGAGCACGTGGTCGCCCGAGATGAGGACGCCCTCGGCGGGGTCGTAGAGGCAGAGGTGGTCGCCCGTATGTCCCGGAGTGTGCACGGCCCGCCACTGCCGCCCGGACAGCGAGAGGACGTCGCCGTCGTCGACCCGGTGGTCGGGGATGGGAGGGCGCATGGCGGGAAGGAGGCCACGGGTGGCGAGCCGCCGGGCGAGGCGCTGGCGACGGCTCGAGGGGAACGGCTGCCCGCCCCAGGGCGTGCGGCGGCTCCTCATCATGCCGAGGTAGCCCGTGTCGTCCTCCTCGGCCCCCTCGAGATCACCGGTCCCGCCGGGAGCGGAGCTCCCGACCGCCTCGTGGGAGTGACCGTGGGTCGGTGCATAGGGGGGCCCGCCCGCCGGCGGCTGGCGCTCGAACCAGGTGTGGAAACGGCGCTCGGCGACGAGCGAGGCGCCCGCCGCGTGGGCAAGGCGGCCGGCTGATCCGAAGTGGTCCGGGTGGGAGTGGGTGACGGCGACCGTGTGGACCCGCCGAAGGCCGATGCCGGCGTCAGAGAGCCGCTGGCGGAGGGCGGACCAGGTCGCTGCTCCGGGGAGCCCCGCGTCGACCACGGCAGCACCCCGGTCGTCGACGAGGGCGTAGGAGTTCACGTGGCCGAGCCCGGTGAAGTTGATCGGGATCTGGAGCCGGAGCACCGAGGGGGCGACCTCGGCGATCTCCTCGGACGCCGGCTCCTGCTCTTGGCGTCGCGGCCGAGGCGCCGTGCTCGCGTCCTGAGCAGGCTTGTGCTCGCTCACCAGCCGGCCGTGCCCGCGGCGCCGGGCCCGTCCCCCCGGTCCCCCTCGGGCTCCCGGCCGGCCTCGCTGCCGGCGGCAGTTCCCATCCGCATGAAGTTCTCCTTGTAGTAGACGAGCTCGGCCACGCTCTCACGGATGTCGTCGAGGGCGCGGTGCGCGGTCGCTTTGTGGGGACGGGCGGCGTACAGCGGCGGGTTCCACCGCCGGCAGAGCTCCTTCACCGTCGAGACGTCGATGCTGCGGTAGTGGAAGTGGGCGTCGAGCTCGGGCAGGTGGATCTTGAGGAAGCTGCGGTCGACGGCGATGGAGTTGCCGCAGAGCGGGGTCTCGCCGGCCGGCACGTGCTGGCGGAGGAATTCGAGCGTGGCCCGGCCCGCCTCCTCGAGGGTCGTCGTGGAACCCCGGATCGCCTCGAGCAGCCCGGAGGTCGTGTGCATGCGCCGGACGACCTCCTCCATCCCGGCGAGCTGTGCCTCCGGGGCGGCGATGACGAGGTCCGGTCCCTCGGCCACGATCGTGAGGTCGTCGTCGGTGACGAGGGTGGCGATCTCGACGATGACGTGGCGCTCGGGATCGAGCCCCGTCATCTCGAGATCCATCCACACCAGCACGGGCGGGGATCGTAACGACCCCTGGCACCTGCTGGCGAGGCGAGCCGCCCGGTGCCGGCGGCCGCCCTCTCAGCTACGGTGCGGTCGTGCTCGAGGTCCCCGCCGTGCGGGTCGATCGCGCCTCACCGCTCCCGGCCCCCGCCCGGCCCGGCGACGCTGGGCTCGACCTGCGATCGACGCTGCAGGTGACCGTCCCGGCCGCCGGCGGCCGGGCCCTCGTGCCGACTGGCATCAAGCTGGAGCTCCCCCCTGGCCATGCCGGCCTCGTCCTTCCTCGCAGCGGCCTCGCCCTTGCGCACGGGATCACCTGCCTCAACTCGCCAGGGCTCATCGACTCCGGCTACCGGGGCGAGATCGGGGTCATCCTCGTCAACCACGATCCCCGGGCCGACTTCGAGGTCCACGTCGGGGACCGGGTGGCGCAGCTCGTCGTCGTGCGCGTCGAACAGGTGGCCCTCGTGGAGTACGAGACGCTCGGCGCGAGCGAGCGGGCCGACGGCGGCTTCGGCCACACCGGGGTGGCCTGAACCGCAACGGGACGGTCCTGACGGCCTGGCTGCGGACGCCCGCCGGTCTCTCCCGAGCGAGACCAGGGCAGTGCCCGCTCCGGCCGTGCGAGCTCCGTCCGCCCGAGGTTCCGCGGCGGTCACCGGCCGCCAACTCGACGTAACGGGTGGGGTCGTCGACGAGCCGGAGGGCGGTGATCGTGCCGGCGTCGAGCTCGAAGAGCTCGGCGAAGGGGCAGGTGCCGCCGGGCAGGTCGGCATCGTAGAGGGTGGCTGCCTGACCAGGTGCGGCGAGGGACTGGAGCATCTCGAGGTGCCGAAGCGCGGTGACGAAGCCGGCCTCGCCTTGACACACCGGCTCGGCGCCCACCCGGCGCCCGGCAATGGGCCCTTCGACGACGAGCTTTCGGGAGAGGATGGCGCGCAGCTTCTCGGGGTCGGAAACCCTCGGCGCCGCTTCGGAGGATCTCGTAGCAGGTCTCGATGGTCGATGACGCTGCCCGGGCAGTGTTGGTCGTGTCGGCGCCTTGTCGGGTTGGTGCGATGCTCGAGGCGCTCATCGCCGGTGAACGTGACCCCGAGGTCCTCGCCGACCTGGCACTCGGCAAGATGCGCAAGAAGACCGCCGCGCTGCGCGAGGCGCTCACCGGCCGCTTCGACGCGCACCACGCCGAGCTGGCCCGGATGCTCCTCGACCAGGTCGACGCGCTCAGCGACAAGATCGAACGGCTGACCACTCGAGTCGACCAACTCGTCGCCCAGCTTCCCCGAGCCCAGCCTCCGTCGGACCCCGAGACCGGCGAGATCGAAGCGAACCCAGGCCTCTCTGTCCTCGAACGTCTCGACGAGATCCCCGGTGTCGGCCTCCGCGCCGCGCAGGTCATCGTTGCCGAGGTCGGCCTCGACATGGCCCAGTTCCCGACTGCCGCGCACCTCGTGTCGTGGGCGAAGCTCTCGCCCCGCATCATCCAGTCCGGACCACGGAGCCGAGGCGGCAAGACTGGCAAGGGCAACCCGTACCTGAAGGGCGTGCTCGGCGAGGTCGCCTCCGCGGCCGCGAAGACCGACACCTTCTTGGGCGAGCGCTACCGACGTCTCGTGCGCCGCCGAGGCCGCCAGCGCGCGCTCGTCGCGGTCGCCCGCTCCATCCTGGTCGTCGTCTGGCACCTGATCGACGACCCGAACGCCCGATTCATCGACCTCGGCTCGGACTTCTATGAGCGCCGCATCAACAAGGACCGCCGCACCCGGGACCTCGTCCGCCAGCTCATCGCGCTCGGGCATCAAGTCACGCTCGCTTCGGCAGCTTGAACGTCGGGACTTCGTCCCGAGCGGGGCCCAGCCCCGCTCCCCGGTCTCGCGCGCCCACATCGGTGCAGTACTCACGCATGATTTTCCGATCAGCCGTCGGCTTGGCAAGCTCGGCTCGATGGTGGCTGTCCCGCGAACCGGGGCCTCGCCGGAACGGGCCGGCGACAAAGAGCTCACCACCCCGCTCCCGGTGAGGAGAGCCGCGAGCGGCCCCACACCGGCACGGCGGGCCGTCGCTACGCTGGGAGGCTCGCGGCCCGAGTGCCCGGGAAGGGGACGACCATGCAGCGACTGAGCGGCCTCGATGCGATGTTCTTCTACCTCGAGACGCC
>DATGKK010000087.1:0-21355 GCA_035294725.1 Acidimicrobiales bacterium | reverse complement strand
CACGACCTGGACCGGCACACCCCGGGCCGTGAGCCCCCGCACGAGCGAGCTGAGCCCCGGCGGCGGGGCGTGCGCGGGCACGACGGCCGCGAGCCTGAAGCAGCCGCAGGGCACGGCGCCGCCAAGCTCGCCGGGGGGCGGCGAGCCGCAGGACGCGGCGTCGAGGGGAACCGGGTGAAGAAGCGCTCCGTCGACGAGGCGGCGCGCCAGCTCGGCGGCACCATCTGGAAGAGGGCGGGGCGGGCGGGCACAGAGGGCGTCGAGTGCAGCGACGCCTCGATGCCCGAGGGTCAACAGCCGCGGCGGCTCGCCACCGAGGAGGGTGAGCCCTCGAGGGTGGGCAATGCGGCGGACGTGCCGATCGAGGACGTAGCCCCAGCGCTCGGGCTTCGCCCAGGGACAGTGCCCGGGAGGGGGCACCGCCTGGCTCCCGTCGGTCCGGTGCTCAGTCGAAGGAGAGGATCCCCCGGATGTTCTTGCCCTGGCGCATGTCCTCGTAGCCCTGGTTGATCTCGTCGAGGCCGTAGGTCTGGGTGATGAGGTCGTCCAGATCGAGCTGGCCGTTCTGGTACAGCTGGAGCAGGAGCGGGACGTCCGAGCGGGGGTTGCCGCCGCCGAAGAGCGACCCGCGCAGCTCCTTTCGCCAGAGGGTGAGCTCGAACAGGCTGAGGTTCACCTGGCTCTGGGAGAACGGGGCGATGGCCGTCACGACGACGTTCCCGCCCTTTCGCACGAGGGACATGGTGGGCGCCACGAGGTCGCCCCGGGCCACGTCGACGGTGATGATCGCCGTGTCGGCGAGCTGGCCCCAGGTCATGTCGTTCACGAGCGAGAAGGCCGAGAAGACGTCGGGGGCCGTGTGAGTTGCGCCAAAGCGCTTGGCCGCCTCCCGCTTGGACTCGACAGGGTCGACGGCGACGATCCAGCGGGCCCCGGCGATCTTCGCCCCCTGCAGGGCGTTGGCGCCGATCCCACCGATGCCGACCACGACCACGACGTCGCCCGGCTTCACGCCGGCGGTGTGGACGGCCGAGCCCCAACCCGTCGTCACCCCGCAACTGACGAGGGCCGCCTTGTCGAGCGGGATGTCGGGGTCGATCTTGATGAGCGACGCCTCGTGCATGACTTGGTGAGTGGCGAAGCAGCCGACGAGCGACATCGGACCGATGCCCTGGCCGCGCGCCCGCATCCGGTGCACGCCGTTCGAGATCGGCGTGCCCATCATGAGGTACTGGCCGAGGTCGCAAAGGGTCTGCTGGCCACTCGAGCACCAGCGGCAGTGGCCGCACGAGGGGATGAAGCTCATGACGACGTGGTCGCCCGGCGCGAGGGTCGTCACCCGGTCCCCCACCTTCTCGACCACACCTGAGCCCTCGTGGCCGCCAACGGCCGGGAGGGCGATCGGGATGTCGCCGGTGACGAGGTGCTCGTCGGAGTGGCACAGACCGGCCGCGGACATGCGGACGAGAACCTCGTCCGGCTCGGGATCGTCGAGCTCGACGTCCTCGACGCTCCAGGGCTCCTGGAGCCCCCACAGGATCGCTGCCCTCGCCTTCATGTTCCCTCCCGGTCTCGAACCCGCCCTCGTCGTGGTCGGACCCGACGGTACCACCCGACCCGCACGCGCGGCCGGGCGCTCCGAGCCGAGAGTGCGCGCCCGTCGCCTCATTAGGAGCGGTGGCACCGACTCGATGGAACGAGTAGACATCGGGGCGGAGACGTCCATTCCGGACGTGGCACTCCCCATCCAAAGGAGGTGCGGCATGCGCCGAACCTTGCCCAGCCTGCTGGCAGCCGCCGCGCTCGCCGGCTCGCTCACCCTCGTCGTCGCCCCGAGCGCGCTCGGGGCGGAGACGTCCCGTCTCGCCGGGCCGGCCACGTGCAGCGGCTCGATCAGTCCCGGCCATTACACGTCCCTGGTCGTGAAGGGAGTCTGCTTCGGGCCGGCCAAGGGTCTCGTGTCCGTGAGCGGACGCGTCACCGTCGCCGCTGGAGCGGCGCTGCTCGGGAACTACCCGTCGCCGAAGAAGGGGGCTCCCGAGGGTGACGCCACCTGGAGGATCGGCGGGGGCGTGACGGTCGCCTCGGGCGGCACGTTCATCATGGGCTGCGAAGCGGCGTTCGGCTGCCAGCTGACGACCTCCGACGCGATCGACGGTGGCATCACCGCCCGGGACGCGCTCAGCGTCATCGTGCACGCCACTGCCATCCAGGGCAGGGTCTTCGTCTCGGGAGGCGGTGGCGGGGAGAAGTGCGTGCCGACCGGCGTGTTCAAGATGATCGGCCAGCCTCCGTACACCGACTTCGAGGACAACACCGTGAAGGGGAACCTGAGGGTGAGCGACCTCGCGTCCTGCTGGCTCGGGATCGCCCGAGACGCCGTGGACGGCAACGTCACGATCGCGAAGGACCAGCTTGCCGACCCGGACGCCATCGAGATCCTGAGCAACGCGATCGTCGGCAGCCTCCGCTGCACGGCGAACAGCAGGGTCTGGGACAGCGCCGAGGCGAGCTTCGGCCAGACCAGCCTCTACCCGCGCATCGCGGAGCCCAACTCCGTGGTGGGCGACCGCCTCGGCCAGTGCGTCCTCGCGAGCCCGGCCACCGAGGGGGGACAGCCGGGTCCCGGGCCGTTCTGATCACACCACCGTCCGAGTCGCTCCGGGCCACCTCGTGGCTCAAAGCGACTCGGACGCTCGGGCGCTCACCGGGGGTGCCACTCGGCTCGCGCCGCTCAGCTCAGCTGCGCTGGCCGGCGCCTCGGCGGCCGAAGAGGCGGGGGCCGAGCTGCGCGCCGGCCCCAACCCCGCCGGCGCTTCCTGTCAGGAAGGAGCCGTCGACCCCAGCAGGGTCGCTCGGGCGACGAGGTGCGCCGGCGGTCCGCTGACCGGAGACCCCCGTGTCGGCCGGCGCCCCAGTCGCATTCCGGCCGGGTGCCCGACGGGCTGGCGGAGGACACGACCTCCGAGCCAGCGCCGCTTCTCGCGCCGAGGCGGGACGCCGACGCCCTCGCGGCGCCGGCCTACCGGGCCGTCATGCCCGCATCGACCGGGAGCACCGCTCCCGTGACGCCGCTCGAGGCGGGCGAGCACAGCCATGCCACTAACTCGGCGATCTCCTCGGGCTCGAGGAGGCGGGGGTCGAGGTGGTGGACGGCGAGCTCCTCCGCGCTCGCGAGCCCGTAGAGCGCGGCGCTCGCGCTCAGCATCTCCGTGCGGGTCGACCCCGGGGCGACGACGTTCGCCGTCACACCCTCGGGCCCGAGCTCGGCGGCAAGCGAGCGGACGAGGCCGACGACGGCGTGCTTGGACGCGACGTAGGCCGACAGCTGCGGGAGACCGATAAGGCCGCCGGCCGAGGCCACCGCCACGATCCGGCCCCGGCGCGGCACGGGACGCCGGAGCAGCTCGGGGACCGCCGACCTCACGAGCCTGAGCACGCCCGTGAGGTTGACGCCGACCATCGCGTCCCACAGCTCGTCGCTCGTCTCCCAGGCGGGCCTGCCGCCGCCGATGACACCGGCGACCGCGACGGCCGCGTCGAGGCCGCCGAGCTCCCGGCGGCAACGGGCGGTGGCGGCGTCAACGGCCGCCTGGTCTCGGACGTCGGCCACGGCCGTGAGCACCGCCGGAGCACCGGCCTCCCGGCACTCCTCGGCCACCGCCTCGAGGTCCTCGGGACGTGAGAGCCGGTAGGCGAGAGCCGGGAGGTCGGTGGCGACGTCGAGGAGCAGTAGCTGCCAGCCCTCGGCGGCCAGCCGGCGCGCCACCGCCGCTCCGATCCCCCTTGCCGCCCCGGTCACGAGTGCGACGGGGCTCGTCAGGCTCGGGCTCACTAGAGCTCGCCCCAGGACTCGAGCGCCTCGACGATGGCACGGGCGGCCGCCGGCGGGTCGAGGCGAACGGCGCGGGCGGGCCGGGGCGCGGCGGACAGGCCGGTGAGAGCGCGGACCCGCTCGGAGGCCGTGACCCCGGTCGGAGGGGGGACGACACGGGGGGCGGGGCGGTACGGCCGGACGGCAACCGCCCGGACCGGCCGCTCGACTGCCGGCGGACCATCTCGGAGCGTCACGGGCATCCTGCTCGCGGCGAGCACCCGGTCGAGCGGCGCCCGCCGCAGCCGGGCCACCGAGCCCTCGCAGGAGAGCACTGCCCGGCCGTCGACGAGGAGCCGCTCGCGGCGACCGCGCTCGAGGCGGCGCGTCACCGTGAGCGGCGGGATCGGCCAGCCGCTCGCCTCGGGCTCGTCGCCGATCTCGACTGCGACAAGGCCGAGAGCCTGCGGGAGCCCGAGGAGGCCGGCGAGGAAAGCCGGCACCGAGCCGCTACCCCGGTTCCTGCTCAGGTCGCCGCACCAGACAAGCTCGGCGTCGCGAAGCTCGGGCACGAGGGCGCGGGCGACGTCCTCGCTCGGCGCGCCGGCAGGCATCGCCACGCGCACGAGCTCGGCTGCCCCGCACGCAGCCGCCCGCCGGAGCGCCGGCTCGGCGCCGGCATCCCCGGCCGTCACGACACGGACCCGCCCCCCGGCGGCATCGGCGCAGCGCAGTGCCCACTCGAGCGCTGCCTCGTCGGCCGGGGAGGCGGCGAGCGAGCTCGGGTCGGGGAGGACCTCGCCGGTGAGCGGGTCGACGGCGGCGCGCAGCTCGACGACCTTCCAGCAGACGGCGACAAGCGGACCCGTCACGAGACGCTCACCCTCCTCACGACATCCGGTAGGCGACGCCGGCGCCGCCTTCCGGGTAGTGCCAGGTGATGGCGCCCTCCTTGTTGCAGACGAGGTAGCACGTGCCGCACTCGAAGCACTGCTCGTAGTTGAACAGGATGCCCCCGTCCGAGGTGGGCACGAAGAGCTGGGCCGGGCAGGCCGTGACGCACTCGCGCGTCGTGCACCCGCGGCAGGTGTCGCCGTCGATCGTGATGTGCGGGACGGGGGCGACCCGGAACTCGGTGGTCGCGATCTTGTCCTCGAAGGCGAGCGCCGGCACGGCGCGCCCGCTCACCCGAAGGTCCGCCATGCCGTCCACCCGTCCCTGATCAGGTCGCGCACCCGGAGCCCCGCCTTGCGAAGCTCGCGCCGGGCGACGCCGGTGGCCCCCGGCTTCGGGCTCGGGTTGCGGACCGTGAACATCTCCTCCACCACATTGCACACGAAGGCGGGGTAGCGCTGCTGCACCCGGTCGGAGAGCACGAGGTGGGGAGCCTTCGCGAGACGGCGGTGATCGGCGAGCACGAAGCTCCCCTCGAGCCGCCGCCGGTAGCCGGCGAGGCCGGCGGCGCTCACGTCGCCCGCCGCGAGGGCCTCGGCCGCCGCCTCGCCCGCGGCAAGGCCAGATGCCATGGCGAAGTTGACGCCCTCGAGCCAGATCCCGGCCGCGAGGCAGAGCCCGGCGGCGTCGCCCGCAACGAGGATGCCGTCGCCGGCGAGCGTCGGCACCATGGCGAGGCCTGCCTCGGGGATGAGATGGGCGCCGTACTCGACCACCTCGCCGCCGGCCACGAGCGGCGCGATCGACGGGTGGGCCTTGAAGCTCGCGAGGAGCTCCTCCGGGCGCTCGCCAGAGCCCGGGAGGTCAGGCAGCGCGAGGACGAGGCCCACCGAGACGGTCTCCCGGTTGGTGTAGAGGAACCCACCCCCGGCGACGCCCCCCGTCGCGCCCAGCACCTCGAAGTCGGCGCCCTCGCCCTCTCCGAGCGAGAAGCGCCGCTCGATCTCGCCCGCCCCGAGCGCGAGCACCTCCTTCACGCCGAGGGTGTAGTTGGCGGGCTCGGGCTCGCCGGCAAGCCCCGCCTCTCTCGCCAAGAAGGCGTTCACCCCGTCGCAGGCGATGACGACGCCGGCAACGACGTCGCCGTTGGGGCGGTCCGTCCTCACGCCCTCGATCCGGCCGGAGGCGCTTCGCAGCAGGCCGGTCGCCGTGGTGGAGCAGACGAGGGTGGCGCCCGCCGCCTCCGCCTGGGACGCGAGCCAGGAGTCGAAGACCGGCCGCAGCACGGTCGCTCCGTTGTAGGGCGGCTCGCCCCAGGCGCTCGAGCGGAAGTCGACGGCAAGGGACTGCTGCTCGGTGAGGACCATCGTCACCCGCCGCGTGACGAAGCGCTCGATGGGCGCCGCGCCCGCCCAGCCTGGGAGGACCCCGTCGAGCAGGCGCCCGTACACCACCCCGCCGAAGAGGTTCTTCGCCCCGGGGTACGGACCCCTCTCGATCAGGCACACCGACCGCCCGGCGCGGGCGAGGGCGAGGGCGGCCATCGACCCCGCCGGGCCCGCCCCGACGACGACGGCGTCGAAGCGCTCAGGCACCGTGCTCGACCACTGGTCCCGCCATGCCGCCTCGGTGGCCACAGGAAGGGTCGGCACGCCGCTGTTCGAGGAGGCGGCAGAGCTCCTCCAGCGTGGACCGGGCATCGGCCACCACCGCGAGGTCGGCGATCGCCATCATCGGGCAGCTCGGGTCGGTGTTGACCGAGACGACGTGCTCGGGCTCGCCGATCCCGCCGACGTGCTGGGCCGCCCCGGAGGCACCGAACGCCACGTACAGGCGCGGCCGCGCCACCACCCCGGTCGTGCCGATCTGGCGGTCGTGGCCCATGAGGCCCGCATCGGTCACCACCCTCGTCGCCCCGACCGCCGCCCCGAGCAGCTCACCGGCGCGTTCGAGGGTCGCAACGGCATCGGCGCCCCTAAGCCCGGCGCCGCCGGCGACGATGCGCTCTGCCTCGGCGAGGTCGGCCGCACCGGCCTCGGGCATGGCGACTCCGAGGCTCCGGACACCCCGGGGCCCGGTCGCTCCTGCTCCCGGCGGCACTGCGAGCTCCTCGACGGGCTGGCTGGCTGCGGGCTCGACGTCGGCCCCCCGCGGCGCCGAGAGCGAGCGCGCTCCTCGCGACGGCGCCGAGAGGGTGACGACGAACGGCCCCGCCACCTCCACCTCGACCTCCTGACGCCCGCCGGCCCGGACGAGGACGGCGCCCGAGCGCACGAGCCGGGAGGCACCCGCGAGCAGGGGCCACCCGAGGACGAGCGCCAAGTGGGGCGCGAGGTCGCGCCCGTCAGGGCTCGCCGGGAGGACCGCCGGCGTCGAACCGGCCACGACCGGAGCCAGCATCCGTGCGAGTGCGGCAGGCTCGAGCTCGTCGAGCTCGGCGCGAAGGACCCGCGGGCACGATGCAAGCCGGGTGAGCGCGCGGGCCGCGTGCTCCGAGCCGCTGCCCGCCACCACGGCCGAGGTGCACCCGGTCTCGGCGAGCAGCTCCGCCGTGCCGCCCGGCAGCTCTCCGGCCCGGACGGGAAGAACGGCGATCACAGCGCCGACCCCACCTGGTCGCCCTCGATCACGGCCGCGTGGGCGCGCCGCGGGGCGACGCAGTCGCCCACGCGTTCGATCCTCAGCTCCGGTGCCGACCCACGCAGAGCGAAGTAGAGCCCGTCCAGGGGTGCGGGCGGGACGGCGAGGACGACCCAGTCGACCTCCCGGCGCTCCTCGACCCCCGTCGGGTGGAACAGCAGCACCGCCGCTCCGGGCTCGAGACGCATCACGACGCGGTCCGTGGAGCAGGTGATCCCCTTCGCCTCCGCCCTGGCCGTGAACCCCTCGAGATCGAGCGTGATGCCGAGATCCTGTCCCACCACCATGGCGGGGGTGGCGATCTCGACCTCACAGCCCCGGTCGGCGAGGAGCTCGGCCACGCTCGTCGCCTGGTGGAAGCCGAGCTCGTCCACCACGAGGACCCTCCCGGCAGGTGACACCCTCCCCGCCGCGACCTCGCTCACGTCCGCCACGGCGGGCGCCGTGCCGGCAGGGTGCGCCGCCGCCCACCAGGGCCGCTCGGGGACCGAGCCGGTCGCGACGACGACGGCGTGAGGGGCGCAGCCCGAGACGAGGGCGGCGTCGGCTCGCACGCCGAGCTCGAGCGAGACCGGAAGGTGCCGCAGCTCCCTCAGCTGGTTGCGCACCAGGTCGCCGAGCTCGGCACGGCTCGGGATGCTCGCCGCCAACCGGAGCGCACCCCCGGCCTCGGCCTCCTGCTCGAACAGCCGCACCGTGTGCCCGTTGCGGGCTGCCGCGATGGCTGCCTGGAGGCCGGCAGGACCCGCCCCGACGACCACGACGGGCGGAGAAGCCCGGAGCCGGCGGCGCGAGCTGGAGCCCGGCTGCGGTGGCAGCGGGACGGCAGCCTCCCGCCCGGCCCGAGGGTTCTCGATGCAGCCGAGCCACCGGTTGAGGCCCATGCGGCCGACGCACTCCTGGTTGCAGGAGAGACAGAGGCGGATCTCCTCTGTGCGGCCGGCGCGCGCCTTTCTGGCGAAGTCGGGGTCGGCGATCTGCCCCCGCACGACGCCGACGAGGTCGCAGTGTCCCTCTGCGAGCGCCCGCTCCGCCTGGAGCGGGTCCTTGAACCTCCCGACGCCGACGACCGGGAGGTCGACTGCCCGGCGTATCGCCGAGGGAATGTAAGCCGCGTAGCCCGGTGGGACGTGCATCGAGGCCTCGATCATGAACAGCGTGGCCGTCGCCACCCCGATCGAGGTGTTCACATAGTCGGCGCCCCCATGCGCCTCCACCATCCGCGCCACGGCGACGGCGTCGTCGATGGTGCTGCCGCCGTCGACGAGCTCGTCCCCGCAGAGGCGCACCCCTACCGCAAGGTTGGGTCCAACGGCGGCCCGGACGGCGTCGAGGAGCTCGAGCAGGAGCCGGGCACGGCCTTCGAGCCCGCCGCCGTAGCGGTCCGTGCGCAGGTTCGTGGCGGGCGAGAGGAACCCGCGCACGATCGAGCTGTGCGAGCACTGCAGCTCGACGCCATCGAAGCCTCCCTCCCGGCAGTGACGGGCCACGGTGGCGTAGCCGGCCACGATCTCCGCGATCTCGCGCTCGTCCACGGCATGGGGCACCTCCCGGAACAGCGGGTCGGCGACCGGCGACGGCGCCCACACCGGCAGCCTCGTGTACATGCCCGAGGCCTGCCCGCCGTTGTGATTGATCTGGGCGAAGATCGGCGTGCCGTGGCGGTGCACGGCTTCGGTGATCCTCCGGTAGCCGGGCACGACCTCGGGCCGGTAGCCGTGGATGAGCTTCTCGTAGGGCCAGTCGGTCGGATGGGTGGAGTGCTCCTCGGTGATCACGAGGCCGGCGCCGCCCGCCGCGCGGGCCGCGTAGTACGCGGCGTGCTGCTCGGAGGGGAGACCGTCCTCTGCGTAGTTGGTGAGGTGGGCCGCGAACACGATGCGGTTCGGCACCACGACGGGCCCGATCCGAACCGGCGAGAAGAGCAGCGGGTAGCGCTGGCTCGGGGTCACGGCAAGCCCGCTCCTGCCGCGGCTCGCAGCTGCCCTCCCGCCCCGACGAGCCCGAGGGCAGCCCGGCGACCTTCGAGCACCGCCTCGTGGAGCGTCCTCGGCGCCACGGCGTCGCCGGCGAGCAGGATCGGTGCCTCGGGTGGCCGGCCGGCCGTGAGGGCGCGGGCGAGGCCGTCCTCGGGGAGCCGGTGTCCGGCATCGACGAGCAGCGGGGCGGGGATCCGGCGGCGCGCTCCGGAGAAGCGGTCCTCGACCGTCACGGCCTCACCGTCGACGGCCCGCACTACCGCATGGCGCACGAGCTCCACCCCGGCCCGGGCCAGGCGGACGTTGGCGGCCGCGAGGTCGCCCGTGCGGGAGAGCTGCTCGCCGGCCACGAAGTCCGGCGTCACGAGGACGACGGCGCGGCCGAGCCCGGCGAGGAGCTCGGCGACACCGACCCCGACCGGCCCTCCGACGGGGTCCCACACGACGCTCGCGGCGGGCCGTTCGTGGCGCGGGGCCCGGTCCGCCGACAGCAGGTCCGCCGCCGCGATCACCGTGCCAGGCTCGAGCACCTCATAGGTGCGCCGGCCCGGGCGCGACCCGGTGCAGACCACGGCCGGCCCTTCATGGGCGTCGATCTCCTCGACCGTTGCCTCATGGGAGGTGACGATCTCTACGCCCGCACGCCGGCACTCGGCCTCGAGGAAGGCGGTGAGCAGTGCAAGGCGCTCCCGGCCGGGAACGCGGGCGGCCGCGCTCTGCAGCATCCCGCCGAGCACCTCCCGCCGCTCGAGCAGCCGCACCTGCGCCCCGGCGTGCGCGGCCACCCTGGCGCACTCGAGCCCGGCGGGGCCGCCGCCGACCACGAGCACCGACAGGTCGCGAGCTGCCCGCATCCCGGCGCTCACCCGGAGAGCCTCTGGATCTGGGTCCTCCGTCTCGTGCCCGCTGCGTGGCTCGGCGACGCAGGAGACGATCGGGTTGCGGACGTCGCGAACCTGGCACAGCTGGTTGCACAGCACGCAGGGCCGGACGAGGTGGTCCTCGCCCCTCAGGGCTTTCGACGAGAACGACGGGTCCGCGATCTGTGCTCGCGTGGCTTCGACGGCGTCCGCCTCGCTGTTGCCGACGACCGCGCGCGCCATCTCGGCGTCGACGATCGAGCCCTGGGCGACGACGGCCACCGCGGCGGGGAGCAACGACCGCACGAGCTGGGCCGCCGCCCGGTTGAAGCCCGGCTCGACGTGCCCGTCCGGGCGCGTCGCCGCGGTCGCGTAGGCCGAGCCACGCACGACGGTGACGTAGTCGAGAAGACGGCCGGGCCCTCCAGGCCTCTCCCCGGCGAGGCGTGCGAGCAGCTCGCCGGCGGCGCCCGGGACGATGCCGGCCCAGGGCGCGAGCTCGTCGCAGGACATGCGAAGTCCGACGACCCCATCCGGCACGCTCTCGCGCACCCGCGCGAGGGCGAGCTCGACGAGCCGCCCGCGGTCCCTCCCGAGCTCGTCCTCCCGGCTGTTGGTGAGCCCGGAGGCGAACTGCCGAAGGAGGCTCCACTGCCCGGCGTTCAGCTCGACGCCGTCGCATCCTGCATCCGTCGCGAGGCGGGCGGCGGCGGCGAAGGCCTCGAGGAGGTCCTCGACGTCCTCAGGCTCCATCGCCTTTGGGACCTCACGGGTGACGACGTCGGGGACGCGCGACGGCCCCCATAGCGCCCGCTGGTGATACGCGCTCGACCCTTGCCCACCCGCGTGGCCGAGCGACGCGATCACGACAGCGCCCTCGTCGTGGCAGGCGGCCGCGACCGCCTCCCAGCCCTCGGCGCACTCGGCGGCCAACGGCGCTCGCTCGTAGGGCCAGTCGGAGCTATGAACCGAGGCCTCCTCGGTGACGATGACCCCCACGCCTCCGAGTGCTCGTGCGCGGTAGTACGCGACGTGGCGGGCGGAGATCGAGCGGCGCCGGGCCAGGTTCGTCTCGTGAGGTCCGAAGACGAGACGGTTCCTCGCCGTGGCCGGCCCGATCCGAAGTGGCTCTCCGAGCTCCGTCACCGCCGGGTGCGGCCGAGCGCGACGGCGACGGGCTTGGAGTGGCCGGTTGGGGGAACCGGCCGGTCCGCCGCTCCGACGAGCGCCAAGGCCCGCTCCCCGTGACCGAGGACGCACTCCGGGTCGGGCCCGTCGAGCGGCACCCCCGTGAAGAACTTGGCCGCCATGCAGCCGCCGTGGCAGGAGGACCAGGCGCCACACGCGTTGCAGGCTCCGCCGCCAGACGGCTCCCTGAGCGACGTGAACAGCTCCGAGTGCCGCCAGATGGCGGCAAAGCCCCCGGGACTGCGGATGTTGCCCGCGTTGAACTCGGGATGCATCACGAAGGGGCAGGCGTAGACGTCGCCGACCGGGTCGACGAGGCAGACGACCCGGCCGGCTCCGCAGAGGTTGAGGCCGGGCAGCGGCTCTGCGCCGAGCGGTGACAGATGGAAGAACGAGTCGCCGGTGAGAACCTCGGGATGGTCGACGAGGAAGCGGTGGACGAGCGAGAGCTGAGCGGCGCTCGGTCGCAGCTCCTGCCAGCTCGCGGCGCCGCGGCCGGACGGCCGGAGCCTCGTCACCCGCAGCACGGCCCCGAAGCGCCGGCAGAGGTCGAGGAGCGCCTCGAGCTCGCCGGCGTTGTGGCGAGTCACGACGACGCTTACCTTGAATCCCTCGAAACCGGCTCCGGCGAGCGCCTCCATCGCGCGCACTGCGGCGGCGTGGCTGCCCGCGCCGCGCACGGGATCGTTGGTGGCAGGCGTGGCACCGTCGAGGCTCACCTGGATGTCGAGGTAGTCCATGGCGGCGAAGCGCTCGGCCCGGGCCGGGGTCATCGTCGTGCCGTTGGTCGAGAACTTCACGCCGACTCGGCGGGCGATCGCATGCTCCACGAGCTCGACGAAGTCCGGGCGCAGCGTCGGCTCCCCTCCTCCGATGTTCACGTAGAACACGCTCATCCCGGCGAGCTCGTCGATGAACGCAGCCGCCTCCGCCGTCGACAGCTCGCGCGGGTCTCGCCGGCCCGAGCTCGACAGGCAGTGGGTGCAGGCGAGGTTGCAGCCGTAGGTGAGCTCCCAGGTGAGGCAGATCGGCGCATCGAGGCCGCGGGCCAGCTGCCCGGCGAGGCGAGCGTCAGCGGGCACGGATGACCTCGCTCGCAAGCAGCGACCGGAGGGCGGCGGCGAAGGCGGGCCGCCGCGGGGCCGGGACCGATGCGGCCGCGAGGGCGGCGTCGGCAGAGGGGTGCGCGGAGAGCGACTGGACGACCTCGACCAGCTCCGGCGAGCGGAGAAAGCTCAGCCGCCGATTGCCGTAGTGGTAGGCCAGGGCGCCGAACGGCTCCGGCCGCAGCGCGACGTCGGGATGGAGCTCGTAGGGCAGGGCGAGGTCGATCTCGCGCTCCAGCTCAGTAGACCCCGCACATGCCGTCGATCGAGATCTCCTCGACGAGGACGTCGTCGAGCACGAGCAGGTCGGCTGCCTGCCCCGACCCAGCCGCCGGGCCAACCGGCGGTGCCGACGGCGCGCCGGCGTGAAGGGCGGAGTCGAGCTCGCAGACGGCCTCTGGCATCGATGGACCTCCCGGAAGCGGCGTGCGGGAACGCTCCCGCCTCGATGGCCGGAGTATACCGGTGCGCCCTCGGAGCTCGAGATGACGGCCCGGATGAGCGGCGGGCTCGCCCCCGTGGTCAGCCGGTCGTGAAGTAGGCGGTGCCAGTAATGGACAGGCTGAAGGGCACCTGGTCGTGCAGGTTCAGCACGTTGTAGAGCGGGCCTGGCGCCGGGTTCGGCGAGGGGCTCACCGACTGGATCGTCACGAGCCGAGGCAGCGTATAGAGGTCCGAGAGGAACTTGAGCACGTTGGCGTGGTTGCCCTGGACCTGCATCGTGAGCGGGATGGTGCCGAGCGTCGACGGCGCCACGGGTGGCTGCGGGGTCGTCGCGCTGATGAGCGACCAGCTCACCTTGTCGGAGTTGGCGAGCTTCGCCAGCATCGTGTAGAGCGGCCCCTGCTCGGGTGAGGAGGGCAGCTCCGACCCGAAGAACGTGAGGAAGCTCTGGTACTTCGTGACGAAGTTCACCTCGCGCTGGATCGTCGCCAGCTGCGCCTGCAATGAGGAGATCTGCTGGGCCTCCTGCTGCTTGGTCTGGTTGATCGAGGTGAGCTTGTTGCCCTCCGGGCTCCACCAGGCGAAGTAGAAGACGGCGGCCAGCACGATGACGACGATGACGGCGCCGAACACCTTCGGGCGCTTCACGACGTCGAGGTTCGCGTTGTTGAGCCTGCTCATTGGGCCTTCACCTCGAACTTCCCGATCCGGTTGGACTCGATCGTGCCGAGCACGTCCAAAGTGGCGGTCCAGGTCGTCACCTTGTTGGTGTGCTGCAGCGGCGACGTGCTCACGATCCGGAACTCCGGCGAGGTGAGGAAGGTCTGGAACCAGCTCTGGACGTAGTTCGGTCCCGCCGTCGTCGCGATCGAGACGTTGATGGTCGCGATGACGACGTTCTCCCGCTCCGCCGGCGTCTGCTCCGCGATCGGGACCGTCGTCGTGGTGACGGCGCCCGGCGACACCGTCGAGGTGACCGGGGCCGGTGCCTGGTAGCTGCCGGAGAAGGCGGTGACGACGCCCCCGGCCGGCATCGTCTTGCCGAGGTCGGCGACGACGGCGGGCCAGTAGACCTCGGTCGACAGGATCGGGACGACGGCGGAGGAGTCGGCCTTGATGGCCGTGTACTCCCTCGCTGCCCGGTTCTTCTGCGTGATGCGCCCCTGCAGGGACGCGATCTGCGCCTTGTTGGCGGCCTCTCCGTTCTCGGCGTTGTGCACCTCGAGGAAGCGAACGACGCCAAGGCCCACGAGTGCGACGATGACGACCGCCGCCACGGCGAGCACGCCCCGCTCGATGCGCCGCTCGCGCCGCGCCACGAGGATCTCAGGCGGGAGGAGGTCGAGGGACTTCACCCCGGGCGGGTCGGGCAGGGCGAGTCCGATCACCGTGGCGACGAGCGCGTCCCGCCGCATGATGTCGTCAGGCCCGAGGTTCAACGCTCCCGTGTCGAGCCGTGCGAGGGCGCTTCCGATCACGACCTCGGCCCGGCTCTGCTGCTGGAGCCGCTCCGCGAACCCTGCGAGGCGGGAGCCGCCGCCGGTCAACGTCACCCGCCGGACGTCGCGGCGGCCGGGCAGGGTCGAGTAGTACTCGACCGAGCTCCGGATCTCTGCCACGAGGGACGCGGCCGCCTCCGCCGCAGCCGCTGCAGCCGCCCTGATGTGGGGGCCGGTCTGGTCGAGGTTCCGCTTCGTGCTCTCCGCGTCGTCGATCGGAAGGTCGAGCGCCCCTGCGATCGCCGCGGTGATGGTGTCGCCGCCTTCGGCGATCGTGCGCACGAAGTGGGGGACGCCGTCCTCGTGCACGACGATCGTCGTGAGACCGCTGCCGATGGAGACGATGGCCTCAGGGCCGCTCGACGGCACTGACGGGTCGTACAGGGCTCTCACGAGCGCGGACGAGCCGAGATCGACCGAGACCGGGGTGAGCCCCGCCTGGTTGACCGCCTCGAGGAGGGGCTCGACGAGGTCGCGGTGGGCCGCGGCGAGGAGGACGCGCCGCATCGGGGTGCCCTCCGCCGAGGTGACGTCCTCGAGCGGGCGCGCCGACATGAGCGTCTTGTCGGCCGGGAAGGGGATGACGTCGAGCGCCTGCAGCCGGACCGCCGAGTCGAGCTCGCTGTCGGGCACCTGTGGCATGTCGAGCTCACGGGTGATCGCCCGGAGGCCGGAGACCCCGAGGTGGACCTCCTTGATCGTGAAGCCACCCTCCTTCACGCACCGCTCGATCGCGCTCGCCACGGCGGCGACGTCCACGACGGCGCCGTCGACCACCGATCTCGCCGGCAGCCGCACCTGCCCGAGGTTGAGCAGCTTCGACCGCCCTCCGGCGACGCTCACCTCCGCGATGCGCACCGCGCTGTTGCTGACTTCGAGGCCGATGCGCCTCGAGGACTTCGCCGCCATCAGGCTCTCCTGTCTCGAACTGCGGTGAGCGACGGGATCTCCGTCGGCCTCACCCGTTCGCTCCGTTCTTTTGGATGATCGAGTAGATGTTGAACATCGGGAGGTACATCGACACGACGATGGCGCCGATGGCCGCACCCATGGTCACGATGAGGAGCGGTTCGAGGATGGAGGTGAGGCTCTCGACGGTCGAGTTGACCTCGTTGTCGTAGAAGGTGGCGACCTTGTCGAGCATGGCGTCGAGGGCGCCGGACTCCTCGCCCGTCTCGATCATCTGGGTCACCATGACCGGCATGACCTCGTGAGCGCCGAGCGAGCTCGACAGCGACTGGCCCTCGCGCACCCCGTTCTGGGCGGCCCGTATCGCCTCGGCGACGATCTGGTTGCCGCTGTTCTCGGCGACGATGTCGAGCGCCTCGATGATCGGCACGCCCGCAGAGAGCAGCGACGACAGCGTCGCAGTGAACCGGGCGAGAGCGACCTTGTGGGTCAGCGGCCCAAAGACGGGGGGCCGCAGCTTGAAGGCGTCCCACTTGTGCCGGCCCTTCGGCGTCGCGATCCAGCGCCGGAAGAGCACGACAGCGGTGACGACGACGCCGATCACGACGAGGAGCCAGACGCTGGCCAGCACCTTCGAGATGTCGATCACGACCTGGGTCGGGAGCGGCAGCGGTGCGTGGAGGGACTGGAAGAGCTTTCGGAAGATCGGGACGACGAAGATCATGAGCGCCGTGACGATCACGATCACGAGGCACACGACGATCGAGGGGTAGGCCATCGCGGAGCGGACCTTCGAGCGGAGCTCGACTTGCTTCTCGAGCGTGGTCGAGAGCTTGAGCAGCACGGTGTCGAGCTGGCCGCCGACCTCCCCGGCTCGCACCATGGCGACGTAGAGCGGCGGGAAGATCTTCGGCATCTTCTCGATCGCCGCCGAGAGCGACGAGCCCTGCTCCACGTCCTGGCGGATCGCGATGAGCGCTTCGCGAAGCGGCCGCGACTCGATCTGGTCGGCGAGCACTCCGAGTGCTCGAACGAGCGTGAGGCCGGCCGCGACCATCGTCGCGAGCTGGCGGCTCATGAGAGCGATCTCCTTCAGTTTCACCCGGTCCGAGAGTCCCGGGATCCGGATCTCCGCCTTCAGGTTCACCTTGCTGACGGGCTTGATCTCGATGGGGGCGAAGCCCATCTCCCGCAGCTTCGACGAGACAAGGGCGAGCGAGTCGCCCTCGAGCGAGCCGGAGATGAGCCGGCCGTCCCGGTCGCGGACCTTGTAGTCGAAGGTCGTGGTCGGCATGGGTTCGCTCAGCCTTTCAGGTGGTCACGGAGCTCGGCCGGGTCGTGGCACCGGTCGAAGGCGACGGCCTCGGTGATCCGGCCGCCCTTCACGGCACGGGCGAGACCCTGGTCCATCGTCTGCATGCCGGCCGCCCCTCCGGTCTGCATGAGCGAGTAGATCTGGTGCGTCTTTGCCGAGCGGATCAGGTTCCGGATCGCCGGCGTGCAGACCATGACCTCGGCCACGGGGACGCGCCCGAGACCGGTCGCGCTGATGATGAGCTGCTGGGTCACGACGGCCTCGAGCGAGCCGGCGAGCTGGATGCGGACCTGGTCCTGCTGCGCGGTCGGGAACACGTCGATGATGCGGTCGACCGTCTGCGGCGCGTCCTGGGTGTGCAGGGTCGCGAAGACGAGGTGGCCCGTCTCCGCCGCGGTCAGCGCCGTGGCGATCGTCTCGGTGTCGCGCATCTCGCCGACGAGGATGACGTCGGGGTCCTGGCGCAGCACGTGGCGGAGGGCCTCGGCGAACGAGCTCGTGTCCGCACCCACCTCCCGCTGGTTGACGATCGCCCTCTGGTGGCTGTGGAGGAACTCGATCGGGTCCTCGATCGTCATGATGTGGAGTGGCTTGGTGCGGTTGATGATGCTGATCAGGGACGCGAGGGTCGTCGACTTGCCCGAGCCGGTCGGGCCGGTCACGAGCACAAGACCCCGGCGCAGCTCTGCAAAGCTCGCCACGACGTCAGGCAGGCCGAGCGACTCGAAGGCCGGGATCTCGTGCGGGATGGCCCGCAGCACCGCGCCGACCGAGCCGCGCTGCTGGAAGACGTTCACGCGGAACCGCCCGACGCCGACGATCATGTGGGAGGTGTCGAGCTCCTTGTCGGCCTCGAACCTCTCTCGCAGGCTCTGGGTGAGGACCCGGTAGACCATCTCGCGGATCTGCTCGTTGTCGAGCCGGGGGAGCCCCTCGATCGGCCGGAGCGAGCCGTCGATCCGGATCGTCGGCTGGAGCTGGTTCGTGAGATGGAGGTCCGAGGCCCCGTTCTCGACGGCGTAGGTGAGCAGCTCGTCGAGGTCGGGAGTGCCCGAGCTTCCGGTGGGCTGGAACCGGGAGACGTCGGCCGTGCCGTCGCCGTCACCGCCGTCGCCGCCCCAACCGCTCCCGCCGCCCCAGCCGCTCCCGCCGTCGCCGATCTCGCCCCCCCCTGACCCGCCGCCGAGGGGTGCCTCGGAGGGTGCCGGGGCCGGCGGCGCGCTCGGAGGCGCCGTCGTGACCGGAGGTGGAGGGGGCGGAGGGGGCGGAGGAGGCGGCGCAGCCGACGCGAGGGCGCCGATGGTGGTGTCGAGGGAGGTCGGGCGCGCCTCGACTGAGCTCGCGTCACCGTTCGCGCTGGTCCCTGCGAAGGCGGCCGAGGCGGGGGCCGGAGCGACGGGCGCCCCTGAGGCGCTGACCCCGACCGGGGCCGGAACCGGCTCCGTGGCGGGGTTGTCGCTCGACACGAGACGCGGGTAGACGGCCTCCATGATCCGCTCGATGCCGCTCGGATCGGCGAGCACGCAGCCGGTCACCTCGCGCTCGAGGAAGTTGGAGAGCTGCCGGAGGTCCTCGGTCGACAGGGGCTCGCAGCTCGCGAGCGTGAGACGGTCGCCGTCGAGCCGGTAGCCGATGGCGCCGAACTGGCGGGCCAGCAGCTCCGGCACGAGCTTGAAGGCCTCCCCCATGGGACGCTCCTCGAAGATGTCAACCGTCGGGAGACCCGACAGCTTGGCCATCTGGTCGAGCGCGACCGATCCGTCGATGACGCGGCGCTGCACGAGCACGGCGGCCACCGCGCGCCCGCTCCTCGTTGCCTCGGCGAGGGCGGCCGCACCGGCCTCGCTCGAGAGCGTGCCCTGCTCGCTGAGCGAGCTGACGAGCCGGCGTGACCACTCCGACGCCGGGCGGGATCCGTTGATGCTCATGCGACCACCCTCAACACTTCCTCGAGGCTCGTGAGACCGAGCGCTGCCTTCCTGAGTCCGTCACGGCGGAGGGAGACCATTCCTTGCTCGAGGCCGAGCCGGTTGAGCTCGTCCACCGAGGCACCTGCGATGATGAGACGCTCGACCTCCTCGGTGATGAGGAGGAGCTCGTGGACGGCGATGCGGCCCCGGTAGCCGGTCCGGCTGCACGCCTGGCAGCCCACCGCCTTGCGGAACCGGACCTGACCCTGGGCCGGGGCGTCCTCCTCGGTCCAGCCGAACGCCGCCAGCTCCTCGGTGGTCGGGTTGTAGGCCTCGTTGCAGTTCTCGCAGAGCTGGCGCGCGAGGCGCTGGGCGACGACACAGTCGAGCGACGATCCGACGAGGAAGGGCTCGACGCCCATCTCGACGAGCCGCATCGGAGTGCCGGCGGCGTCATTGGTGTGGAGGCTCGAGAGCACGAGGTGGCCGGTGAGAGCGGCCTCGATCGCGATGATCGCGGTCTCCCGGTCCCGAACCTCGCCGACAAGGATGATGTCGGGGTCGGAGCGGAGGATCGACCGCAGGGTGCTCGCGAAGGTGAGGCCGGCCTTGGGGTTGACCTGCACCTGGTTCACGCCCGGGAGCTGGTACTCGACCGGGTCCTCGACGGTGATGAGGTTCCGTTCGGGCGAGTTGAGGGCGTTCAGGGTCGCGTACAGCGTCGTGGACTTGCCCGACCCCGTCGGGCCCGTGACGAGGATGGTCCCGTACGGCTTGCGGAAGGCCGCCTCGTAGCGCTTCTGGACGTCCGGCAGGAAGCCGAGCTCGGAGAGGTCGAGCATCGCGTTCGACTTGTCGAGGACGCGCATCACGACCTTCTCGCCGTGCACGGTCGGGAGGGTCGCCACACGAAGGTCGACCTGGCGCTTGCCCGCGGACAGCGAGATCCGGCCGTCCTGAGGGATCCGGTGCTCGGCGATGTCGAGGTCGGCCATCACCTTGAGGCGGGTGGTGACGCCGCCGTGGATCGCCTTCGGCGAACGGGTGATGTCGTGCATGACGCCGTCGATGCGGAACCGGATCCGGAGGTCGTCCGCGGTGGGCTCGATGTGGACGTCGCTCGCCCGCTCCTGGAGGGCCTGACGCAGGATCAGGTTGACGTACTTGACGATCGGGGCGTCCTCGACCACCGCGTGCAGGTCGGTGAGCTCGGCGACCTGGACCTGGTCGCTCCCCGACTGGCTGACGGCCGAACGGGCCGCGGCCTCGGTCTCCTCGTCCCGCCGGTACATCCGCGAGATGTACTCGGCCACCTGGCGCGGGCTCGAGACGACGGTCGTGAACTCCCGCCCGAGCAGAGTGCGCAGGTCGTCGAGAGCGAACACGTTGGACGGGTTCGCGAGGGCCACGACGGGGGCCCCGTCGCGGTATCCGATCGCGAGCGCCTGGTGGCGCCTCGCCATGGCCTCGGGCAGCAGCGAGGCGGCCGAGGGATCGAGCGGCCATTCGTTGAGGTCGACGTACTCGAGGCCGACCTCGGCCGCCATCGCCCGGATGAGGTCCTCGTCACTGACGAGGCCGAGCTCGGCGAGGATCTCTCCGAGGGGCCGTCCCGTGGCGGCGTGCTCCCGGAGAGCGGCCTCCATCTCCTCCGGAGTGACCTGGCCCGACTCGACGAGGACGTCGGCGAGCGCCGGCGCCTTCTGCTCGGGGCCGGCAAGCTCTTCGTCGCCTGCCTCGGCGGCCGCCGCGAGCGCCACGTCGTCGACCTTCTCGACGTCAGCCTCCCCCGGCGGCTCCTCGGTGAGCGCCGTGGCCTCGGCGGCCTCGGCGGCCGTGGCTTCGAGCACCGGCTCCGGCTCGGCCGGAGCCACCGACTCTTCGGTCACGACGGGCGCCGTCGGGGCGGGGGGCGCCTTCGGAGCAGCGGGCGGTGGTGGTGGTGGTGCTGCCGCCTTCTCCTTCTCCTCCTCCTTGCGCCCCTTCGCGCGATGGGCGGCGGGGGGAGCCGCCTCGGGCGGGGCAGAGGGGGTTACCGCACGGGCGCTCACGGGAGCTCCGCCGTGCGAGTACATCCGCTCGATGTAGGCGTCGATCTGGGAGGCGCAGGCGACCACGGCGTGGATGTCCCGGCCGATGACGGTCCTCACGTCGTCCATCGCGAGCACGTTGTCAGGGGTCGCGACGGCGACGACCGGCGTGCCGTACTTCCACCCGACTGCGAGGGCGTGGTGCCGGCGGGCCATCTGCTCGGGCAGCAGCGAGGCTGCCGCGGCGTTGAGGGGGTAGCGGTCGAGGTCGACGTACTCGAGGCCGACCTCGCGGGCGAGCGCGCGCGCCTCGTCGATCTCTGCCTTGGAGGGGGCGACCCTGCCCCGTGCCTCGGTGCTCGTCATGGCGTGCAGGGCTCCATCGGGTTCGTGCCGGCCGGGCACGGCTCCGGCGTGACTGCGTCGTAGGTCCCCATCCGGCTTCTCTCCCTCCCCCTTACGCTCCGCGTCCAGTTTGCCACATTCCGCGGTCGGTATCGCGCTCAGAGCGTTCGTCGCGTGACAAATTGTACGCTACGTGAGGAACGGCTGCTTCACAAGGGCCCGGAAAGCCGGTTCCAAGGCTGTCTCGAGCCCCGGCCGGACGACCCCGCGTGGTCACCGGACGAGCTCCTCCCGTTCCCGCCGCTCGTTCACGTCCAGCCGAGGCAAACCGATGACCGCACCAAACTTGCACGCCGTGATCGCAGTGCCGGCCGCGCTGGTCGGCCTCGTCATTGGCTCGTTCGTCGGTGTGGTCGCCGACC
>DATGKK010000086.1:0-49499 GCA_035294725.1 Acidimicrobiales bacterium | reverse complement strand
GACGGTCGGCGGGGTGCCACGTCCCCGACGCGGAGAGCGGGAGAGGGCGACCACCTGAGGGGATCCAGCGGCGAGGGTGCTCCGGTAGCCCCCCATCGGCAGAGTCCTCGGCCTCACTGCCGGGCTGGGGCGCCGTCGCTGGACCGGACGTGCTGCCTGAATTAACCCACTTCCACCGCCGAGAGGCTGGAGAGGTCGCAGCCGATTGGAACGGGGTTGGCACAGCCTCTCCGCCTCGGCAGCACCGTGTGATCGGAGATCGAGACCGCCGGACTCGGGCACTCTCGTGCTCGTTCCGAGCAACGCCTAGTGACGCGCTGTCCGGAGCTTCCTCACCCAGGCCCCACACGGCCAGGCGAGCACCCCTGCGGCAACGGGCAGCTCGCGCCGCACCGAGCGCCGTCTCAGCTGTTCGGCGGGTTCGTGCTCGGCTCGTAGGGCCACCCGCCCGGTGCCGACGCCATGGTGGCGAAGCTCGAGGCGCTGCAGACCGAGGAGGAGCCGGCCGGGGCGATGAAGTAGTACTGGCCGGGGGCCGACTCGCCGAGCACCGGAGTCGCCAGGGCGGAGTGGACGTAGAGCGCCCCGACACAGTGCTCGTCGGCACGGTTCCATCCGACGAGGACGATGCCGGCGCCGCCCGGCGTCACGGCGTAGGAGATCTGCCCGGGTGCGCCGGAGGCTCCGGCGGTCATGTCGACGCCGCCGGCAGACGAGCTGCCGAAGGAGCTGAACGAGCCGGAGACCTCGAGAGCGGTCTGGGCAGCCTGGATGGCGCCCTGCAGGTTCGTCTCCACCACGACGTCGGTCTTCGGGATGACCTGGATCGGAGCGTCGAGGGCATTCTGGACCGATGAGGTGCAGCCGCCCGCGAGGAGTGCGACCGCCCCGGCGCCGGCCGCGATGATGGCCAGTCTCGCTCGTGTGCCCATCTCTGCCCCCACCGACTCCGAGCCGGAGAAACGACAGTGAATCTTACCTCTCGCCGGAAAGCGGTCGACGGTCAGGCGCCGTCTCCGAGGCGCCGGTCGGCGAACCAGGACTGCAGGAGGTCAGCACACTCCTCGGCGAGCACTCCCGAGACCACCGCAGCCTCGTGGTTCAGGCGCGGGTCCACGCAGACGTTGTAGAGCGACCCGCAGGCTCCCCCCTTTGGGTCGTAGGCCCCGAAGACGATCCGGGCGACTCGCCCCGCGAGTGCAGCTCCGGCACACATCACGCACGGTTCGAGTGTCACGACGAGGCTGGCACCGGAAAGGCGCCAGGAGCCGAGGACGGCGGCCGCGTCCTGCAGCGCCAGAACTTCTGCGTGCGCCGTGGGATCGCAGGTTGCCTCCCGCTCGTTGTGGCGCCGGGCGACGATCTCACCGCCGGCGATCACTACGGCGCCGACGGGCACGTCGCCGGCCGCGGCGGCAATGCCGGCCTCTGCGAGTGCCACGCGCATCGCCTCGTCGTCGGTCACGGTCGCCGGCGCGATGTCGCTCCCGTCAGGCACGACGTGAAGGCTAGGAGCTTGGCAACCCCCGTCCGGGCTCTCCGGTGGACGTGGGCGCCTCACGCCGGCTCGTCCTTCACCACTTGCCCATCTGCAAGGCGGAGGCGGCGGGTGACGGGCACGGCGTCGAGCAGTCGCCGGTCGTGGGTGACGAGCAGGAGGCTGCCCGGCCACGCGACGAGCGCCTGCTCCAGCTGCTCGATCGCCGGCAGGTCGAGATGGTTCGTGGGCTCGTCCAGGACGAGGCAGTTCGTGCCTCGCGCCATCAGCAGTGCCAGCTCGGCCCTCGTGCGCTCACCCGGGGAGAGCGTCGAGGCCACTCTCGAGACATGCCCTGCGCTGAGGCCGAACTTTGCGAGGAGCGAGCGCGCCTCCGACACCTTCATCCCGGTCGCGGCGAGGAACTCGTCCGCGAGCGTTCGCGATCCTGCGGCGAAACGCAGCCTCTCCTGGCCCAGCTCTCCCACGACGACCGACGGACCGATGGTGCGGCGCCCGGAGGTGAGGTCGATCCGTCCGAGCAGGGCGGCGAGCAGCGTCGACTTCCCCGAACCGTTCGGCCCGAGGATCGCGAGGCGCTCCGCCCAGGCGACGCCGACGTCGACGGGGCCGAGCTGCCAGTCACCCCGGCGCACCACCGCCTGCTCGAGCCTGGCGACGACATCGCCGGACCGGGCGGCGATGGCGAGGTCGAGGTCGAGGCGCCACGGCTCGTAGGGCCGTTCGACGACCTCCAACCGTTCGAGGGCCTTCTCGGTGATGCGGACCTTGGAGGCTTGCTTCTCGGTGCGGTTGACACGCCAGTCCCGTTGTGCCTTGTCGTTGTCGCGCGGGCTCTTCTTCTCGCGGCTCACGCCGCGCACGGCCCACTGGCGCTGCTCCCGCTCGCGGGCTCGGAGGCGGTCTCGCTCGGCGGTGTAGCGCTCGTAGGCCTCCTCGGCATGCCGGCGCGCCGTTGCCCGAGCGTCGAGGTAGGCGCCGAACCCGCCGGCATAGTGCGTCGCCTTGTGGCTCTGCTCGTCGATCTCGAGGATGGAGGTGACGATGCGGTCGAGGAAGGCTCGGTCGTGGGAGACCACCGCCACCGCGCCGGTTCTCGCTCTCAGGAAGCTCTCAAGGCGCTCGAGACCCTCGAAGTCGAGGTCGTTCGTCGGCTCGTCGAGCAGGAGAAGGTCGAAGCGGGAGAGCAGCAGGCTCGCCAAGGCGCCCTTGGCCCGCTGACCACCCGAGAGCCCGCGTACCGGGACGTCGAGGAGTCGTTCGGGCAGCCCGAGGTCTGCCATGACCTCCCCGGCCCTGGCCTCGAAGTCGGCGGCCCCGAGTGCGACGTAACGGTCGAGCGCGAGCGGGTACTCCTCCTCGGCGGCGGGCGCTCCTGCGGCGAGCGCGGTGGCCGCCGCGGTGAGCGCAAGGTCGGCTTCCCGGACACCTGTGCGGCGCTCGATCTGTGCCCGCAGCGTCTCGTCGCCAAGCGCCTCGGGCTCCTGGGCGAGGTAGCCGACCGTGGCGTTCGGCGGCGAGACCGAGACCGTCCCGGCATCTGGGCTCTCCAACCCGGCGAGGATCCGCAGCAGCGTCGTCTTGCCGACCCCGTTCGGGCCGATGATGCCGACTCGGTGCTCCGGACCGAGGGTCAGGTCCACCTCGACGAGCACGGGCGCGCTACCCCGGTGCTTGGTGATCCGGTGGGCGACGAGGGTCGCGACGGCAGAGGTCGGCAGGGCAGGTGACACGGGATCTCCCGGAGCTCGTAGGAACAGGCTCGACGAAAGATTCAGTCCGTCACGTCAACCACACTAGCGGCTGGGGGGCGCCGGATCCGAGCGCCAGGGCCGCTGCCTCACCTCACGAGGCCACGGCCTTCGCGAGTTGGCCGCCGCGCCCCGGTCCGCTCTGACCCACACCGTGTGCCGCTGTCGCCTGGAGCGGCGCGGCCGACACACCGCGGCGCGGAACGATGATCTCATCGACGAGGCCGTAGGCGACGGCCTCCTCGGCGGTCATGTACCGGTCGCGCTCGATGTCGCGAGCCACCTCGTCGGCGGGCCGGCCGGTGTGATGGGCGAGGATCTCCACCATCCTCCGCGTGGTCGCGAGCACCTCCCGGAGGTGGATCTCCATGTCACGCGGGGCGCCACGCGTGCCAGCGGATCCCTCGTGGATCATGATCTTCGCGTTCGGAAGGGCGTAGCGCTTCCCCGGGGCGCCACCTGCGAGGATCATCGCGGCGGCGGACATGCCCATGCCGACGCAGATCGTCGAGACCTCGCAGCGGACGTGCTGCATCACGTCGTAGATCGCCATGCCGGCGTAGCCGAGCCCACCTGGCGAGTTGATGTAGAGGCAGATGTCCTTCTCGGGATCCTCCGCCTCGAGGTAGAGGATCTCCGCCACGAGGAGATTGGCGATCTGGTCGTCGACCTCCTGGCCGAGGAAGACGATGCGCTCGCGCAACAGGAGGGAGAAGATGTCGTACGCCCGGTCTCCGCGGGCGGTCTGATCGAGGACGGTGGGGATGATCGAATGCCGGACTGCCGTGTCCATGAGGTGGCTCCCTTCCTCTGCTATCGCGTATACGCTATCTCGATTGTAAGATATCTAACTGTGCGAGCGGGTACGGTCCGGCGATGAGCCATCCCACCGGCGATGACCGCAGTGGCGCCGACAGGCCCGAGCCGCGCGGTGAGCACGGCGGCTCGCGGCGCCACGGTTCCGTCTTCCCCGGCTTCAGGGAGATGTCCGAGCGACGGCGTGAGCTGGCGAGCCGGCTCGCCGCCGAGCGCGTCGAGCTCGGGCTGACCCAGACGGAGGTGGCCGCCCGGATGGGAACCTCGCAGTCGGCCGTCGCGCGGCTCGAGTCCGGCGCCGCAGACGTGCGGATCTCGACGCTCGAGCGGTACGCCGCTGCGCTCGACCGGGCACTCGACCTTCGACTGCTCGACGAGCCTGCTCGCCGCAGAGACCGGCCGCAAGCAGACCCGACAGAACAGGAGCCGTGATGAGTGTCTCCGGCAAGGAGTGGGGCGACTGGCTCGAGGGCTACCTGTTCGATCGCCGGATCGCCGTCGTGAGAGGCCCACTCGACGACCTGTGCGCGACTCGGGTCGCCACCCAGCTCATGACCCTCGACGCGACCGGGGACGAGCCCGTCACGTTGCAGATCGACAGCGAGGGCGGTCCCCTCACTGCCGGTTTCACGCTCATTGACGTCATCGACTCGCTCGGCGTCCCCGTCAACGTGCTGTGCATGGGGCGAGTGGAAGGCGTCGCCGTCGCCGTGGCCGCGGCTGCCTCGCACCGGCTCGCCCTTGCGCACACACAGTTCCGCCTCTCCGACCCGTGCCTCTCGTTCGAGGCCTCGGCCTCGGAGGCCGCCCGCATCGCCGAGCGGGAGCTCGGTCTGCTGGCGAGGTACCACGAGTGTCTCTCGACGCGCACCGGCCGTTCGGTCGAGGAGGTCGAGAGGTGGTGCGCCGAGCGCCGCTTCCTCGACGCCGCGGAGGCGAAGGCTGCGGGCATCGTCGACGAGATCTCGCACGGGAAGGCTCCGCTCCGCCGGGTCCGCTGAGAGGTGGGAGCGAGCCGGCAGTGGGTGAAAGCCGGTGAGCCCGCCCCCTCGGTACCCTGGGACGTCGTGCGTCCGCGGGCTGGGGCTTCGTCGTGGCGGTGAGCCGGAGAAGGCTTCGGGGCGCCGTCACCGCCCTCGTCGCCGTCGCAGTCGTGCTGTTCGTCGCCTCGGGCCTGGCGAGGGTCCGCCGCCCGGCGCCGGTGCCGTTTCGGGCTACGCGCGAGGTGCTCACGACCTACCACTACGGGAACGCCCGGCGTGGAGTGGACCTCCTCGACCCTTCCTTCCGCCACCTTCGCCGGGCCTGGTCGACTGGGCCCGGCGAGATCGAGGGAGCGGTCTACGCCGAACCGCTCCTCTACGGGGGCGAGGTGCTGGTGGCCACCGAGGAGGACCTGGTCTACGCGCTCCGGGCGGACTCCGGCGCCGTCCTCTGGAAGCTCCGCCTCGGGATTCCCGCGAGCACCGGCAGCGTTCGCGCCGCTCCAGGACTTCGCGGCTGCGGGGACATCTTCCCGCTCGGCGTCACGGGCACGCCGGTCATCTCGGCCCGCCTCGGGGTCATGTTCGTGGCCGCCGAGGTACAGCGCCCCGGCACATCGGGATGGCGGGGCATCGAGCACGTGCTCGTCGCCGTCAGGCTCGCCGACCACGAGCTGCTCTGGCGCCGAGCGATCGACCCGCCGGGCGCTAGCGAGGGCTCTGGCGGCGGCTATCTCGTGGCGGCCGAGCAGCAACGAAGCGCCCTCACGCTGTCGCACGGCAGGGTCGTTGTCGAGCTCGGGGGCCTGGCCGGCGACTGCTCCGCCTACCACGGCCAGGTCATCTCGGTCCCCGAGCGGGGCCGGGGACCTCTCGAGTACTACATCACTCCGTCACGGCGTGAGGACGCGATCTGGGCCACCTCCGGTGCGGCGGCGAACCGGGCCGGCGACCTCTACGTGGCGACGGGGAACGGGTCCGTTGCCGACCGCCGCTTCGAGATGAACGACGCCGTCATCGAGCTCTCCCCGTCGCTACGGGTGCTCGGGGAGTTCGCCCCGGCCGACTGGCACGAGCGCGACCTGCACGATCTCGACCTCGGGTCGGCCGGCCCCGTGCTGCTGCCCGGGGACCGCGTCGTGTTCGAGACCGGCAAGCCCGGCTTCGGCCCTGGCGGCGTGCTCGAGAGCTGGGGGTACCTCCTCGACGCGAGCCGGCTCGGCGGAGTCGGCCGTCCGCTCTATCGCGGCGAAGCCTGCCCGGGAGCGAGCCCGGTGTTCGGTTCGGATGCTCTCGACCGGGTGCGTACCGGACGCTCGAGCCGGCTGCTCGTCGTCGTCCCGTGCGCGAGCGGTCTCGTTGCGCTGGAGGTGAGGTCGGGCCGCAGGCCATCGTTCCGACGTCGTTGGGTCGTGAACGGTGCGGCCGGCGCTGACCCGAACGGGCCGCCGATCATCGCCGGCGGTCTTGTCTGGTCGATCTCGACCGGTGCCGACGGCGGCCACGGCCCGGCCTCGGTCCTCTACGGGATCGAGCCCTCGAGCGGACGCATCGTGGTCGAGAAGCAGCTGTTGCCGGTGACCCACTTCGCCACTCCGGCCGCTGGCGACGGAGAGATCGTGGTGGCCGGGCTGGAGGGCGTCGAAGCTTTTCGGCCATGAGTGGCCTCGAGCGGGCGCGTCCTCATCTCACCGCCCCACGACGAGGAAGCGCTCGCCGGGGTCCGGGGGTGAGGTAGCTCCGGGCGGAAACCTGATCGTGACGACGGGCGCCGAGACCGACCAGACCGGCACGGCGGCAACTGCAGTCGCCGATCTCGTGACGAAGACGTAGCTGCCGTCCGCCGCCCACGCGATGACCGGCGGCTCGAGGAACGTGACCGGCCGGCTCATCGCGACTGCCCCTGACCCGATGCGCACGATGACAAGCTGCCCTTGCACCACGCGGTCGTTCCCCCCTCCGCCGACGAAGGGCTCGTTGTTCATGGTCGTCGCCTCGTCGATCGGGAGGGCTGCGATGGCAAGGAACCTGCCGTTGGGGGAGAGTGCCACCGCGGAGGTGAGCGAGAGGCCGGCGGGCGGGACGATCTTCTCGCTCGTGACGACGCCGGTGACCGGATCCGCCCGGGTCACGCGGCAGGTGACGGAGCAGAAGCGGGCCCACGTCCGCGACACGATCGTGCCCCGGGCCGCCTGCACCGAGGCGGCGCCGAAGCCCGGAAGGGGATTGCTGAGCCCGGTGGAGGGGTTCCACAGCTCGGTGATGCCCTTTCCCGAGAGCACGAGCAGGCCCCCTCTCACCGCAGCCAGGACCTGCCACAGGCAGGGCATCGCCGTGTTCCGCAGTACGGTCCTGCCCGTCACGGTCTCCTCCCGGATCGAGCAGTTCTGGGAGGGCCGGCCCGACATGGTGTCGTTCCGCAGGACGAGCCAGAACAGCCCCTCGCGCAGTCCGGGATAGACCTGGGAGGCCGGACCGAGCGAGCGCGTGACGGCGGAGCCGGAGCGGAACACGATCGCCCTGCCGAGGTTGGAGAAGGAGTCGCGCGGCGGGTAGAGGACCTCTGCCAGCCACGGCCCGCTCGTGACCGGCACGGACTCGGCGGCCACTCCCGCAATGTCGGGCGTGTGCATCGTCCGCAAGCTCCCGGCGTCGATCTCGTACACCGCACGGAGGCGAGGTGGTCGGTTCGCCTCCTGCGGTGGGTTCGGCACGACGATGACCGAGTGGTAGAGCTGACCGGGGCGTGGCTCGCTCCCGGGGGTGGTGAAGGCCGTCGCGGTCGAGGAGCGGGTGGCGCGGAGACCGAGCACGATGCCGCCCACGAGGAGGAGCAGTGCGATCGCGGAGAGCGTGACAAGCCGCCAGGATCGCGGTCCCGGTCCGCGTCCCGAGAGCTGGGGGGGTTCTGACCACACCGCCCGGGAGATCCCCGGCACCATCGCCTCCTCGGCCGAGACGGGCACGGCCTCACGGTCGAACAGCTTGGTGAGCTCGGCTCCGAGCCGTCCGTCGTGAGGTTCGGCGGCCGCATCGCTGCCGGGCCTGCTCGGTGCTGCGAGGGCGGCCGCGAGTCTCGCTCTCGACCGCTCGAGCCGCCGCGTCACGCGCGTCTTGTCGCAGCCGAGGAGCTCTCCGACCGCGCCGGGGGTCCAACCGGCTCCGTCGACGAGGAGGACGGCGACCCTGTCTCGCATCGGGAGCAGGGAGAGCACGTCGGCGAGGCGAGGATCGATCGCTGCCAGCTCCTCGGCGCGGCGATCGAAGGCGGGAGGAGCGACGAGAGTGGCGGCTCGTTCTTGAGCACGCAGGAACAGCTTCCTCACCGCCGCGCCGTCAGCCGCCGCGACCTCGGCCCGGTGCGTAAAGGACCAGTTCAGGGCCTCGACGGTGGCCTCCCGGCCCCGATTGGGCCCATAGAGGGCGACGAGGGCCTCCCGAAGCCGTGCTTCGACGAGCGTGACGAAGCCGCGCCAGCGCTCTTCGTCCACCTCCTCCGTCACCGCGTCGTCAACAGCCATGGGATCGGACTCGTTCTACTGCGTGGAGCCGCCTCGACGGGGCGCGCCGTCCCTGCCAAGGCTGCATGCCCTCAGTGGCTGCCACGACGCCGACGTCCGGTCCGGCGAGCACGGGGCTGCCGCTCAAGTTCGGGGCCGCGACGGCCGATACTCCCGCTCGTCGGGAGGTTTGCCGGTGGGTGACGTGATCGAGCAGTTCGCCGTCGGGTCGATGTCGATCCTGAGGCGCCGCCGGTTCGGAGTCGACCGCCTCTACGTCGAGGGGTCGGCCGGCCACCAGATCGGATGGGTGGACCTCACGACCGGGGAGCGTGTGCTCGAGTCGACCGATGACGAGGAGCTCTTCGAGCGGGCGGTCGCAGAGTGGCCGGCAGTCTTGCCCCTCGGCCAGGCGATCGCAGCCGGGGGCCACTGAGCAGGCCGAGGGACGCGACATCGCCGCCCGGGGCGTGGGGCCCGCAGGCGGCGATGTCGAGGTGAAGGTTCGGGAGAGTCGCTGCAGACTCAGGCCGCTGCGGGTGCGCTCCCCGTGTGGTGGCGCCGGCGCTGCCAGACGACGAGCCCGAGCCCGGCGACGACCGCGAGGCCGACTCCACCGATGGTCCCGACCGGGATCTGCGTGCCCGGCTCGTAGCAGACGAACCAGTGGCTGATCGTCGGCACGTTGCCTCCGCCGTTGAAGGGCGAGATGTAGTGCTGGGGCGGGTTGAGCGTCGGGGGCAGGTACGTCGGGTTGCTGTAGACGTTGTAGCCGTCTCCCCCCTTCACGACGACGGCGTCCACGACCACGTTCGCCCCTGGCTGGATGGCGACGTCGAGCTCCTGGCCCTGTCCGGTGTGGATCGAGCCGCTGTTCGTCGAGACGGTGCCCGACAGGTAGCTGTTGGAGGCGTTCGTGTTGCTGCTCGAACCGAGCTGGCTGTCGCCGGAGAGGCTCTTGCCGTTCACGGTGATGCCGGCGCAGGACGTCACGTTCCCCTCATAGAACGTTGCGCGAGGATCAGAAGCGCTGCTCGTGCCGCTGGCGAAGGCCGGCGTCCCGAGAGCGAGGACGGCGATGCCCGCGGCGAGCGTGGTGCTCCCGAGCTTCAGGGCGAGCCGACGGCGCCCTCTACGCCGGGTCGGCTGTGGCAGTTGATCTGTCATTTGACTGGGGCTCCTTCGGAGTTCGGCTGAACGATAGGACCGTAGCTACGGCATCGTGATGAGGCAACTGGTACTTGAGTTTTCTGCACCTCGGGTGGCCGTCCGAACCCTGTAGGTGACGAAACGGGGAGCTGGCCGTCGCCGGGGCGGACTCGCGAGCCTCCGCCCCCCTGCGAGGGGCGCCTCGGGGGTCCGCTGACGCGCGACCACCGCCGGTAGCCGAGCAGCGCCGACGGTGGTCGTGTCAGTAGAGCGTCAACGGTAGTTTCAGGTCGCCGCAGGCAGCTCGCCGAGGTGACGGCGGCGGCGCTGCCACACGACGAGGCCGAGCCCCGCGATGGCTGCGAGCCCTACCCCGCCGATCGTCCCGACGGGGATCTGGTTGCCGAGGTGGTAGCAGATGAACCAGTGCCAGACCATCGGCACGTACCCCTTGTCGTCGAAGGGCGTGATGTAGTGCTGAGGAGCCTTCAGCGCGGGCGGGAGGTACTTCTGGTTGTGGTACACGTTGTAGCTGTACGCCCCCACGGTGACGACGGCGTCCACCACGAGGTTGGAGGGTGCCCCTGACCGGATCGCGACGTCGACCTCTTGGCCGTGCCCCGGCTGGATCGAGCCGAAGTTCGGGTACACGACGCCGGCGACGTACTTGTCGGCCGCCTTCAGACCGTAGGTCCCCACCTGGGTGTCGCCGGGGAAGCCCACTGCGGCACACGAGTGCACGTCACCGGTGTAGTACGTCGCACGCGGGTCCGACGGGCTGTCGGCGAAGGCGGGAGTGCTCACGGCGAGCACGCCGATTCCCGCGACCAACGTGACAGCTGCCAGTTTGGAGATGGTGCGGCCGCGTCGAGGACGCCGCCGGACCGTTGGATGCGAACTCCTCATCAGTTGCGCTCCTTCGGATGTGGGCTGAACGGTTCCGGGACGGTACCCACACGCGATTCGCGGTGACAAGGAGATTGTCCGGATCCTGCACGGCCAGTGGTATACCGGACCCTCAGCGTGGAAACAGGCCCCTGAGCGCCCTCGTGATCGAGGGTCGTACGGGGTGCCCGCCTGACCCCTGAGGGGGCGCGGGCTCGAGCGGAGGAGGTGGGATTTGAACCCACGGACCCGTGAAGGTCACACGATTTCCAATCGTGCCGATTCGGCCGCTCTCGCACTCCTCCGAGCCGCCTCAGGGTAGTGTGTCGGCTCGGCGCTGCCGAGCGCAGCGGCCGGGTTCTGCGCAATCTGCCACCGTGAACCGAGTCAGGGCCGGAAGGCAGCAGCTCTCAGCGGACGAGCGGATGTGCCGCAGGGGACCTGGCTGCTGCGCCCGGCAGCGCCGTGGCGCGTGGAAGCCCGACCGAGTCGTCTCCGTGCAGCGCCGGCCCTCTCCGTCTCGTAATCTCCACCGTCGTGGCCGGCTCTCCTCCTGCTGACGCCGCCGGGTACCAGTCGCTCTACCGGCGCTACCGCCCGCAGCGGTTCTCGGAGGTGAGGGGCCAGGACCTCACGGTCGCGACCCTTCGCCACGCCGTTCGCGACGGGCGAGTCGCCCACGCCTACCTCTTCTCCGGTCCCCGGGGCACGGGCAAGACGTCGACGGCCCGGATCCTCGCGAAGGCGCTCAACTGTCTCGACCTCGACGACGGAGAGCCGTGTGGCCGCTGCGAGGCCTGCCTCGACATCGCACGGGGTGCCTCGCTCGATGTCCATGAGCTGGACGCTGCCTCGAACAACGGGGTGGACGCGATGCGCGACCTCGTCTCGCGCGCCGCGCTCGCCACTCCGGGCAAGCGCAAGGTGTACATCATCGACGAGGTCCACATGCTCTCGACGGCGGCCTCGAACGCGCTGCTGAAGACGCTCGAGGAGCCGCCCGAGCACGTCGTGTTCGTCCTTGCGACGACGGACCCGCAGAAGGTGCTGCCCACGATCCGGAGCCGCACCCAGCACTTCGAGTTCCACCTGCTCGAGCAGCACGTGCTGGAAGAGCTGCTCGGCCAGGTAGCGGCCGACGCAGGGCTTGCCCTGCCGGCGGACGGGATCGAGGCGGCGGTCCGCCGCGGGCACGGGTCGGCCCGGGACGCGCTGTCCGTGCTCGATCAGGTCGCCGTCACCGGCGTGGTCGAGGACGACCCGCGCTTTCTGGCCCAGCTCGTCTCGAGCATCGCCGAGCATGACGTCTCGAGCGCCCTTCGGGTCGTCGCCGAGGCCGTCACGGCGGGCTTCGACCCCCAGCGGCTTGCGGTGGAGCTGGTGGAGAGCCTGAGGGAGCAGTTCCTCGCCAGCGTCGCACGCCGGGTCGCCCGTCCAGATCCGGAGATGCTCGCTGGAGACGGTCGGGCACTGCTGTCCCCGGCTCGGTGTGTGCGAGCGCTTGAGCTCGTTGGCACCGCGATTGTGGACATGCGCGAGGCGATCGACCCCCGTATCACCCTCGAGGTGGCGCTGGCCCGCCTGACCGCGCCTGACCTCGACGACAGTGCGAGCGCACTAGCCGATCGGATCGAACGGCTGGAGCGCCGAGTTGCTGAGCTGGAGACGGCGCCGAGCGGCGCCACGGCACGGCCTCCGTCGGCCCAGCCTCCCTCACCGGTGCCGGGGGCGGGCACTCGCCCGGCTCTCGGCGCCTTCCTCTCGAGCGGCGAGCCCGGCGCCGGGGAGGCACCGCCACCGCCACAGACTGATCCCGCCGCCGGGTCGCCGCCCTCGGTTGACCGCTCGGCCTCACCTCCCCCGGCCGGCTCCCCGGCCGGCGACGCGGGCTCGGTCGAGCTCGAGCGGGACGAGCTCGTGACCGCATGGGCGGACGCCATCCTGCCGGCTCTCAAGCCTCGAGCCCGCGCGGTGTACCAGATCGGCAGGTGGCTTGCCGTCCGTGACGGCATCGCCGTGTTCGCCCTGCCGAACGAAGCCCACGTGCAACACGCGGCGGCACTGGTCGACGAGGTGGCGGCTGCGATCGGAGCCCACTTCCACGCGAGGGTGCGGCTCGAGCTCGTGAACGACGCCGAAGGGGCCGGGTCCTCCCCTCCACCTCCTGTGTCGGGCCGCGCGAGGGTGCAGCGGGAGTCTCCGGACGCTGCCGCCACGTCGGGGCACCACCCTGCCGAGGGACGTGGCGACCCCATGGAGAGCGGGGACGAGGCGTACGAGCTCGACGAGGACGAGCCGGGCTCCGAGGCGGGCGGCGCCCCGCACGACACGGTGTCCTGGGCGGAGCACCGCCTGAGAGAGGTCTTCCCAGGCGCAGAGGAGGTGACCGGGTGACCGGGGACGTGGAACCCACCAGCGGCGACTGCTCGGGGTCGGACGGCGGGGGTGACGACGGCGACGCCGGTGCCGGACCGCCGCCGTTCCCGTCCCTCGGCGGCCTGTCGCTGCCGGATCTCGGGCCGCTCGGAGGCGCCCTGCCGCTCGGAGGCCTGAGCAGCTTGTTCGACCGGGCCCGCGAGCAGCTCGAGGAGGCGTCGGCGCAGGCGGAGGACGCGGTCGTGACGGGCAGGGCGGGCGGTGGTGCGGTCGAGGTCGACATGAGCGGCAACCTGGAGGTGCTCGCAGTGCGGATCTCGCGCGACGTCGTCGACCCGGGCGACGTGGCCATGCTGGAGGACCTCGTCCTAGCGGCGGTACGCCAGGCAGTCGCCGAAGCGAGCGCGGTGAGGGAGCGCGCGGCCTCCTCGCTCTTCCCGGAGGGCGTGGACTTCGGGGAGATGGTGCAGGGCCTGTTCTCCGGCGGGTTGCCGCCGGGGATGCCCGAGGCCTTCAACAGCTTCATGGATGACCTGTTGAGCGGTGACGGCCCGGTCCTCGACTTCGAGGAGCTCTCCGGCGGCGAGGACCTGGACGACGACGGCGGTGATCCGGCGACCGAGGACGGCACGGACGCCCACTGATGTTCGCCGGTCCCATCCAACGGCTCGTGGACGAGCTCGGCCGCCTCCCCGGGATCGGGCCGAAGTCCGCGCAGCGGATCGCGTTCCACATCCTCGAGGTGCCGAAGGAGGAGGCGATGAGGCTCTCGGAGGCGATCTCGGACGTGAAGGACCGGATCCGGCTCTGCGAGCGCTGCTTCAACGTCGCCGAGGGTGAGCTGTGCGCGATCTGCTCGGACCAGCGGCGTGACCAGACGGTGGTCTGCATCGTCGAGGATCCGCGCGACATCGTCGCCGTCGAGCGGACACGGGAGTTCCACGGCACCTACCACGTGCTCGGCGGCGCCTTGAACCCGATCGACGGGATCGGTCCCGAGCAGCTGCGGATCCGGGACCTGCTCGAGCGGCTCGCCGACCACACGATCACCGAGGTCATCTTGTGCACGAACCCGAACCTCGAGGGGGAGGCCACGGCGATGTACCTCGCCCGGCTGCTGGCGCCGCTCGGGATGCGGGTCACGAGGATCGCGAGCGGGCTCCCGGTCGGGGGGGACCTCGAGTACGCCGACGAGCTGACACTCGGCCGCGCGCTCGTCGGCCGCCGCGAGGTCGCCGGGTGACGGGCGGGCCTATCGTGGCGCGGCGTGAACCTCGAGCAGCTCGACACACCTGACGGCGTGGTGCTCCGGTCGAGCCCCACTCCGAAGGAGTGGCAGCGCAGCCGAGCCCGCCTCCTCGGTGCCGCCGCCGGGTGCATCGCGGTCGGTGCGGGGCTCACCGTGCTCGAGCTGGGTGCGGGACCTCAGCTGCTGCTTCTCGAGCTCCTTCCGCTGCTCGTCGGCCTCACCTGGGCAGCTCGCCTCGTTCGGGCGGTGCTCGCCGCTCGCCCGACGGCTGTCGTGGTCTCCGCCCACTCCCTTCGCCTGGAGCGGCTCGACGGCAGTCGTCCACAGAGCGTCGACCTTGCGGGGGTGAGCGCGATCCGGATTGGGCCGGAGGGCTTCTCGAGGCCGTGGCGGTGGATGAGAGGTCCACGCGAGGGGCTCGTCGTGGTCAAGCTGCGTGCGAGCGGGCAGAGCCTCGGCATCCCGCCTGAGCTCGCCGGTCATCCGGTCGTTCGCCAGCTGCTTGCTCGCGCCCTCGTTGCGAGCAGGGCGAACGGGCCAGTGGCCCTGGCAGGACCTCGAGGCGCACTCGAGGAGCTCGAACGGCTCGCCGCCGACCACCGGCTCCTCGTCACCGGGGCGAAGGCGGTCGAGATCCCGCCGATCACCATCCCGGCGGGCTGGTATCCCGATCCTGGCGGGCAGGCGGACCTGCGTTGGTGGGACGGTCGGGAGTGGACGGGGCACACCAAGGCCGCGCCCGAGGCGTGACCAGGCGCTGATTCTCAGCCCTGTGCCGGGCGACCTTCGAGCGGTTCCTCAGGCAATCGTGCGCACGAGGGCGGCGTCGCCCTGGCCACCACCGCCGCAGAGCGCGACCGCGGCAGTGCCCCCACCTCGCCGACGCAGCTCCATCAGCGCCGTCAGCGCCAGGCGGGCGCCGGACATCCCGATCGGGTGACCGAGCGCGATCGCTCCGCCGTTCACGTTGGTGACCTCGCCCGTGATGCCGAGGTCGTCCATGGAGGCGACGCCCACCGCGGCGAAGGCCTCGTTGATCTCGAACAGGTCGACCGAGCCGAGGCTGGACCCCGATCGCTCGAGGGCGTCGGCGATGGCCCGGGAGGGCTGGGTGAGGAGCGAGGCGTCAGGACCCGCGACCTGGCCGTACCCGACGATCTCCCCGAGCGGCGTGACGCCGAGCTGTTCGGCCCTAGCCCGGGAGACGACGACCAGAGCGGCCGCTCCGTCGGAGATCTGGCTCGCGTTGCCGGCGGTGATGGCGCCGTCGGGCTCGAAGGCACCCTTCAGCTTCCCGAGCGACTCGACGGTCGTCTCGGGCCGGACGCCCTCGTCGGTGTCGACCACGACCGGGTCCCCCTTGCGCTGGGGGACCGAGACGGGCGTGATCTCCTCCGAGAGGCGCCCCTCTTTGATCGCGGCCGCCGCTCGCTCGTGCGAGGCGGCGGCGAAGGCGTCCTGGCGCTCGCGGGAGATCTCGGCCGCCCGGCTGTAGCGCTCCGTGCCGGCACCCATGGCGCAGTGGTCGAAGGCGCAGAACAGGCCGTCGTACATCATGGAGTCGACGACCTTCTGGTCGCCGAGGCGGTACCCGGACCGGGCGCCCGGCAGCAGGTAGGGAGCCTGCGTCATCGACTCCATGCCACCGGCGACGACGACCTCGGCCTCTCCGGCCTTGATCATGAGGTCGGCGAGGTGGAGCGCGTTCAGCCCCGAGAGGCAGACCTTGTTGACGGTCGTCGCCGGCACCGACATCGGGACCCCGGCCTTGACCGCTGCCTGCCGGGCGGTGATCTGGCCCTGGCCGGCCTGGAGGACCTGGCCCATGACGACGTAGTCGACGGCGTCCGGGGAGATCCCGGCACGCTCGAGCGCGGCTGCGATCGCGAGCCCGCCAAGGTCCATTGCGCTGAACCCGGCGAGCGCGCCGGCGAGCTTTCCGATCGGGGTCCGCGCCCCTGCGGCAATCACGGAACCGGCCATGTCCACCTCGCGTCTGTCGTCGCCGCCGCCGCCCGACGGCTCGGTCGTTCGCCGAGAGCCTAACGGCGCCCGGTCCCGATGTCGTGTGGGCCGGGCAAGTGACCGCAGGGTACGCTCCAGCGATGGACGCCATCCGTGACGCCATCCTCACCGGAGCGAGCTCGGAGGAGCTCGCCGCGCTGCCGCTGCCAGAGTCCTACCGGGCCGCCTTCGTCAGGCTCGACGACATCGGGATGTTCGAAGGGCTCTCGTCGCCGGAGAAGGACCCGCGAAAGTCGCTCCAGGTCGGCGAGGTCGCCGTCCCCGAGCTCGCCCCCGACGAGTGCTACGTCGCCGTGATGGCCTCAGCCATCAACTTCAACACGGTCTGGACCTCCATCTTCGAGCCGTTGCCCACCTTCGGGTTCCTCGCCCGGCTCGGCAAGGAGAGCGTCTGGGGGGCCCGCCATGACCTGCCGTACCACGTCGTCGGCTCCGACGCCTCAGGGGTGGTGCTGCGAACCGGGTCGGCGGTGCGCAACTGGAAGGTCGGGGACCGGGTCGTCATCCACTGCAACTACGTCGACGACCAGGACCCGACGGCACACGACGACTCGATGCTGGCGGCGAACCAGCGCATCTGGGGCTTCGAGACGAACTTCGGTGGGCTCGCCGACCTCGCGCTGGTGAAGGCCAACCAGCTCATGCCGAAGCCGGCCCACCTCACCTGGGAGGAGGCTGCCTGCAACGCGCTGTGCAACTCGACCGCCTACCGGATGCTCGTCTCGCGCAACGGAGCCGGCATGAAGCAGGGGGACGTGGTGCTCATCTGGGGCGCGACGGGAGGGCTCGGCGGCTACGCCGTCCAGTACGTGCTGAACGGCGGCGGCATCCCGGTCGGCGTCGTGAGCTCCGCCTCGAAGATCAAGCTCCTCGAGGCGCTCGGGTGCGAGGCCGCCATCGACCGGGCCGCGAAGGCCTACCGCTTCTGGTCCGACGAGCACACCCAGGACGAGTCGGAGTGGCGCAGGTTCGGCAAGGACATCCGGGCGCTCGTCGGGGAGGATCCCGACATCGTCTTCGAGCATCCTGGCCGCCAGACGATGGGGGCGTCGGTGTTCGTGGCGAAGCGGGGCGGCACCGTCGTGACCTGTGCCGCCACCTCCGGCTACATGATCGAGTACGACAACCGCCACCTGTGGATGAAACTGAAGCAGATCAAGTCGTCCCACTTCGCCAACTACCGGGAGGCCTGGGACGCGAACCGGCTCATCGCCCTCGGCAAGATCCAACCCATCCTCTCGGCTGTCTACCCGCTTGTCGAGGTGGGCGAGGCGACGGCGCAGGTGCACGGGAACCTCCACGAGGGCAAGATCGGCGTCCTCTGCCTCTCGCCCTCCGAGGGGCTCGGGGTCACCGACCCCGAGCTGCGCCAGAAGGTGGGCGAGGAGAAGATCACGGCGTTCCGGAGGCTCGGCGCATGAGCGCTCCTCGCGACGACTCCTTCGAGCTGACCGAGATCGACCACGTGGCGATCGCCGTGCGCGACCTCGAGGCGGCGGTCTCGTGGTACGAGCGGACCCTCGGGGCGACCGTCGCCCACCGGGAGCGGGTCGAGTCCGACGGCGTCGAGGAGGCGCTGCTCAAGGTGGCCGACTCCTACGTCCAGCTCCTCACCCCGACCCGGGAGGACTCGCCCGTAGCGAGGTACCTCGAGCGAAAGGGGGAGGGAGTCCACCACGTCGGCTACCGGGTGACGGACTGCGCGGCGGCGCTCCGCTCGATGAAGCAGGCCGGGGCGACCACGATCGACGAGGTGCCGCGCCCGGGCTCGCGGGGGACCACCGTCGCCTTCGTCCACCCGAAGTCGAGCTTCGGCACCCTGATCGAGCTCGTCGAGGAGTAGCCGGTGCCCGGCTCCGAGCGATCACCCCGTGCGACCGCCGGATGTGAGCGCCACCGGGGGCGCAGGTAGCCTTCGCGCATGTCTGATCAGTCGGCGACGGCTTCCCCCACCGCTGCCCCCGAAGGTGCCGACGGCGCCCTCGGGAGCGCCCCTCGAACCGGTGCCCACACCGACCACTCGATGGCGGCGCGCCTTCGCACGCTCGAGGAGCGAAAGGCCCAGGCCATGCACCCGGGCACCGAGCGCTCGGTCCAGTCCCAGCGGGCGAAGGGGAAGATGCTCGCCCGGGAGCGCATCGAGTACCTGCTGGACGAGGGCTCGTTCCAAGAGGTCGACCTGCTCGTGCGACATCGCTCCACGGCGGCCGGGCTCGCGCGGACCAAGCCCTACACCGACGGCGTCATCACCGGCTTCGGGACGATCGACGGCCGGCGCGTGTGCGTCTACTCGCAGGACTTCACCCTCTTCGGGGGTGCCCTCGGCGAGGCGCACGGCGAGAAGATCCACAAGCTGATGGACCTCGCCTTGAGCGTCGGAGTGCCGGTGATCGGCCTCAACGACGGCGGCGGCGCGCGGATCCAGGAGGGCGTCGTCGCCCTCCACGGCTACGGCGGCATCTTCTTCCGCAACGTGCTCGCCTCGGGCGTTGTGCCCCAGATCTCCGTGATCCTCGGTCCCTGTGCCGGAGGTGCGGTCTACTCCCCGGCCATGACCGACTTCATCTTCATGGTGCACGAGACGAGCCACATGTTCATCACGGGCCCCGACGTCGTGAAGACCGTCACGGGTGAGTCGGTCACCCTCGAGCAGCTCGGCGGCGCCATGAGCCACGCCACCCGCTCCGGGGTGGCGACGTTCGTGGCGGCCGACGAGAAGTCCTGCCTCGACGAGGTGAGGTACCTCCTCTCCTTCCTGCCTTCGAACAACCTCGAGACGCCGCCGATGGCCGAGCGCCCGGAGGACGCCGACGCCCTCGTGCCGGAGCTGCGCGAGATCGTCCCGCCGAGCCCGAACCAGCCCTACGACATGCGCAAGGTCATCGGGCTCGTCGTCGACGACGGGGAGTACTTCGAGTACTTCCCCCACTGGGCGGGCAGCCTCACCTGCGGATTCGCCCGGATCGCCGGCCGGGTGGTCGGCATCGTCGGCAACCAGCCGGCGGTGCTGGCGGGAGTGCTCGACATCGACTCCTCGGAGAAGGGCGCCCGGTTCGTGCGCACCTGCGACGCCTTCAACATCCCGCTCGTGACCTTCGTCGACGTGCCGGGGTTCATGCCCGGGACGGACCAGGAGTACGGCGGGATCATCCGGCACGGGGCGAAGCTGCTCTACGCCTACTGCGAGGCCACAGTCCCCCGCATCCAGATCATCACCCGCAAGGCGTACGGGGGCGCCTACGTCGTCATGGACTCGAAGTCGATCGGGACGGACTTCGCCTACGCGTGGCCCTCGGCCGAGCTGGCGGTGATGGGCCCGCAGGGCGCAGTCGAGATCATCTACCGGCGGGAGCTCGCCGACGCTGCGGACCCCGTCGCGCGGCGGGCCGAGCTCGTCGAGGAGTACACCGAGACCTTCGCGAACCCCTACGTGGCGGCGGAGCGGGGCTTCGTCGACGACGTGATCGATCCAGCAGAGACCCGGAGGGTGATCGCCCGGGCGCTCGACCTCCTCGCCTCCAAGCGGGAGGAGCTCCCTCGCCGCAAGCACGGGAACATGCCGCTGTGAGGGCGAGGTGACGGTTCCCACCGGAAGCCACGGCGCCGTGCAGCCGGTCGCGAGCGGAGCGCTGTCCGCCCCACCCGACGTCGTCGCCGCCATCGCCTCGGCGGTCGACGCCTGCTGGCCCCGCCCCGGGCCGCGCGGCCGCGGGCCGGGCCCTGGGCACGCTCAGGAGCGGGGGGGCCCGGAGTACGTCTGGCGGTTCTCCGGCCGCTGGTGGTCGAAGCCCCTCCCACTCCGGCGCGACCGCCCCTGGACGGTGACGCACGGCGAGCACGGCCAGGTGGGCACCGAGGGCGCGTAGCGCTTGCACCGCGAGCTCACCGCCGGGATCCTCCTCCTCGTCCTCGCCGCCGGCGTCCTCCACGCCAGCTGGAACGCCATCACGAAGGCGATCGAGGACCGCGTCACCGTCATTGCCTGGATCGGTCTCACGGCAGCAGTGCTCGGAGCGATCGGGATCGCCCTCACCGGGCTGCCGGCGAAGGCGGCGATCGGGTTCGCCCTCGCCTCGGCCGGGATCCACGTCGCCTACAACTTCGCCCTCATCAGGGCCTACCGCCTCGGCGCGTTCAACCAGACCTACCCGATCGCGAGGGGCACCGCCCCGCTCCTCGTGGCGCTCGGCGCCGGCGTGATCGCCGGCGAGCACCTGAGCCCGGCCGCGCTCGCCGGCGTGGTGCTGCTCGGGGCCGGCCTCATGAGCCTCGCGCTCACCTCGGGTCGTCCCGACCGGAGCGAGGCGCCTGCCGTCGGTGCGGCCCTCCTCACCGGTGTGGCGATCGCCGGCTACTCGCTCGTGGACGGGCTCGGCGTGCGCCACACCTCCGACCCGTACTCCTACACCGCCCTGCTCTTCCTCCTCCAGGGCCCGGTCTTCGCCCTTGTCGCGGCGGCCGTGCGGCCGCCGCGGGCGTGGGTGGCCGGCGGGCTGCCCTGGCGGGGCGCCGCCGCGGGCGTGCTCTCGGTCGTCGCCTACGGGATCGTGCTCTGGTCCCAGCAGCGGGCGCCGCTCGCCGAGGTGTCCGCCCTCCGCGAGACCGGCGTCATCTCTGGAGCGGTCATGGGAGCCCTCGTGTTCAAGGAGGGCTTTGGAGCAAGGAGGGTGGTCTCGGCCGTGATCGTGGCCGGCGGGATCGTGCTGATCGCGCTATGAGGGCGCGATGCGGGCGGTCCGGAAGGTGCCAAGGGCCGAGAGAGACCGCCCGGGCGGCAGCTCCAGCCCGCCGGAGCCGAGGTCGATCCCGCTGCGGCCCGGGTACCTCGTGTAGACGAGCGTGGTGACCGCCCTCGACCGGGCGGACGAGACCTCGACGATCCAGACCGGTGTGGGCGACGGCATCGTGGCGGGCACGGCGGTCTCGTACGGCGCGAGCCGCTCGAGCCGCCCGGCCGTCGTGACGAGCCACCGCACCGACGGCCTGCCGGGCCCTTTGGGGAGGTTGAGCTCGACCTCGCGGCGGACCCAGGCTGGGAGGCTGGTGGGCAGCGGTGCCGGGAGCCACCACGTGTGGGCGGAGCTCCGCCGCAACAGGGCTGCCACCGGCTTCCAGGCCCGCGGGACGCCGGCCTGGAGGCCACCACCGTCAAGCCCGATCGGCCGTCGCGTCCCCGGGGCGAGGCTCGAGCCCTCGATGAAGACGTCGAACAGCGAGGGGCGACCGCCGGCGAGGCCGGCGCCGAAGAGCTCGGCCACGTAGGCGCGGTACCGGTCGCCCTGGTACTCGGACGCCGCCCAGTGGACACCGGGTGCGATCCGGCGGAGCTCAGGGAGGGTCGTCTCGACCCACCGCACCCGGACCGGCTGGCGCGAGCCGGAGGCGGCGGCTTGAAGCTCTCGCAGCATCCACGAGGGGGGCCTCGGCGGCGCGGGCACCGGGCGCAGGTACAGCTCATGCACGGTGCCGAGCCGGCCGATCGGTCCGGAGAAGCCCCCGACGATGACGCTCACGTTGCGAGAGGCGAGGAGGCGGCTCTCGTGGCTCGGGCGGCCGCTCCGGCGGTACGGGTCGCTGTAGAAGGTCCCACGGAGCTCGACCGCGTAGGCCGGGCCGCCCGGGGTCCCTCCCGGGCCCCACCCGGCCTTGGCCCAGGTCGTGGCGACCCACAGGACCGGCAGCGCCGGGCAGGGGTCCCCGCCGGCACGGGCTTGGAGCAGCACGTTCGTGAGCACGGGAGCGGGGAGGTGGGCACCGTCGGTCTCGACGGCCCGCACCTGGCCCAGGCAGCGGCCCGTCCCGCTCGCCGGGGACTGAACGGAGTGGTCCGCTCTCGCGAGCAGAGCGCCAACGGCGGCGGCGGCGACGAGGAGGGCGGCGGCGGCGACCCGGCCAAGACCTGGCCGGTGCCGCGCCCCTTGTGGTGCCGCGCCCTCGTCGCCGGTCTCGCTGGCGAGCGGAGCGAGCGGCTCGTCGCCGGCGTGCCTGCGGACGAGGAGGGCGGTCTCGCAGAGCCCGGCGAGCTCGCCGCGGTCGGGCAGCGCCCTCCCGGCCGAGCCGCCCCGGCCGGCCAGGCTGTCGATGGCGGCGTCGAGCTCCAGCTCAGTGCGCCGCTCTCGTGCGGTCCTCATCAGAGTGCACCTCCTCTGCGTGGTCGTCCCCGGTCGTCGACGTGCGGAGCCCACCCCAGCCTGCGGAGCTGCCGCTCGAGCGACCGCAGCGCCCGCAGCTGGGCCTGGCGGACGCTGTCGGCAGTCCGGCCGAGCACCTCGGCCACCTCGGCGCTCGATCGTCCCTCGACGACCCGCATGAGGAGGATCCTTCGGGACTCGTCGGGCAGCGCGGCCATGGCCATGCGCACGAGCACCCGTTCGGCCTCCGCCATCGCGGCCTCCTCTGGCTGGTCGGCGCCGGCGGCGAGCGCCCCGCTTGCGGAGCCGATCCCGCGACGTTGCGCCCGCGCACCCTCGCGCCACCGGTCCCGCATCAGGTTCGCTGCGACGGTGTGGAGCCATGCCCTGCCCGGAGCGCTGCTGTCGTTCGGCGCCGGCGGCCGCTCGATCGCCTTCAGGAATGCCGCCTGGGTCAGGTCCTCGGCGTCAGCCTCCGACGCGCCCGCCCGCCGCGCAAACCGGTGGATCGCTCCCGCGTCACGGCGGTAGAGCGCCTCCACGTCGAGTTGGTCCCCGGCCTGGTCGTCGCTGTCCACGCCCATCACGACCTATGAAACGAACGAGGCGCTCGGTTGTGACGTGCTCGGTGGCGCTCAGGCGTGGGCCGCGGCCCGGTGCTCTGCGGCGAGGTCGGCGAGCCGGACGAGGATGTCGGCGACCGAGTAGTCCTTTGGGGTGAACACCGCCCGCACGCCCGCACCGATCAGCTTCGGCTGGTCCGCCTCGGGGATGATCCCGCCGACGACGACCGGGGCCTCGACGCCCGCCGAGCGGAGGCGGTCGATCGTCGCCGGCACGAGCTCGAGGTGGGAGCCGGAGAGGATGGAGAGCCCGACGATGTCGACGTCCTCGTCGCGGGCGGCGGCGGCGATCTGCTCGGGCGTCGACCGGATGCCCTCGTAGACGACCTCGAAGCCGGCGTCCCGTGCCGCCACCGCGATCTGCTCGGCACCGTTGGAGTGGCCGTCGAGACCGGGCTTCGCGACGAGGAGGCGGAGCGGGCCTCCGGCGATCGCCCGCACGCGCTCGCGCGCGGCATGGAGCTCGGCTCCCCGGTGGCCGAGCCCGCCCGCGACTCCCGTCGGGGCCCGGAACTCGCCGAAGACCTCCCGGAGGGCTCCCGCCCACTCACCCGTCGTCCCACCGGCATGCGCCAGCGCGAGGCTCGCCGGCATGAGGTTCTCGCCCGAGGCGGCGACCCGACGCAGCTCGTCGAGGGCCCTGCGCACGTCGGCGTCGTCCCGCCGGCCGCGCCACCGGGCGAGGTCGTCGCGCAGCTCCGCCTCGACGGCCGGGTCGACCGTGAGGATGGCAGAGGAGGGGTCCGAGGCCTCGTAGAGAGGGGAGGGCTCGGTCTCGGTGAAACAGTTCACGCCGACCACCTTCTGCTCCCCCGACTCGATCCGGCGCAGCCGCTCGGCCTGGCTCGCGACGAGCCGCGACTTGAGCTCCTCGATCGCCTCGAAGGCTCCTCCGAGCGCGAGCACCTCGGCCAGCTCGGACTCGGCCGCCTCGGCGATCTCGGCGGTCAGTGCCTCGACGACGTGTGAGCCGTCGAAGAGGTCCTCGTGCTCGAGCAGGTCGGACTCGTAGGCCAGCACCTGTTGGACCCGGAGCGACCACTGTTGGTCCCACGGCCGCGGCAGGCCGAGGGCCTCGTTCCAGGCGGGGAGCTGGATCGCCCGGGCGCGGGCCCGGCGCGAGAGGGTGACCCCGAGCATCTCGAGCACGATCCGCTGGAGGTTGTTCTCAGGCTGCTGCTCGGTGAGCCCGAGCGAGTTGACCTGCACCCCGTAGCGGAAGCGGCGCAGCCGCTCGTCGGTCACGCCGTAGCGCTCGGTGCAGATCCGCTCCCACAGCTGCGAGAAGGCCCTCATCTTGCAGGTCTCCTCGACGAAGCGGATCCCCGCGTTCACAAAGAAGCTGATCCGGCCCACGACCTGCGGCATCTCGTCCGGCCGGACCTGGCCGGAGTCGCGCACGGCGTCGAGGACGGCGACGGCGGTGGCGAGGGCGTAGGCGATCTCCTGCACCGGCGTCGCGCCCGCCTCCTGGAGGTGGTAGCTGCAGACGTTGATCGGGTTCCACCTCGGCATCTGGCGCACCGTGTACGCGACCAGGTCGACGGTGCAGCGCAGGCTGGCAAGGGGAGGGAAGATGTAGGTGCCCCTCGACAGGTACTCCTTCACGAGGTCGTTCTGGGTCGTGCCCTGGAGCAGGCGAGTGTCGACGCCCTGGTCCTCGGCGTGGGCGGCGTAGAGGGAGAGCAGCCAGGGTGCGGTCGCGTTGATCGTCATCGAGGTGTTCATCTCGGCGACGGGGATGCCCTCCAGCAGCTCGGCCATGTGGCCGAGGTGGGCGATGGGCACGCCGACCTTGCCGACCTCGCCCGCCGCCTCAGGGGAGTCGGGGTCGTAGCCGATCTGCGTCGGGAGGTCGAAGGCGATCGAGAGGCCGGTCTGCCCCTTTTGGAGATTGGTCCGGTACAGCTCGTTGGACCGGCGGGCCGACGAGTGTCCCGAGTAGGTGCGCATGACCCACGGCGTGTCGGTCATGGTGGGAGCCTACGGCCGCGGGTAGGTGTAGAAGCCCTGGCCCGACTTCCGTCCGAGCAGCTCCGCCGCCACCATGCGGCGAAGGCGGGGCATGGCCGCGTAGTTGTGGTCCCGGTACTCCTCGTAGAGGGCGTCGAGGATGGCGACCGAGGTGTCGAGACCGACGAGGTCGAGGAGCGCGAACGGGCCCATCGGGAAGCCGCAGCCGCCCTTCATCGCCTCGTCGATGTCCTCGAGGCTCGCCACGCCCTGCTCGAGGAGGCGGACCGCGTTGTTGAGGTAGGGGAAGAGCAGCGCGTTGACCACGAAACCGGCCTGGTCCTTCACCCGCACTGCCGTCTTCCCGCAGGTCTCGGCGAAGGCCATCGCCTCGGCGATGGTCTCGTCGGAGGCCGTGATGGGCCTCACGATCTCGACGAGCGCCATCACCGGCGCCGGGTTGAAGAAGTGGATGCCGCAGACCTTGTCCGGCCGGCCCGTCTCCATCGCCATCTCGACCACGGGGAGGGTCGAGGTGTTCGTGGCGAGGATGGTCTCGTCGTCGCAGATCCGGTCGAGCTCGCTGAACAGGTGGCGCTTGGTCGGCAGGTCCTCGACGACGGACTCGATCACGAGGTCGCACCCGACGAGGTCGTGCAGGTTGTCGGTCGCAAGGATGCGCCGGAGCGCCTCGTCCCGCTCCTCGGCGGAGAGTGCCCCTTTGTCGACCTTCTTGTCGAGGGAGCGCCGGATCCCGCCCACGGTCCCCTCGGCCGCTGCGAGCTCTCGTGAACGCAGCACGACCTCGAGCCCGGCCGAGGCGGCGACCTCCGTGATCCCGCCCCCCATGATCCCCGAGCCGACGACGCCGACTCTTTTCACCGTCATGGAGGAAGGTTACTGGAGGGTCTCTAGCTCCGGCCATTTTCGGGTCCGGCGTGCGCCGTCGGCGCACGGGGCTCCAGGTGACAGCGAACATCAGTTCGAGTAGGCTCGAGTGGGTGACCTCGGTCGCCGATCCGCTCGCGTCGTTCCACCCCGCTGTTGCCGAATGGTTCCGGCGGACCTATCCGGCGGGGCCGACGGAGGCGCAGGCGGCCGGCTGGGCGGCCGTCGCGGCGGGCGAGGACACACTCATCGCGGCGCCGACGGGCTCGGGCAAGACGCTCGCCGCCTTCCTCGTCGCGATCGACCGCTGCTACCGCGCGGCCGAGTGGGGCGAGGCCCGGCGGGGCACCGACGTCGTGTACGTCTCGCCGCTGCGAGCCCTGACCGTGGACGTCGCCGAGAACCTCGAGCGCCCCCTGGCGGGCATCGCCGAGGTGGCCCGCGAGCTCGGCTACAAGGTGCCGGAGGTGCAGGTCGCCGTGCGCAACGGCGACACGCCCCCCGCGGAGCGCGCCGCGATGCTGCGCCGCAGGCCGGAGATCGTCGTCACGACCCCGGAGTCGCTCTACCTCCTCCTCACCTCGACCCGGGGGCGGGCTCTGCTTGGCTCGGTCCGCACGGTGATCGTGGACGAGATCCACGCCCTCGCCCGGGACAAGCGGGGCTCGCACCTCTCGCTCTCCCTGGAGCGGCTCGACCGCGTCGTCACCGCCCGTGCGCGGGCCGAGGCGCAGGCGGCGCCGCCTCTCAGCGGCGCCGGCCGTGAGAGCCGGCGCTCCGACGAGCAGTCCGAGGGTGGGACCCCCCGCCGTCCGGTCCGCATCGGGCTGTCGGCGACCCAGCGGCCGATCTCAGCGGTTGCCCGCCTGCTCGTCGGGGCCGGACCAGGCCGCAGCCGCGAGGACGGGACGGCACGCTGCACCGTCGTCGACGTCGGGCACCGCCGCGAGCTCGACGTGGCGATCGAGCTCCCCGACGACGAGCTCGGGGCAGTCTTCACCCACGAGCAGTTCGCCGCCGTCCTCGAGCGGCTCGCCGAGCACGTGCGGGCGCATCGCACGACGCTCGTGTTCGTCAACACCCGCCGTCTCGCCGAGCGGGTGGCGCACCGCCTCGGCGAGCTCGTCGGCGATGACCTCGTCCAGGCTCACCACGGGAGCCTCTCGATGGAGCGGCGCCTGCGAGTGGAGAGCCGGCTTAGGGAGGGCAGCCTGAAGGCCGTCGTCGCCACTGCCTCCCTCGAGCTCGGGATCGACGTCGGCCCGGTCGAGCTCGTCTGCCAGATCGGCTCGCCGCGGGCGATCTCGACCTGGCTGCAACGGGTGGGGCGGGCCCAGCACCATGTGGGAGGCATCCCGCGGGGCCGGCTCTACCCCGAGACCCGTGACGAGCTCGTCGAGTGCACGGCTCTCCTCGCGGCGACGCGCCGGGGCGATCTCGACACCATCGCGCCGCCCGTCGCCCCGCTCGACATCCTCGCCCAGCAGATCGTGGCAGAAGTCGCAACAGCCGGCCCCGAGGGGATCGCCGAGAAGGAGATGCGGGCGCTCATCTCGGGGGCGGCGCCGTTCTCGGCCCTTCACGACGACGAGGTCGGACGCGTGCTGGACCTCGTCTGCGAGGGGGTTCAGACGGGTCGCGGGAGAAGGGGTGCCTACGTCCATCGCGACCGCGTGAACGGCGTGCTGCGACCGCGCCGCGGCGCACGTCTCGTCGCCGCCACCTCGGGCGGCGCCATCCCCGAGCTGGCCGACTACCGGGTCGTGCTCGAGCCGGATGAGACCTTCCTCGGCACCGTCAACGAGGACTGGGCGATCGAGTCGATGGCGGGCGACGTCTTCCTGCTCGGCAGCCACACCTGGCGCATCCGCCGGGTCGAGGCGGGCACGGTCCGGGTCGTGGACGCGGAGGGCGCCTCGCCCTCCGTGCCCTTCTGGCTCGGCGAGGCGCCGGCGAGGACGGCCGAGCTCTCGGAGGCCGTCTCGGAGCTCCGCCTCGGGGTCGAGGAGGCGCTCGGCACCTCGGTCGCTGCTGCCGTCGCCTGGGTCCAGGAGGTGGCCGGGGTGGACCGCCGTGCCGCCGAGCAGGTCGTCGCCTATCTGTCGACCGCCAGGGAGGAGCTCGGCAAGCTGCCGACGACGACGCGGTTCGTCGTCGAGCGCTTTTTCGACGAGACCGGAGGCATGCAGCTCGTCATCCACTCCCCGCGAGGCGCCCGGGTGAACCGTGGGCTCGGCCTCGCCCTTCGCAAGAGGTTCTGCCGCTCGTTCGACTTCGAGCTCCAAGCCGCGGCGAGCGACGACGCCGTCCTGCTCTCGCTCGGACCGCAGCACTCGTTCCCCCTCGCCGACGTCGTCGGCTACCTGTCCCCCCGGTCGGTGGTCGAGACCCTCGAGCAGGCCGTCCTCCCGACCCCCATCTTCGGGTCGCGGTGGCGCTGGAACCTCTCGCGGTCGCTCGTCGCGCCCCGCTTCCGGGGCACCCGCCATCTCCCGCCGGCGATCCAGCGGATGGAGGCCGACGACCTGATGGCGGCGATCTTCCCGATGCTCGCCGCCTGCCAGGAGAACGTCAGCGGGCCGATCGTCATCCCCGACCACCCGATCGTCCGCCAGACGCTCGACGACTGCATGACCGAGTCGATGGACCTGCCAGCGCTCATTGCCCTGCTCGAACGGCTCTCGGCGGGCGAGCTCGAGACCCATTTCGTCGACTCGGTCGGGCCCTCCATCATGTCGGAGGAGATCCTGAACGGCCGTCCCTACACCTACCTCGACGACGCCCCGCTCGAGGAGCGGCGGAGCCGGGCCGTCCAGACCCGGCACCGGGGCGTGCCGCTCGAAGCGCGGGACCTCTCCCGTCTCGACCCGGGGGTGGTCGCCGCGGTCGCCCAGCAGTCCCGGCCGGACCCGCGCGACCCAGAGGAACTGCACGACCTGCTCGTCTCCCAGCTCCTCGTCGAGCCGGAAAGGGAGTGGCGTGCCTGGTTCGACCGGCTCGTGGACACGGGCCGCGCCTGCACGCTCGCACTGCCCGAGCGAGAGGAGGTCGTCTGGGTCGCGACGGAGCGGCGGACCGCGGTCGCGGCGCTGTTGCCCCGGGGCAGGATCGAGCCCGACGGCGAGCTCCCGGCCGCCCTCCGGGCCGACCCTCCGCCGCTCGCCGAGGACGTCTGCGCCGAGGCGGTTCGCGCTGCGCTCTCGGTCTCGGAACCTCTCACCGTCGAGGAGCTGGCCGAGCAGGTGGGCGTGGGAGCCGCCCGCTCGGCCGAGGTGCGGACCGCTCTCGGGCGGCTCGAGCACGAAGGCTCGGTGCTTCGCTGCCGGGTCGGGGACGATCCCTCCGATCGCTGGGCCGCCCGCCACCTCCTCATGCGGATCCACGCGAGGATGCGTGAGGGCGCGCGGCGGTCGATCGAGGTGGTCACGGCCGAGCAGCTGATGCGGTTCCTCGTCGCCTGGCAGCACGCGGGGCCAGGCCACCGGTTGATCGGGGCCGGGGGTGTGGCCGAGGTCATCGAGCAGCTGCAGGGCTTCGAGGCGCCGGTGGCGGCATGGGAGGAGTCGATCCTGCCGGTGAGGGTTGCTGCCTACCAGCCTGCGCTCCTCGACGAGCTCTGCTCCCACGGCGAGATCAGCTTCGGCCGCCTCGCCCCGAGGGCACCCACAGGACCCGGCAGCGGGGACGGTCCTTCGCCCGGACGCCGGCCCGGCCTCACCCCGTCGCCGGCGACCCCGGTCTCGCTGTTCCGTCGGGAGGACGCCGAGTGGCTGCTCGCGGCGGTGCGCGGGGAGGCTGAGGCCGACCGGGAGCTCCGGGGGGCGACCGCCGACGTCGTCGAGGCCCTCGGCGCGCGCGGGGCGCTGTTCCTCTCGGATCTCTGCAGCGTTACCGGCCGGATGCCGGTCGAGGTGGCGGATGCCCTCTGGGACGGCATCGCCCGAGGGCTCGTGACCGCCGACGACTTCCAGGCCGTCCGCGCCCTGCTCGGTGGCCGCGCACGGCTGGGCAACCTCGTGAGCGGGCCGGCTCCCGGCTCGTCAGCCGGTCTCCGCAGCCGCCCTGGCCGGCCGATCCCGCGCCCGCGGCGCAACAGCCCGCGGCCACGGCTCCGACCGGCCCTCTCCGGGGGGAGGTGGTCCCTCCTCGGCACGATCGGAGCGCCAGCCGGGGCCCCCGAGGCCGCCGAGGAACGGCCGGAGCGCAGGCGGCGCGGCGACCGGGGCGGCTACGACATCGACGAGCTGGCCGAGGCATTGGCGGGCCAGTTGCTCGCCCGCTGGGGCGTGGTCTTCCGTGACCTGGTCCAGCGTGAGCTCATCGGCATCGGCTGGCGGGAGGTGCTGTGGGCGCTCCGCCGGCTCGAGGCGCGAGGCATCGTGCTCGGTGGGCGTTTCGTCGGAGGCTTCACGGGGGAGCAGTTCGCATTGCCCGAGGCCTACGAGCGGCTTCGCACCGTCGCCCGCGCCGAGCCCGAGGGTCACGCGGTGACGATCTCGGCCGCCGACCCTCTCAACCTCACCGGCGTGATCCTTCCGGGGCCGAGGATCCCCGCCGCGCGCCACCGTGTCGTGACCCTCGTGGACGGCAAGGTGGCGCCGGTCGGAGGCACCCCCGGCGCGGCGGCCGGCCGGGGCGACCTCAGTCGGCGAAGCACCACGCCGCCCGCGTCCGCAGCGAGGTGACCGGACCCGTCGGCGACGCGAGATGGGCGACCACTGGCGCGGCGCTTGCCCACAGGGGCACCGCCGGGAGCAGGCTCGCCGTGGCCCCGATGACGTGGAAGCGAGGCGACGCGCCGGCGGGCCCCTCGACCTCGCCGGCGGTCGCCTCACGCTCCTCGTGACCTCCGGCAGCTGGCGCGTCGCCGCGCTCCGCCACTGCCCGAAGTGCCGAGGCCGCCATCCGGTTCCCGTCCCGTGCCGGTGTCCCGCCGCCGCCCGAGCGCGCCCAGTCCGACCCCTGGCCGACGAGGTCGCCGACGCAGATTACGAGTTCTGTCGGGTTGAGGGGCTTCTCGAGGAAGCGGTCTGCGCCGAAGGACCTCGCGGTCTGAGCGAGGCCGGGCTCGTCGAACGAGGTCATCGCGGCGATCCCCATGCCGGGCCAGGCCGCTCGTGCCGCACCGATGAGCTCCAGCCCGTCCCGGCCCGGGAGCCGGAGGTCGGTGAGCAACACGTCGAAGCCGCCGTGCTCGAGGTGTGAGGCCGCCGCCTCCCCATCGCTGGTCCACAGTGGCGAGAAGCCGGCTCGCTCGAGCACGCGAGTCACGAACAGCGCCGCCGACTCGTCGTCCTCGACCACGAGCACCCGCCCTCGACTCCCGCTGTCTGCCATCTCGACACCATCCCCGTTCGATCGACAGGTGAGGGGCCCGGCCCCCGCGCAGGCCCTCTCACCTTCGTTCGGAGCGGTCCGGGCACGCCGGACCCTCCGCTTCCGGACGGACCTCCCCTCGCCCAGGCCCTCCGAGCTGGCGTTCGTGCCCCCACACGGACGCCGTTGACAGATGGAGATGATGAAGGCGCAGCGTGAGCGTTCGGTTACCTGCGGGGTTGCATCTCGGTTGCAGCTGGCCGCTCCGCCCCCGGGCGGCTCGCACGGTCAGCGCTGCTCGGGCCGGTACCGGTAGCCGAAGCCGCGCAGGGTCTCGATCGGGTTGTCGGGCCCGGACTGCCATCCGAGCTTGCGCCGCAGCCGCAGGACGGCGAACTTGACCCGGTCGGGACCCGTCGCCGTCGGGTCGCGCCAGGCGAGGCGGAGGAGCTGCTCGGGCGAGAGCACCTGGCCCCGATGGCTCATCAAGACCTCGAGGAGCCGGAACTCGGTCGGTGTGAGGTCGACCCGCTTGCCGCCGGCCCTCACGACGTGCAGCTGGAAGTCCACCTCGACGCCGTGCTCGACGACGCGCCTCGGCTCGCCGGCACCCGCGCCCGGCGGCCCGGGCCGGCGGAGCAGCACCTCCACCCGGGCGAGGAGCTCGGAGTTGCCGAAGGGCTTGGTGAGGTAGTCGTCGGCTCCCATCCGCAGCCCGCGAACCTTGTCGCTCTCCGAGCCACGAGCCGTAAGGACGAGGATCGGCGCCGAGCTCAGGTCGCGCAGGCGCTCGATGAGCGTCCAGCCGTCGAGGGTCGGGAGGCCAACGTCCAAGATGACGAGGTCGGGCCGCTCGTCGTGGAAGCGCCGAAGGCCGTCCCTCCCGTCGGCCACCGAGATCACGCGGTAGCCCGCCCTCTCGAGCAGCGTGCGCACGACGAGGGCGATGTCCTCGTCGTCCTCGATGTTGAGGATCGTCGCTCGCGGCTCAGCCATTGCTCCCGAGGCCCATGTCGGGGTCGGCCTGCCCACCGACGACACTGTCGCCGTCAGCTCGCGCCTCGGCGTTCGGGCCGGCGATCGGTACCGGCAGCGTGACCGACACGGTCGTGCCCGAGCCCTGCCGGCTCCGCACGAGGATCGAGCCGCCGTGGAGCTCGACGATCGCCCGGGCGACCGGCAGACCGAGGCCGGACCCGGGGATCCGGCTCGCCCGCGCGTTGGTGGCCCTGTAGAACCGCTCGAAGAGGGCGTCCTGTTCGTCGGCCGGCACGCCGATCCCAGTGTCGCTCACCTCGATCCGCCAGAGGCGGTCGCGGGGGGTCGCCGTCACGGCGATGCGGCCTCCCTCGGGTGTGAACTTCACGGCGTTCGACAGTAGGACGTCGATCACCTGGGCGAGCCGGACCCCGTCGCCGGGGATCGCAGGACCCTCGCCGATCTCGCAGGCGATCGAGATCGACTTCGCCTGGGCGGCGGGCACGAAGCCGGCGACGGCCGCGTTGACGAGGGAGGGGAGGTCGACGGGGCCGACCTCGAGGGTCATCGCGCCCGACTCGAGGCGGTCGAGCAGGAGCAGGTCGTCGACGAGGCGGAGGAGGCGGTCGGCGTTCCGCTTGATCACCTCGAGGAACTCGGCCTGCTCGGCGGGGTCGTCCCTGCCCACGCCCTCGGCGAGCAGCTCGGTAAAGCTGAGGATCGAGGTGAGTGGCGTCCGCAGCTCGTGGCTGATCTCGGCCAGGAAGGCCGCCTTCACCCGGTCGAGCTCCACCAGCCGCTCGTTCTCACGCCGCTGCCGGCTGATGAGCAGCTCCCAGGCGGCCTCGGCGCGCGCCTGGGCGGACACGTCGCGAAACAGCCAGACATGGCCCCGGTACTCGCCGTTGACGATGATCGGCAGGTAGTCGCGTTCGAGGACCCGGTCGTCGGGAAGGGCGATCCGGTCCCCGACGACGGGCTGCCGCTCGCGCGGCATCTCGTCCACCCGCTCCTCGCTCGGCACCCTGGTGGGGTCGCCGAAGTGGCGGAAGAAGTGGGGCCGCAGCTCGGCGATCGTGGTGCCGACGAGGTCGCCGGCCCGAAGTGGCACCTCGAACAGGTTCACGAACGCCTCGTTCGTGAACACGATGCGCCGGCGCTCGTCCTCCATCAGCACGGCGAGATGGAGGCTCGAGATCAGTGTCGAGAGGCGCTCGTTCGCCTCGAGCAGGGCGAGCCGGGCCTGGCGCCGGTCCGTCACGTCGCGTGAGCGGATGAGGAAGCCGTTCACGACGGGGTCGTCGAGGAGGTTCTCGGCGACGCTCTCGAGGTACCTCCAGCTCCCGTCCTTCGCCCGCACCCTCACCTCGATCGGCTCGCCGCCTTCCTCGCGGGCGACGAGCCGATCGATGGCGGCGGCCACGATGCCCATGTCGTCGGGATGGACGAGGCCGAGGATCCCGTTCGCCGGATCGAAGTCAGCCTGGTAGCCGAGGAGCCGCCAGGCGGCGGCGTTGGAGTACCTCCACGAGCCATCCGCGTTGAGGACGGTGACGACCTCAGGCGAGCGGTCGACGAGGGCGTCGACGAGCCGCTCGCTCGTACGCAGGGCGAGGGTCTGGTCGGCGTTCTCCGGGTCGACGACGACGCCGAGATAGGCGAGCGTGGCGCCCGAGCGCGAGATGATCGGCATCACGCGCACGTCGAGCCGCGTGGCGGGGCCCTCGCCGAGGGGCTCACCGCTCTCGCTGACCCCAACGGAGTGCCGGAGGCCGACCTCGAGGCTGGCCTGCGAGGGCGCCGTCGCCGTTGCCGCAGCGACCGGGAGGTCGAGGCGGAAGGGCCGGTCACCACCTGACCTGATCTCGATCCCGAGGGAGTCGATCAGGCGCTGGTTCACGTACCAGCAGCTCCCCTCGGCGTCGGCGGCGAACAGACCGACGGGGAGGAGCGTGGAGAGGGCGCCGAGCGCGAGGCGGACCCCGTCGCGGCTCAAGCCGCCGCTCGCGCCGTCGTGCCTCTCGTCAGGCCCGTTCGCGTTCTCGCCGTCGCTCGTAGGTGGAGCTGTGCCTTCCGGTCCAGCCGGTCCTGCAGCGGACACGGGCGGATGGTACCGGCAGGCTGTCCGTCACGACAGGCCGGCGTCGCGAGTCCGAGGCACGGCTGCGGCGAGACCGGCAGCTCAGTCGCCGGCGGCTGCCCGGTCCGCGACCGTGTCCGCTCCGTCGCCGAGGGCGATGGGGGCCTCCTCGGCAGCGCCGGACTGGTCGGCGTCGGGGAGAGGCGGACTGCTCGGGGACCGGTGGGGAGCGTGCCCGGTCGCGAGCACGCAACCGAGGATGATGAGGACGAACCCGGCGGCGGTCCCGAAGCCGAAGTGCTCGCCGAGGACCGTGACCCCCAGCAGCACGGCGACGGCGGGGTTCACGTAGGTGATGACGGTCGAGCGCACCGGCCCGACCTCGGCGATCAGCGCGAAGAACACGACGAAGGCGAGAGCGGTGCAGACGAGGGTGAGCCCCGCCACCGAGAGGACGACCGAGCGGGAGAGCGCGTGAGCGGGCACGTCGAAGGCCGCGATCGGCGCGTAGATCACGGCGCAGAGGGCGAGCGCGGCGGAGATCACCCCGAGGTTGGGCAGGTCGCTCAGGTGCCGCGAGAGAATCCAGGGACCGAGCGCGTAGCCGATCGCCACGATGCCGATCGACGCCGCCGCCCATCCGTCCGACCCGCTGACGTCGAAGCCGACGAGAGCGGCGACCCCGCCGAGGCCGAGCGCGACCCCGCCGAGGCGGCCGAGGTCGAGCCGCTCCACGCCCGTCAACGCCCCGAGCACGGTTCCGATGATCGGCACCGCGGCCACGAGAAGTCCCGACAGGGAGCTCGACAGCCTGCGCTCGGCCGAGAAGAGGAAGAGCCAGGGGACCGCCATCTCCGCAACGGCGAAGGCGACGAGAGGTCGCCACCGGCGGAGCACGGGAGCCAGCTCGCCGCGGCCGAGGGCGAGAGGGAGCAGGAGCAGCGCCGCCCCCCCGGTTCGCATCTCCACGAGCATCGGCGGGGCGACCTGCCGCACGGCGATCTTGATGAGCAGGTAGGGCAGACCCCAGATCACCCCCATCGCGACGAAGAGCAGCCACCCTTTCCGGCTCACGGGCACATCCTCGCCGATCCGGGACCCGCCGGGAGCCGGCCGGCCGGTACCATCCGCCCGACATGGCGAGCCACACCGACACCGCCCTGCTGGGCCTGCCCGCACTCGTGGTGCACGGAGGCGCCGGCGCCTTCGCGGCCGTCTCGTGCGACGGGGACGTCGCCGTGCTCACGGCCGCTCTCGAGGCGTCGACGGCAGCGGGATGGAGCGTGCTCGCGGCCGGCGGGAGCGCCCTCGACGCCGTGGTGGAGGCCGTCGCCTCGCTCGAGGACAGCGGGTGCTTCAACGCTGGGCGGGGAGCCGTGCCCACCGACGACGGCACCGTCGAGCTTGATGCGAGCGTGATGGACGCAGTGACCGGCCGTGTCGGGGCGCTCTGCGCGGCAACACGCCCGGCGAACCCCGTCCGCGCCGCCCGTGCCGTGGCCGAGCTGCGCGGGGTGCCCGACGGCCCAGTGCTCCTCGCGGGCACGGGCGCGGACCGCTTCTGCGAGGAGCAGGGGCTCGAGGTGATGCGCCCCGAGTGGCTGCGCGCGCACGGCGGCGCTGGCGGCGTCCTGCCGTTGTGGAGCGAGCGCAGCCGTGAGGCGCGCGCTCCCGGACCCGTGATCTCCGAGGAGGGCACCGTCGGGGCGGTCGCGGTTGATGCCGCCGCCGGGGTCGCCGCCGCGACCTCGACGGGCGGCCGGACCGGCCAGCGACGCGGCCGTGTCGGCGACTCTCCCATCCCCGGCGCCGGAGTGCTGGCGGTGCCGCTCGCCCGAGGCGGCTCGGTCGCCGTGTCGGCCACCGGCGCCGGCGAGGCGTTCCTCGTCACCGGCTTTGCCCACCGGATCGCCTGGGAGATCGAGCACGGCTCGAGCCTCGTGGAGGCGACCGAGCACGCGCTGGCGGTCGTCGGACATCTAGAGGGGACCGGCGGCGGCATCGCCGTCGATGCCACGGGGCAGATGGTGGCGAGCTTCACGAGCCCTGCCATGGCCCGGGCCTGGCGTGGCAGCGGTGCGGGGGCCGCCTACCTCTTCCCCCGCTGAGGAGCCGACGGCGTCAGCTACGCGGGACCCTCGACCATGGCAGGTCCTTGTCGACCCTGATGTCGCCCGGCAGGCCGAGGACCCGCTCGCCGAGGATGTTGCGCTGGATCTCGGAGGTGCCGCCCTCGATCGAGTTCGCCCTCGACCGGAGGAACATCTTGCGCGACCAGCCCGCAGGACCTGTGAGGCCGAGCCCCTCGCTTCGGCGCATCGTGTAGTCGTAGCCGACGGCGCCGTCGACGCCGAGCAGGTCGACGCACAGCTCGTAGATCCTCATGTTGACCTCGGCGAACATGAGCTTCGCGATCGAGCCCTCGGGACCCGGGTTCCCAGCCCGCCGGTTGTCAGCCGCACGGCGGTTCGTGAGGCGCAGCACCTCGGCTTCGACCCAGACCCGCATGAGCCGGTCCCTTGCGACCGCGTCCGGGTTCGGGCACTCCTCCTGGAAGATCCGGACGGCCTCCGCGATGGCACCCGAGCCACGCTGGGGAGCGCTGCCGCCCCCGCCGATCGAGCTCCGCTCGTTCATCAACGTGCTCATCGCGACCCGCCAGCCGTCGTTCACGTCGCCGATCCGGTCGGCGTCGGGGACCCGGACCTCGGTCAGGTAGACCTCGTTGAACTCGGCCTCGCCGGTCATCTGGCGGAGCGGCCGCACCTCCACTCCCGGGGCGTGCATGTCGAGGGCGAAGTAGGTGATCCCACGGTGCTTGGGTTGCTCAGGATCGGTGCGGGCAACGAGCATGCCCCGGTCGGCGAGGTGGGCGATCGTGTTCCAGACCTTCTGGCCCGTGACCACCCACTCGTCGCCGTCGCGAACCGCCCGGGTCGACAATCCGGCGAGGTCCGACCCGGCTCCCGGCTCGGAGAAGAGCTGGCACCATGCGTCCTCACCCGTGAACATGCGGGGCAGGAGGCGCTGCTTGGCCTCCTCGGACCCGTGGGTGACCACCGTCGGGCCCGCCATGGCGAGGCCGAAGAACTCCCTTGCGCCCGCCGGCTTGGCGCCGGCCTCGGCGAGCCGCTGGTCGATCTCCCTCTGGAGGCCGGGCGGGAGCCCGAGCCCGCCGTACCCCTCGGGGAAGTGGACCCAGGCGAGGCCCAGCGCGTACTGCCGGCGCCGGAACGTGACCCTGTCGGTCGCCGCCGGGTCGCACTCGGAGAGCAGCTGCTCGATCCGTTCCTCGACGATGCTCATCACGACCCCATCACCGGCCTTCCTCACCTCGGGTGCTCGCGCAGCGCGTGGCGCGGGACCCGATCGTGTCACGCCGGGCCGAGCGAGGGCGAATGGCCACCGGCATGCGCCCCCGGTAGCCTGGCCGGCGATGTCGAGCCCCGCCGCCGCCGTGCCGTCCCGGGAGGGACGCTCGACGGCCGACGTGGCCATGCGCCGGCTGCTGCGGGTGCCGGAGCAGCGTCCGCGGGCCAAGGAGCGTGACGTCCACCGCATCTTCTCCGCCTCGATCCTCATCTCGGCGCTGCGATGCCTGCTCAGCTACGTCGTCTTCCCCATCGCCGCGCCGGCCATCGGCGCCGCCGGCGGGGTCGGACCGGCGATCGGGATCCCGATCGCGCTCGTCGCGCTCTACTTCGACGCGAAGGGGATACGGCGCTTCTGGCTTGCCGACCACAAGTACCGTTGGCAGATCACCGGGTTGTACCTCGCCGTCATGGCACTCGTCCTCGTCCTCCTCGGCGAGAACCTGGCCCAGCTCGCTCGCTGAGGGTCGCGGCTCGAAGGGCGCCGGAGGCGGAGGCGCCGCAACCGGTGAGCGGCGAAGCCGCGGTCACCGCACGAGTCGGGGTCAGCCCCGGCGTCAGCCCCCGAAGTAGCGCCGCGGGTTGCCCACCAGCATGTCGTCGATCTGTGCCTCGGTGACCCCACGCTCGGCGAGCGCCGGGAGGACGTCCTCGAGCACGTGGAAGTAGTTCCACCGCTGGTTCGCCACCTTGAGGATCATCGGGTCGATCCAGTCGATGTAGCAGGAGGCGTCCTGGCTGAGGACCATGCTTCGCGAGAAGCCTCGGCGGCACAGCTCGGCCACGACGTCGACCCGCTGCTCGAACGGGAGGGTCGTGTCGATGCCGAAGCGGTCCATGCCGAGGAGGAAGCCCGCGCTCGCGAGCTCGCTCAGGTGGTCGGCATCCGTGCTGTCGCCGCTGTGGGCTAAGAGCACGTGCGAGGGCTCCACCCCCTCCTCGCCGAGCACCCGCTGCACCTCGAGGCCGGTCTTCAAGCTCGGGTTGGTGTGGACCATGATCGGCGCGCCGGTCCGCAGGTGCGCCTTCGCGACCGCCCGCAGCACCCGCTCCACCCCGGGGGTGAGGCCGTGATGGTCGATGGCGCACTTGAGGAAGGCGGCCCTCACCGAGGTCCCCTTCACCCCCTCCTCGATGTCACGAACGAAGTAGTCGACCATCGGGTCGTCGAGGCCGGGGATGAGGTCTGGCCCCCGGAAGCGGAAGAAGTTGGGGACGTCATGGTAGGTGTACACGCCCGTCGCCACGATGATGTTCAGGTCGACCTCGGCCTGGATCCGGGCGATCCGGGGGATGTCGCGCCCGAGGCCGTCGACCGTGGGATCGACGATCGTGGAGATCCCGGCGGCGGCGAGCCGGTTCAGCTGCGAGATGGCGTCGGCGACTCGTTCCTGCTCGTCCCACTCGTCGCTCCACTGGGTCTGGGAGTCCGGGGTGAGCACGAAGACGTGCTCGTGCATCAGCGTGCGGCCGAGGGCGGCCGTGTCGACGGGTCCCCGGGCGGTCTCAACGGTGGCCATGATGCCGACGCTAGGCCGTCAGCCCACCGCCACGCATCCCTTGCCGGAGCGCTTCGCGGCGTAAAGGGCGCTGTCGGCCCGCGAGAGCAGAGCGGGGGCGTCGATCGGACCGCTCGCGCACGCGACGCCGATGGAGGCCGAGACGGAAAAGGTGGCGCCCGCCACCTCGATCGAGTCTGCGAGGCCGGTGCAGACGCGGTGCGCGATCCCCCTTGCCGCCCGCTCGCCGCCCCGCAGCTGGCCGCAGAGGACGACGAACTCGTCGCCTCCGATCCGGCCCGCCGTGTCCTCGGGGCGCAGCAGGGTCGAGAGGCGGCTGGCGAAGGCTTTCAGGAACTCGTCGCCGACGACGTGGCCGTGGGTGTCGTTGATCGCCTTGAAGCCGTCGAGGTCGATGAACATGATGGCGACCATCTCCCCCGGGCCGAGCTGCTCGGAGGCCTGCTCCACCATCTCGAGGAAGGCACGCCGGTTCAACAGGCCGGTGAGCTGGTCGTGGCTCGCCTCATGCACGAGGCGTCCCCGCTCCTCCTCGAGCATCCGCTCGAGCTCCATCCTCCGCTCCTCGAAGCGCTTGGTCATGCGGACGAGGCTCGCGTCCGCACTTGCCCGCGTGACCTCCTCGGCCAAGCGGAGCACCTCAGGCCCCGTGCCGAGCTCGGCGGCGAGGTCGCGAAGGGTGAGCACGGTGATGTCTCGCCAGGCGAGGAAGAGCTTCACGATCGTGGTCATCGACGTCTCGTGGAGGGCGAGCGTCCCCGGGCGGGCGAGCACCTGCTCCTCGTCCTGCGTGGCTGACGTCCCCGACTGGAGGTACCGGGCGAGGATGCGGGTGGCGAGCGCGCTCGTGAGAGCGGCGTTCACCTCCGGGAGCGGGTCCGAGGCGTCGAGACCGAGGATCCCGCGCAGGTGCTCGTTGACCGCCTCGCCCACCTGCTCCGCCCTGCCGCCGAGCGCCCTGCCGAGCACGGCCTTCTCCGTGAGGGCGCGGTCGACCGACGGCGCCAGGTCGCGCTGCCCGTCCCCGCCGGGAACCGGCGTCGTGTCGCGAGTCACCCCATCTCCCCCCGCTCTCAAGGATACCTCGCCCCTCCGGTGCGCTCCGTGGGCGGGGCCCACCGTTGACGAGCAGGCGAATAACTCTTATTCTCGGGGCATGGCCGCCGCCGACCTGCTCGCGCAGCGCCCGGGAGATGACGACCCGGTGCGGCGCCAGCTGCTCGACGCCGCCGCCGAGGTCTTCGCCGAGGAGGGCTACGAGGGCACGCGCATCCACGAGATCGTGCGCCGGGCGGGACTTTCGACCGGGGCGGTCTACGGGCGGTTCTCCTCGAAAGACGAGCTGCTGTCGGAGGCCGTGATCACGAGGTCGTTTCCCCACGCCGTCGCCGTCCCCCCCGGGACGAGCCGCGTTGCCGAGCTGATCGAGCGCCTTGCCACGAGGACCTCGCCGCCTCTGCGGTCGCACGAGGCGCTCCTGCTCGAGGCCTACGTGGCCGCCCGCCGCCACCCCGAGATCGCGAGCGCGATCGGGGAGGCGAACTCTCGCTGGCGGGAGGCGGCCCAGGTGCTCGTCGACGCCGCCCGATCGGACGGCACGCTGGCCGAGGAGGTGGACCCCGCGTCGGTGCTGTTCCTCGTGCGGATCATCCGCCTCGGCCTCTTGCTGCACCGGGCCTCCGGGCTCCCCGAGCCGGACGCCGAGCGATGGTCGGAGCTTGTGGCCCGAGTCGTGGCCGGCTTCGGCGACCACGGGGCCGAGCCGATGACGACGACGATGGCTGTGGCCGCGACGGCCCGGCATGACCTCACGAGCGCGTAGCGACACAAAGGAGCGGACGTGACGACAACCGAACTGCCCGAGCTTCCCGATCGCGAGACGCTCGACGGCACCTTCAAGGTCATCGAGGACCACTGCGACCGGATCTATACGTGGAACTACGAGCGGAGCAGGCCGAAGCTCGTGACGCTCTACAACAAGGCCGCGCAGTCGCAGTGGGCGAGCGTCACGGACCTCGACTGGTCGACCGAGGTCGACCCCGAGTCGCTCGTCGACACCGACGCCCCGAACCTTCGGATGATCCGCGAGGTGACGAAGATGCCAGGCTCGCCCATCGCCTCTTGGGGCGAGCGGGAGATCACGAAGCTCGGCCTCGAGATGTTCACCGCCATGCTCAGCCAGTTCATGCACGGTGAGCAGGGCGCCATGATGACGGCGGCGAAGATCGTCGAGACGGTGCCGTGGATCGACGCCAAGTACTACGCCGCGACGCAGACGATGGACGAGGCCCGCCACACCGAGGTGTTCGCCCGCTACCTCGACGAGAAGGTAGGCGAGGCGTACCCCATGAACCCGAACCTCGAGGCCCAGATCACCGGTCTGCTCGAGGACAGCAGGTGGGACATCGCGTACCTCGGCATGCAGATCGTCATCGAGTCCCTTGCGCTCGCCGCCTTCGGCGACATGCTGCGGCGCACGACCGAGCCCCTGCTGCGCAAGCTGCTCCGCTACGTCATGGCCGACGAGGCCCGCCACGTCGCCTTCGGGATCCTCTCGCTCGGGGAGTACTACCGCGACCTGTCGGCCGCCGAGCTGAAAGAGCGCCAGGAGTTCCTGCTCGAGCACACGATCAACTCGCGCGCCCGGTCAACCACGCCCGAGATCTGGGAGCGGATGGGCGTGAAGGTGGAGCAGGTGGTGCCGTTCATCATCGAGGCGGCCTCGAAGATGAACAAGAGCCCGTTCTTGCAGTTCCAGAGGGGCTTTTTCGCCAAGCTCGTCCCGAACGTGCGCAAGCTCGGGCTGCTCGACGCGAACGACGGCTACCTCCGCCAGCGCTGGGGCGAGGCGGGGCTCATGGAGTTCGAGTTCGCCGACGCCGACACGAGCGAGGACTACGCCAACTACGACGCCGTCGCCGCGGACCGTGCGGCAGCCGGAGCCGTCGCCGACCAGCCCGCATGAGCCGAACGCTCCGTGGCGCCGCCGCCATCGTCGGCGTCGCCGACGACTGCTCGCCGACCGGCGAGCTCGAGGACCACGGCCGCGCGCTCGAGGCGCGCATGGTCCGCGAGGCGCTCGCGGACGCGGGGCTCGACCTCGCCGACGTCGACGGGGTGTGCCACGCCCAGAGCGCGATGGGCTTCGCCGAGTACCTCGGGATCCATCCCCGCTTCACCGACTCGACCAACACGGGTGGATCGAGCTTCGAGGTCCACGCCGAGCACGCGGCAGCCGCGATCGCAGCCGGCCTCGCGGAGGTCGTCGTGAGCGTCTACGCCGCCACGCCCCGCAGCGACCGCCGCGCCGGGCGAGGCGGGGGCCGCGTGCCCCCGGCCGGACCCAACCCGTCGGCGGAGTGGGAGTGGCCGTACCGCCTGCGCATGCCGATGGGTCCCTACGCGCTCGCGGCGAGCCGGCACATGCACGAGTTCGGGACCACCTCCGAGCAGCTTGCGGAGATCGCGGTCTCGACGCGGGCATGGGCGGCGCTGAACCCGAAGGCCCGCTTCCGGGACCCGATCTCCGTGGATGACGTGCTCTCCTCGCCGATGCAGTGCTCGCCGCTCCACCTGCTCGACTGCTGCCTCGTGACCGACGGAGCCGGCGCCTTCGTCATGACGAGCGCCGAGCGCGCCCGCTCGCTGCGCGCACCTGCGGCCTACGTGCTCGGCGCGGCGACCTGCCACGACCACATGATCGTGAGCCAGATGCCGGATCTCACCACGACGCCGGGCGCCGTGTCGGGACCCGCCGCCTTCTCGATGGCCGGGGTCAAGCCCGACGACGTCTCGCTCCTCATGGGCTACGACAGCTTCACGATCACCGCGCTATTGCACCTCGAGGATCTCGGCTTCTGCGAGAAGGGGGAAGGGGGCCCGTTCGTCGCCGAGGGGCGCACGGCGCCCGGAGGTGCGCTCCCCATGAACACCAACGGGGGCGGGCTCTCCTACACCCACCCCGGCATGTACGGCATGTTCCTCATCGTCGAGGCCGTCCGCCAGCTGCGCGGCGAGTGCGGCGAGCGGCAGGTCGACGGTGCCGAGATCGCCGTCGCCCATGGCTCCGGCATGGTCCTGTCCTGCATGTCGACGCTCGTGCTCGGCACGGAGGCGACGCTGTGAGCGCCACGGGGCCAGCCGCCGGGCCGCCTCGCATGGTCGGCCCGGCCTCGCCGGAGTCGGCTCCGTTCTGGGAGGCGACGCGCGAGCGTCGCCTCGTCCTGCAGTGGTGCCGGGAGTGCGACCGCCCCGTGCAGTACCCCCGTGCCGTCTGCCCCCGCTGCATGGGCTCGGCGCTCGAGTGGAGGGAGGCGTCCGGAGCCGGCAGGATCTACGCGGCCACCGTCGAGCACCGCCCGGAGACGATGGGGGCGAGCGAGCCGTACGCGGTCGTGCTCGTCGACCTCGCCGAGGGAGCCCGGCTCATGGGGAACCTCGCCGGCGACCCTGCCGCGGCGCGGGTCGGCGCATCGGTCCGGGTGACCTGGGAGCCGCTCGAGGACGGGCGGCACCTGCCGTTGTTCGAGCTGGACAAGGAGGCCGGATGACACTCGAGCTTGATCTCGGGCCGACGGCGAGGGCGTTCCGTGACGAGCTGCGCGAGTGGCTCGAGGCGAACACCCCCGCCGAGCTCGTCGGCGTCGACGCCGAGCGAGCCAGCTTCGGCAACGTGCCCGGCATCGCGCAGTGGACCGAGAAGCTCCACAAGGCGGGCTACCTCTGCGTCGCCTGGCCGAAGGAGTACGGCGGCAGGGGGCTCACCGGCCTCGAGGTGGTGGTGATGAACGAGGAGTTCGCCCGCGCCGGGGTGCCCCGGGTCACGAGGGGCATGGGCGAGTGGCTCGTCGGCCCGTCCATCATCGTGTGGGGCACCGACGAGCAAAAGGCCCACTTCCTCCCCCGGATCATCGACGGGACGGACCGCTACTGCCAGGGCTTCTCGGAGCCGAACGCGGGGTCCGACCTCGCGTCGCTCACGACCCGCGGCGTCGTCGACGGCGACGAGGTGGTCATCACGGGCCAGAAGGTCTGGACCTCGGGTGCGCAGGCGGCGAACATGATGTTCTGCCTCTGCCGGACCGACCCCGATGCGCCGAAGCATCGGGGGATCTCCTACGTCCTCACGCCGATGCGGCGCGAGGACGGCTCGCCGAACGGGTTCGAGCTCCGCCCGATCAAGCAGCTGACCGGGAGCGCCCACTTCACCGAGACCTTCATCACCGAGGCACGCGCACCATTGTTCAACGTGATCGGCGGCCTCAACAACGGCTGGCGCGTCACCATGACGACGCTCGGCAACGAGCGCGGCGGGAACGCCACGACCCAGCACGTGCAGTACGTGAAGCAGTTCTGGGCCGCCGTCGACCTCGTGCGGGAGCTTGGCCTCGATTCCGACCCTCTCGTCCGCCAGCAGCTCGCCTGGGCGTACTCCCACTGCGAGATCATGCGCTTCCAGGGCCTGCGCCTCCTCGCCGACGTCATCGCGAAGAAGGAGCCCGGCCCTGCGAGCGCTCTCAACAAGATGTTCTGGTCCGAGTACGCGCAGCGATTCGCCGAGATGGTGACCGACTGGCGTGGCATGGCCTCGACCGTGCTGCCCGACCGGCCCGAGGAGGCGGGACGAGGGTCGACCGAGGCCTACCCCCTCGACAGGTGGCAGCAGGCCTTCTTATCGACCCGCTCGGTCACGATCTGGGGTGGCACGGCCCAGGTGCAGCGCAACATCGTCGGCGAGCGCGTGCTCGGGCTCCCGAAGGAGCCCGGTGCCTGAGCTCGACGCCGCCTCGGCGGCGGCGACGGGGATGGTGATCGCGGTCCACGCCGCGACCGAGCCGGAGCGGCCGGCTGTCGTGGCCGGCGAGAGGACGCTCTCCTACGGGGAGCTCAACCGCAGGGCGAACCAGCTCGCCCGCGTGCTGCGCGAGCGGGGGGTCGCCGCCGGCGACGGCCTCGCCCTCATGTGCTCGAACCGGCCCGAGTTCGTCGAGGTCTACGCGGCCTGCCTGCGCTCCGGCCTTCGCATGACGACCGTGAACTGGCACCTCACGGCCGACGAGGCGGGCTACATCATCGGCGACTGCGAAGCCAAGGCCGTGGTCGCGGACGCCCGCTTCTCCGAGGTGGCGGCTGCGGCAGCGGCCGACCTTCCCCGCGGCACGGTCCGGCTCTCGGTCGGGGGGGCGATACCCGGCTTCGAGCCGCTTGCCGAGGTGCTGGAGGGCGTCGACGGCTCCGACATCGACGACCCGGTGCTCGGCGCCACGATGCTCTACACCTCCGGCACGACGGGCCGGCCGAAGGGCGTCTACCGGCCCCAGCGGCCTCCCACCTCGCCGGCCGTGCTCGGGTTGTTCGCCCCCCGCCCCGGGGACGTCCACCTGTGCACCGGCCCGCTCTACCACGCTGCGCCACTCGCCTTCTCGCTCGGCATCCCTCTCTCGCTCGGTGCGACGGTGGTGCTGATGGACGGCTGGAGCGCCGAGGCGACCCTCCAGCTCATCGAGCGCCACCGGGTCACCCACGTCCACATGGTCCCGACGATGTTCCACCGGCTGCTCTCGCTCCCCGAGCACGTGCGAGAGGGGGCCGATCTGAGCAGCCTTCGTTTCGTCGTGCACGGCGCGGCTCCCTGCCCCGTGCACGTGAAGCAGCGCCTCATCTCCTGGCTCGGACCGATCGTCTTCGAGTACTACGCCGCGACGGAGGGGACCGCGACCTGGGTCGACTCCGCCTCCTGGCTCGAGCGGCCCGGCACCGTTGGCAAGGTGCACCCGCCCGACACCGTCCGGATCCTCGACCCGGACGGCCAGCCGCTCCCTCCGGGCGAGCCCGGCCTCGTCTACATCAAGGCACCCGAAGTGGGTCGCTTCGAGTACTTCAAGGACGCCGCGAAGACGCAGTCGACCTACCTCGGGGACCACTTCTGCCTCGGCGACGTCGGCTACCTCGACGAGGACGGGTACCTGTTCCTCACGGACCGGTCGGCGAACCTCATCATCTCGGGCGGGGTCAACATCTACCCGGCGGAAGTGGACGCCGTCCTGCTCGAGGACCCGAGGGTCGGCGACGCGGCGACGATCGGCGTCCCCGACGAGGAGTGGGGCGAGACCGTCCTCGCCGTCGTCGAGCCCGCACCCGGGGTGATCGGCGACCAGGCTCTCGCGGCCGAGCTCGCGGAGCTGTGCCGGAGCCGCCTCGCCCACTACAAGTGCCCGAGGCGGATCGAGTTCGTGGACGAGCTCCCGCGGCACGACAACGGCAAGATCTACAAGCGGTTGCTCCGCGACCGGTTCAGGGAGGTGAGCCCGAGGTGAGTGGTCGGATCTGCGAGGGGCGTGTCGCCATCGTGACGGGAGCGGGTCGCGGCATCGGCCGTGCCGAGGCGATCGAGCTCGCTCGCCAGGGAGCCAAGGTCGTCGTGAACGACCTCGGTGCCGAGGTCGACGGCACCGGTGCGTCGATCGGACCGGCGGGTGAGGTCGTCGACGAGATCCGCGGCGCCGGCGGCGAGGCCGTCGCGAACGGCGACGACGTCTCGGACTGGGAGGGTGCGCAGAGGCTCGTCAACACTGCCGTCGAGACCTTCGGCCGCCTCGACGTGCTCGTCAACAACGCCGGGATCCTCCGGGACCGGATGCTCGTCAACATGACCGACGAGGAGTGGGACGCCGTGATCCGGGTCCACCTGCGGGGGACCTTCGCCCCCACGCGCTGGGCGGCCACGTACTGGCGCGAGCTCGCGAAAGCGGGCGAGCAGCTCGACGCCCGAGTGATCAACACCTCGTCGGCGTCGGGCATCTACGGCAACGTCGGCCAGGCGAACTACGGGGCCGCCAAGGCCGGCATCGCCGCGTTCACGGTCATCACGGCGATGGAGCTGCGCCGCTACGGCGTGAGCGTCAACGCGATCGCCCCCGGCGCGCTCACCCGTATGACCGAGAACCTCGGCGCCATCCGAGCCGCCCGGGCGGGAGCGGAGGCGGCTGCCACGCCGGTGCCGGAGCCGGACCCGGTCCGGTCGCCCGAGAACGTGGCGCCGCTCGTGGCGTGGCTCGCGAGCTCCCAGTCGGCCGGCATCACCGGCCGGGTCTTCAACATCGGTGGCGGCCGCCTCTCGGTGGCCGAGGGCTGGGTGGCCGGCCCGGGCGTGGAGCGGGACGGGCTGTTCGAGACCGAGGAGCTCGGCGGGATCGTGCCCGGCCTCGTTGCGCAGGCGGCCGCGAACGCCGACATGCGGGGACGGCGGCCGCAGCCGTCGGGAGGTCCGGTGGCGACCAGCTGACGCCGCAGGCGGCGCGACCGCGGCGAGCCGCCTCGGTCGCGCTTGCGGGGCACACGGCGGACCACGTCGGTCCGCGATGGGCCTGCAGGTGCTGGCGCGGCCCTATCCTCCTGCCGGCATGAGGCGCCCGGACCCGCTCGACCGGCGGATCGTGGGCCTGGCGCTGCCTGCGCTCGGCGCGCTCGTCATCGAGCCGCTCTACAACCTGACGGACTCGGCCATCGTCGGCCACCTCGGCAGGATCCCGCTCGGCGGCCTCGCGCTGGCGACGGCGGCGCTGAACGTGATCGGATGGACGGCCGCGTTCCTCGAGATGGCGACGGTCTCCGTCGTCGCGTTCCGGCGGTCCGCCGGCGACGAGGAGGGAGCGGGGCGCGCCGTCGGTGCCGCCTACCTCCTCTCGCTCCTCATCGGGGTCGCCACGACCGGGATCGTGGAGCTCGTCGCCCCCTACGTCGCCGCTCTCCTCGGCGGGCACTCGTCGGGCGCCGTCGGTGCCGATGCCGTCCTCTACCTGCGCATCTCGGCGATCGGGATGCCGGCGCTGTTCGTGGCGCTCGCCGGCAACGGCCACCTCACCGGACTTGCCGACACCAGGCGCCCGCTCGCGATCGCCGTCGCCAGCAACGCCCTGAACGTCGGGCTCGAGGTCGTCCTGGTCTACGGAGCCCACCTCGGCATCGCCGGCTCGGCCTGGGGCACGGTGGGGGCGCAGTGCGCGGGAGCGGTCATGTTCACCGCCGTGTCGCGGCGCGCTCCGGTCCGGCCGGTCCGGCCGGGTCGGCTCGACGTGGGTGAGCTGTTGTCCGATGCAGTCCCGCTCACGATCCGGACCGTCGCCCTCGGGAGCGCGCTCCTGGCCACGACGGCCATCGCAGCCCGGCTTGGCACGGCACAGCTCGGCGGCCACCAGATCGCCCTCCAGGTCTGGGGGATGCTGGCGCTCGTGCTCGACTCGCTCGCCGTGCCGGCCCAGGTCTACGTCTCCGAGAGCCTCGGAGCCGGGGACCCTGCCGCCGCGCGCCGCCTCGGCGCCCGCGTGATGTCGATGGGACTCGGCGCAGGCGCCGTGCTCGGCCTCGCGTGCGCGGCGTCGAGCCCGGTCCTGCCGGCGGTCTTCTCGCCGGATCCGGCCGTGCAGCACCAGGCGACCATCGCCTTGCTCATCTGCGGTCTCCAGCAACCGGTCGCCGCTGCCGCCTTCGTGCTGGACGGCCTCGTCCTCGGTGCCGCCGGGTACCGGGCGATGCGCCGGGCAATGCTGCTGGCCCTCGTCGCCTTTGCCCCGCTTGCCGCAGCGACGCTGCTCGACCGCGGCATCGGCCTTGCCGGCATCTGGTTCGCCATGCTCTGCTGGCTCGGCGCGCGGGCCATCCTCCTCGGTCGGACCTGGCGCCGGATCGGCATGCAGGGAGCGGCCGCGGCCACGCTCTCGTGAGAGAGCCGGTGGCGTCCGTCGAGCGGAACCTGCCCGCCATCACCGCCGCCCTTCGCCGCGACTCCCGGTGCCGCGGCCAGTGAACCGGCCCGGCCCCGGTGATCACAGCGGCTTGAACTCCGGGTGACCGTGCCGCCAGATGACGAGGAAGACCGTCCCGACGACGTCCGAGGCGGGCACGTCTCCCCAGACCCTGCTGTCGCAGGAGATGTCTCGGTTGTCGCCGAGGACGAAGTACTCCCCCCTCGGGACCGTCTGGGGAACGATCCGCTCGCCGAGGGCCGTCTTCTTCGGCAGGTAGGGCTCGGGCAGGGGACGGCCGTTCACGTAGACGGTGTTGCCGCGCGAGCTCACGCGGTCGCCCGGCAGGCCGATGACCCGCTTCACGAGGTCGCTCTCTGTGGCGCCGCTGCACTCGCTCGGCCGGTAGCCGGGCGGAGTCTTGAAGACGATGATGGACCCTTCGCCGATGTGGTAGCCGAGCTTCAGGACGAGTATGCGGTCCCCCGGTTGGATGGTGGGCATCATCGAGCCGCTCGGAACGTAGAAGGTCTGCACCACGAACAGGCGCAGCACGATCGCGACGAGGAGGGAGACCCCGACGATGAGCACCCACGGGAGGACCCGACGCCGGCGGCGCCCGGCCCTCCGCCGCTCGATCGTCTCCACGGTGCAGACACAGTAC
>DATGKK010000085.1:0-33036 GCA_035294725.1 Acidimicrobiales bacterium | reverse complement strand
CGGCCGCGGCAACTCGCCCTCGTCCAGTTCCACCGCAAAGAGCTGCTCGTCGCCAAGCACGGAGGTCATGAGAAAATTCTCGCCGCTACGAGGGGGTCAGTGGTGGATTCTGACCCACGCTCCTAGAGCACCGGTCGGCTCGGCGAGCGCTCTCTGTGAGGTCTCGAACGCGCAGGGTGAGATCAGATCTGTCAGAATGTGAGCCGCATGCTCGCCGGCGACAACTTCTCGGAGGTGCTGCTCGCAGCGCAGCGTGGCGACGAGCAGGGGTTCGCGCGGCTCTACGACGAATTCAACTCCGCGCTCGTCCGCTACTTCGCCGCTCGCCTCCCGCAGGAGGCGGAGGACCTCGCGTCCGACACCTGGCTCCAGCTGGCGAGGAGCCTTGGGCGGTTCGAAGGGGACGAGCGGGGGTTCCGCTCGTTCCTGTTCACCATCGCCCACCGGCGGCTCGTCGACTACTGGCGGCACCAGCGGCCAAGCGACCCGATGGATCCGGCCGATCTCGCCGAACGGGGCGAGCGGTTCGCCCCGGCGATGGTCGAGCATGCCGAGCCCGGGAGCCTCGTGACCGAGGCCATCTCGGCTCGAGAGGCGGTGGAATGGATCGGGTCCGTGCTGAACCGGGATCAGGCCGACGTGGTGCTGCTCCGGCTCCTTGCGGGCCTCGACGTAGAGGAGGTGGCGGTGATCCTCGACAAGCGGCCGGGGACGGTGCGCGTGCTCCAGCACCGCGCGCTGAAGAAGTTGGCACGTGAGCTCTCTCTCGAGGCGGTAACGCGATGAGCGACATCCTCGATAGCTCCGGTGAGATGTACCGCTTCTTGGAGACTCACCGATCCGGTTACGCCGACGAGGTGGTCGACCGGCTCCTGTCCGGCCGGCTCGACCCCGACGACGCGCCGGTGGAGCTTCGGGCCGTGGCTGCGCTCTTCGCCACGGCGACTGCCGCCGGCAGCGCCGTGGAGGCCGAGCGTCGGGCCGAGGTGGTCTCTGCTGCAGCACTGGCGGTGCGCTCCTCATTGGAAGCCGCCCCCGTGTTGACACAAAGGAGACACTCCATGCTGTCCAAGCTGTTCACCGCCAAGGCTGCCCTCGGCGCGACCGCCGCCGTGCTCGGTATTGGCACCGCGGCTGCAGCGGCCACCGGCTCGTTGCCGGGGCAGACTAGCCACGCCTCGGCCCATGCGACCGCTGGCCTCGACACCGCGGCGGCGCACGTCGGCCAGCACTCATCGGACTCGCCCGGATCTCAGGCGGGGCGGCAGTCGAACCAGAACACGAGCACGAGCTCGATCCCGGCAACGGGTCCTGCGAACGCCAATGCCCAGTTCGGGCTCTGCAGGGCGTTCCTCGCGGGGAACACGGACTCGAGCGTGAGCTCGATGTCGCCGCCCCAGGACGGCTCGACCGCCTTCAAGGCGCTCATCGCAGAGAACGGCGGCAGCATCGCCGCCACGATCACCTACTGCCAGGGCGTGGTGACGGCACCCCCGTCGCACTCGGGCTCCGGCCACGGCGGGGGGAACGGCAAGAGCAACCGCCCGTCGGACGCCGGCAAGCCGTCGAGCGCAGGACGCTCCGGTTCGCACGCCAAGGTGACGACGCCCAACAGCGGGGGCACCTCGACCGCGGACCAGGCGAGCGACGGCCACAGCTCGAAGGGGACGTCGCACGCCGACTCGAAGAGCCACGGGCACAGCAGCGCAGGCTCCGGGAACAGCTCCGGCCACGGGCACAGCTGAGGGGTTACGCCGGCCGCCGCCAACCCTGCGTCTGATCCCGGCCGGTAGAGCCCGCTCAGCTAGCGGTGCGCTCGAGGTAGGAGAGGTACCACCCGACGGCCTGCGGGATCCCCTCTTCGACCTGAACTGAGGGCACGAAGCCGAGGGTCGAACGGAGGGCGGAGACGTCCATGCCGTTCTCGTGGACCTCGGCGCCGAGCGCATCGACCATCTCGAGGCGGGCCGGCTTGCCCACGGCCATCTCGACGAGCCGGACCATCTCGATCAGGCGCACCTGGCGGCCGGTTGCCACGTTGAGCACCCGCCAGGGCGCCCCCGCGACCTCGGGGCGGGGGCCGCCTGCAGCGGGCGTGGTGTCGAAGTCGGCCGGGTCCTCGGCGGCGAGCACGACGGCGTGGGCGACGTCGTCGCCCCAGACGAAGTCCCGCACCATCGTTCCGTGGCCGTGCACCCGGACGGGCAGTCCGTCGCGGATCTGCCGGGCGAAGGTGTACATCGCCATGTCCGGTCGGCCGTCGGTGCCGTACACGGTCGAGAAGCGAAGCCCCGTGCACCGCATCCCCGCCCCGTGCGCGTAGGCGAAGGCGAGCAGCTCGTCGCAGCGCTTCGTCGCTCCGTACAAGGAGAGCGGGAACGCCGCAGCATCGTCCTCCCGGAAGGGAAGCTGCCGGGAGCCGCCGTAGACCGCGCCCGAGGAGGCGTACACGACCGAGCGGGCTCCGGCGTCGAGGGCGGCCTTGATCACGTTGCCGAAGCCGGAGATGTTGGCCGAGATGAAGGCGGCAGGCTCGTCCATGGACCGGCGCAAGCCGCCCTGCGCGGCGAGGTGGATGACGGTGTCAGGCGGAGGGTCGCACAGCCGCCGGACGTCGGCCTCCGCGCGGATGTCCCCAGTCAGCAGTCGGAAGCCCTCGCGTCGCTCGAGGCGCTCCGCGCGCTCGTGCTTCAACTGGACCGGGTAGGTCGCGTCGAAGTTGTCGATCCCCACCACCTCGTGCCCCCGGTCCAGCAGCTCGAGGGCGACCTTGGCGCCGATGAACCCGGCTGCTCCTGTCAGGGCGACACGCATCCGACATGATTACCAGAGCCGCCGGCCCCCTCGTGCTGGCCTTCGCCGTCGCTCGCGACACGGTCTCAGCAGCGGCACCGACGAGCGAACCAGTGCTGGCGGCCGAGGGGTGGCACCGCGGTCACTCGAGCTGCCGGCTCGAAGAGCACCGGCAGCGCAGTGCCATGTGGCAGGGCAGAGAGCGCGCCCCCACTTCCGGTCTATCCGCTCTCGGGCGGGTCCCCGTCGCGCTTCATCGCGCCGAGGCGAGAGGGTCGGCCGACCTCCCGCCTCGTGTCCGCCACCCGCCCGCTCCGGTAGGTGGCTCGAAGCCCTGTCGTACAGCGGACCAGCTCGAGGGTCTTACCAGTGACAGGCTTCGGCCGGGTGCCGCCGCTGGCGGTGCTGGGCCGGTGGAGGAGACGTGGAGAGCGATGCCGAGGAGTTCGAGCACTTCGTGCTGGCAGTGGAACCGCGCCTGCGGCGCGCCCTCGTCGCCCGCTACGGGCGGGAGCGCGGCCGCGAGGCGACGGCAGCCGCTCTCGCGTGGGCGTGGGAGCACCGCGACCGCCTGCCGTCGCTCTCCAATCCCGTGGCGTACCTGTACCGGGCCGGCCAGAGCGCGACGAGACGGCGGAAGGCCCGGTTCGTGGTGGAGCGACCGGAGGTCGCGGAGCCGGCCGTGGAGCCCGCCCTCGAGCGCATCCTGCGCGAGCTCCCCGAGCGCCAGCGGATCGTCCTGCTCCTCGTGGACGGGGCGGCCTGGACCCATGCCGAGGTCGCCGAGGTGCTCGGCGTCGGTCGTTCGACGGTGCAGCAACACCTCGAGCGGGCGCGCGAGCGTGTCCGCCGTGAGCTGAAGGTCGAGAACGTGCGATGAGCGAGAACGTCGCGAGCGAGCTGCGCAGGCGACTGGCGGCGGTGCTGGACGAAGGAGTCGCACCGGTCACGGCCGCCGAGGCGCGAAGCAGGGCAGAGATCGGAAGTGTGCGAGCACCGGCAAGGTGGCGCCCATCTCGCCCCCGCTCCGCCATCTGGCACGCCGGCCCGCTCGCCGCGCTGGTGACGGCCGTCGTAGCGCTGATCGGGGTGGTCGCGGTAGTCGCCGTGCGCCACGCCCCACCGACCTCGAGGAGCCCCCGTACCATGGTCTCTCCTGCCCGCCGCGGCCTGCCGTCCACGCCTGACGGTCCGTGCGCCGGGCAGCCCACGGGGTGTGGCTCTCCCGAGAGCTCGGCGCAAGCGCTCTCCCACGGGAGGTGGGTGACCTTCCCGAGCGGGCCCCTCACCGCGCGGACCGGGCAGGTCGAGGTATGGACCGGGAGAGAGCTCATCGTCTGGGGCGGCTCCACCGATGACGGAGCCGTTCCGCTTGGCGACGGCGCCGCCTACGACCCGTCGACCAAGACGTGGCGGATGCTGCCGCCGTCGCCGTTGCCGGCCGTGAGCCATGCAGCGGCCGTGTGGACGGGGACCGAGATGGTGGTGCTCGGGGGCGAGGTCGCCGGCAACCACCCGACCGCTCGAGTAGCCGCCTACGTGCCGGCGAGCGACACCTGGCACGTGCTGGCGCCGCTCCCGGCAGGGCCGGCGACAGGGCTCGATGCCATCTGGACAGGACGGCGAGTCGTCGTCCTCGGTAGCGACACCTCGTTCCGCCTCGGTCGAGGCGGCGCGCAGGTCTTTTCGCTCGACCCCGCGACCGACACGTGGGCCCGGCTTGCGCCGCTCCCTCCGGCCACCCCGGCCCGTTCCAACTGGCGCCCGCTCGCCGTCGCCGGCGCATGGACAGGTAGCGGCCTGGAGGCCTTCGTCACCTGGCAGCGCAGCGGGCCGTGCGGGAAGAACTGCGGCTACGTCGGTGAGAGTGAGGCGGCCTGGCTGCTTCCTGCCGGGTCGAGCTCGTGGCGGCGGCTCCCGCCCCCGCCGGTGCAACTCGGCGGGGCCGTCACGGCCTGGACCGGCCGGGGTGTCATCGTCGCCGGGGGCGAGTACTGCCCGTGGGGCTGCCCGCCGCCGGTCCCCTTGGCGGCTTTCGAGGCGGCCTCGTCCCACCGGTGGTCGCGGGCGCTCGGGCAGGAGGCCGTCACCGCCTGGCCGGGGGTGTGGACGGGCAAGGCGTTCGTCACGGTGGTACGTGCCGGTCACGGGTTCGGTCCGCAGTGGCTCGGGGCCTGGGATCCCGCCCGGGCGGCCTGGGTCCGGCTCCCCGCCCTCCCGGCAGTGCTCGAGGGACAAGGCGCGAGCTCCCCGGTGATCTGGACCGGGACCGAGCTCCTCGCCTGGGGCTCGCAGAGCTTCGCCTTCGTCGTCCCGCCGCCTCGCTGAGCCCGCCCCGGGGCGGGAACCCGCCGGTCGCACTGCCCCGGCGGGAGGTCGCCGCTGCTCAGCCTGCCTCGCCGGCGGCGTGACGGAGCTCGAGGCCGTCGAAGCGCTCGTCGGCCCGCCAGCTCGCGAGGAGCGAGAAGAACGCGAGGGGTCCTGCCCCGTACGAGCTCGTGAGGAAGCCGTTGGCGCCGGGCTGGCCCTCGTTGTTGTAGTAGCCGGGCGTGCACCGCTCCTGGAACGCCCGGATGTCGCGCGCGAGCTCGGCGAGCGTGGCGAGCCAGCTCTCCTCGGCCTCGATGGTCGCCTCCATCTCCGCGATGTCGTGGTCGAGGGCATGCCGGACGAGATGGGTCACATGCCGGCTCGCCTCATCGAGCAGGTGCGGGTAGTTCACGGTGAAGGCGCCCTGCGCATGACCGAGGAGGAACATGTTGGGGAAGCCGTGCACGTGCATGCCGTGGAGCGAGCGCATCGAGCCGCCCCAGTACGACGAGAGGCGGCAGCCGCTCCTCCCGACGACGTCGTAGCCCGCACGCCGCGTGTACTCGGTCCCGACCTCGAAGCCGGTCGCGAAGATGAGGCAGTCGAGCTCGTACTCCCGGTTCCCGACGACGACACCGGCCTCGGTGACGCGGTCGACCCCGCGGCCGTCGGTGTCCACGAGGACGACGTTGGGGCGATTGAAGGACGCCAGGTACTCGTCATGGAAGCACGGCCGCTTGCAGAACTGGCGGTACCAGGGCTTGAGCGCCTCGGCGGTGGCTGGATCGGCGACGATCGCGTCGACGCGCGCTCGGATCTCCTCCATCTTCTCGAAGTCGGCCGCCTCGAGCAGGCTGGCGGCGCTGGCGCCCTCGAGATCCGGCCTCCGGCCGGCCCGGCTGAGCGTCACGAGCTTGCCGATGATGTCGGTCCACCCGTCCATCACGAGGTCCTCGCCCACCATCGCACCCGAGGTGAGCGCCGTGAAGTTCTCGATCCGGCGCCGCTGCCAACCGGGTTCGAGGGAGGCCGCCCACTCCGGGTCCGTCGGCCGGTTCCCCCGGACGTCGACCGAGGACGGTGTCCGCTGAAAGACGTACACCCTGCCGGCGGCGGCAGCGAGATGGGGCACGACCTGGACCGCCGTGGCGCCGGTGCCGATGATCCCGACCCGCCGGTTCGCGAGCCGGTCGAGCCCCCCGCTCGGGCCACCGCCCGTGTACTCGTAGTCCCACCGGCTCGTGTGGAACGAATGACCCCGAAAGCTCCTGATGCCCGGGACCCCCGGGAGCTTCGGGCGGTGGAGAGGGCCGTTTCCCATGACGAGGAACCTCGCTGCGATGGCGTCGCCCCGGTTGGTGTGGATGATCCAGCGCGAGCGGCCGGCAGCCCACTCGATCGCGGTCACCTCCGTCGACAGGCACGCGCGCTCGTAGAGCCCGAAGTGGCGCGCGATGCGCCGGCAGTGCTCCAGGATCTCAGGAGCGTGCGCGTACTTCTCGGAGGGGACGTACCCGGTCTCCTCGAGCAGGGGTAGGTAGATGTAGGACTCGACGTCGCACTGGGCGCCCGGGTAGCGGTTCCAGTACCAGGTCCCGCCGACGTCCCCACCCTTCTCGACGATCATCACGTCGTCGATCCCTGCGGACTTGAGGTGAGCTCCGCAGACGAGGCCCGCGAGCCCGCCCCCGATCACGGCGACCGTGACCTCCTCGTGACGGGGAGGGCGGTCAGGTGCCGGAACGTAGGGGTCGGCGAGCCAGGCGGCGAACTGCCCCGTCATCTCGATGTACTGCGCGTTGCCCTCGGCCCGGAGCCTCTTGTCGCGCTCGATGCGGTACCGCTCGCGAAGCGCCTCCGGATCGTAGGAAAGCTGCGCCGGACTCACCTTCTCGACCGTCCCTCCCGTTCAGCCCAAGGTCGCAACGAGGCTACAGGCGGGGGTCGACGGACTCGCTCTCGAGAGCGAGGACGCCGATGACGCACTCGTGCACCCGGTGCAGCGGCTCGTGGTCCACGAACCTGCGGAGCGCCTCGAGCCCGAGGGCGAGCTCTCTCAGCGCGAGGGAACGCTTCGGCCCGATGGCCCGGCTCCGGAGCCGGGCCAGGTTCTCCGGCGCGCTGTACTCCGTTCCGTAGACGGCGCGGAGGTACTCCCGGCCGGCGGCACTCGATGCCCGGCTGGGCCAGGCCCTTCGGGCCCTGGTGGAGGACTCCAGAGGGCGGGTGCCTGCTGACCACCGGCGCCGCGGTGGTCTCGCCGTCCGGCGCCCGCCCCGGTGCCGGCCTGCTCCCGTACGCTCTTGCCAGCGAAACTACGAGCACGAGAAGGAGGAACGATGCCGCTCGACGAGGACGCAGTCCGGCTCGCGAGGGGGGCGAACCTCGCCACCATCGTCACCTTGATGCCGGACGGCCAACCCCAGGCCCAGCTCCGGTGGATCGACACCGACGGCGAGCACCTGCTCGTCAACACTGAGCCGCAGCGGCAGGCCGCACGCAACCTCGCGCGGGACCCTCGGGTGACGGTCTTGCTCCACACGGCCGAGAACGCCTACGACTGGGCCGAGGTCCGCGGTCGGGTCGTGCGCACCGTGGCCGGCGAGGAGGCCCGTGCCCACATCGACCGCCTCGCGCAGAAGTACACGGGCGCCGACTACGCCCCGCCAGTCGGTCCGGAGGGACGGGTGCTGTACTTCGTCGCCGCCGAGAAGGTCAACACCCCGGCGCTTCTCGCCGCCCGCCGCTCGAGCTGAACCCGGCGCCCCGCACGGGGCTGCTCAGGCGGCGAACGGCGACGGGCAGGCGTCGATCTTCGGGATCGAGAAGCGGGCGATGGCACCGAAGCCCTCCGCCGGCTTGCACGCCTGGGCCACTCCTGCATCGCAGGCGACGGAGAGGAAGATGAAGGCGTCCTCCATCGAGAAGCCGTGCTCGTCGACGAGCAGGCGCGCCGCCTCCTCCGAGACGAGCTGGAGCGCGTCCGCGAAGTCCGCGGCGGTGGCGTGGGCGAGCCAGTGGCCCGGGAGCTCGGTCACCGGCCACCTCGCCTGCTTGCCCTTTAGCAGCTCGAAGCGGATGTCGACCTCGCCGGCGATCTCCACGCCGGTGAAGCAGATCTCGCCGTCGCCCATCGAGGCGTGCATGTCACCGACGGCGAAGAGCCCGCCCGGCTGCCGGACGGGCAGGTAGATCCTCGCCCCCTTTCCGTGGAAGTGCTCGTCGAGGTTCCCGCCGTGCTCGCCGGCGAGGCCGTTCGAGAGCGTCTCGCCCCCTGTCGCGAGGCCGACGACGCCCACCATGGGGCTTGCGGGGAAGGAGATGCGGTCGTTCAGGCGGACCACACCGTCGCGCACCTCGAAGCGGCGGGTGAGCGGGCTTTTCACCTGGTCGATGAGCTGACCGAAGCCGGGGATGAGTGTGGCGACACCCCACTCGACCGGCCGGATGTCGAGGATCTCCGCCACGAGCGAGTCGCCGGGCTCGGCGCCGCGGAGGGCGACCGGGCCGGTGGCGCTGTTGATGCGTGACATGTCGATCCCGGTCACGAGGTCCGACTCGCTGCGGATCTGCCCGGTGAAGCAGTCGTTCGTCTCGAAGGTGACGACCTCGCCCGGCTCGACCTCGAGCACGGGCTCGAGGTAGGGACCGAAGGACCAGATCACCTCATCGTTGGAGAGACGGTGGTGCGCCCGGGGGGCCGTGATCGGGTCGTCGTGCACCGCCACATGCTACGAACCCCTCGCGTGGCGGAGGCTCCGGTCGAGACTGCCGTCACGAGTGGCCGCTCGCAGGACCACACGGCTGTGCCCGGTGGCCGCGTGGGCCCTCAGTGCTCCTCCGGCCGTGTGGAAGGGGGCATCGAGCATCCGCGCGAGCCCGCCTTGTCGAACGGTCCGGGCAACAGGCCAGGTCAAGAGTAGGGCCGCCGATCCTGTTCGGGGCCGGCGCCGTGCCCGGCCGCGGTCGCCGGCTCAGCCGCCGGCCGCCTCCCGAAGGCCGACGCAGTCGCACTCCCAGAAGGCGTCGGGGTAGACGAGCGTACCCGTCATCCATGCCTCGTGAGCGGGGAGTGCGATGACCTGGAAGGCGGTGTCGGGTATCCGGAGCGAAGGCTTGCGGAACCCGAGGTCGCCGCCGGGGCGGAACCCGAAGCGTGAGTAGTAGCGGGGAGAGCCCTCGAGGAAGACGAGCGGCACGCCCTCCGCCGCGGCCCGGTCGACCGCCGCCGCGACGAGGGCGGCGCCGACGCCCCGGGACCGGTAGGCAGGAAGGACGCCGAGTGGGCTCAGCACTTGCACCTCCACGAGCCGGCGCGGGGTGTCGAGGAGCGCTCTCGTGCACATCACGTGGCCCACAGCCTCGGCAGTGAGCGGCTCCTCAGCTACGAGCGAGCAGCCGCCCCGCTCGAGGATCAATCCGCGGAGGAGGGGCAGCAGCCGGGCGACAGCATCGCCCTCGTCGCCGAAGGCGGCCCGCTGCACCGCCTCGACGAGCCGCTCCCCGGCCGGCTGCTCGTCCCGGAGGCGCACGGGCGAAGCGGCGCCGCCGTCCCCGAGCGATGCGGTCACGAGGCGGCCCTCACGAGCGGCGCCGGGTCCGCAAGCTCGCCGCCGGAGCGGGGCGGCGGCGGGCGGAGCGCGCGCCGTCCGTGTTCGTTCCGGCGTTGCCGTCGGCGCTTCGGAGCGGCCGGGTCGGCGCGAGGGTGGCGAGGAAGGCGTCGAGCATCCGCACCAGCTCCGGCTTGCCGAAGCGGTCCGGGTAGAGGAGCGCGTAGATGCTGAGGCCGTCCATGAGCGCCGAGAGGTTGACGGCGACGACTCGTGGGTCGAAGTCGCCGATCTCGCCCCTGCGCTGCGCCGCCTCGACGAGGGACTGGAGCACCCTGCGCCAGCGCGAGGACTCGGCCCGCTGGACCGCAAGCAGCTCGGAGTTGACGAGCGCCCGGCTCCAAAAGCTCATCTCGAGGTGGGTCTCCCGCACCTGCTGCTCCCCGGTCGGCAGGACGTCCAGGCAGAACGCCCGCAGAGCGTCGAGCCCCTCGCGCCCCTCGATCACCTCGGGGACCCGCCGCTCGATGTTCTCATGCGAGATCCGCAGTGCCTCGAGGAGGATCTCGTCTTTCGACTCGAAGTAGTGAGCGAGCACCCCGGCCGAGTACCCGGACTCCTTCGCGATGAGCCGGGTCGTCGTGCCGTCGAGGCCGTACTTGATGATGACCCGCCAGGCGGCTTCGGCGAGCTCTCGACGGCGGTCCTCGTGGTCGACGATCTTCGGCATCCGTCCGCTACCTCCGCCTACGCCTGGTTGTCCTTGACACTTGACTTTATTTCGGACGCCCGTCTAAGTTAGCGACCGTAATCAGCACCTGTCCGGGGGAGGCATCACGCGTGGCCGTGAGACGAGACATCGCATCCATTCCACCACGCCATAGCGCCGAGCGGTCGGAACTGCTGGCGCTGCTCGTCGAGAAGGCGAAGCTCGTCCGGCGCGAGACGGTCCGCCTCTCGCGCATCGCCGGGGCCGGCCACTACACGGGCACCTTCTCCTGCGCCGAGCTCTTTGCCGCCTGGTACTACGCCGCCCTGCAGCTCCGGGCCGACGAGCCGTCCTGGCCGGAGCGCGACCGCTTCGTGCTGAGCAAAGGGCACGCGGCGATCGGCCTCTACCCGGTCCTCGCCGACCTCGGCTACTTCCCGGCAGAGCTCCTCGACGGCTACACGAGGCTCGGCAGCCCGTTCGGGGACCACCCGGACATGCGAAAGGTGCCGGGGATCGACTTCAGCTCCGGCTCGCTCGGCCACGGTCTGTCCGTCGCGCTCGGGATGGCGCTCGCCGGCCGTGTGAGGGGCTCGAGCTACCTCACCTACTGCCTCCTCGGCGACGGCGAGCTCGCGGAGGGGCAGGTCTGGTCGGCGGCGATGGCGGCCGGCCACTTCCGGGCCGGGCGCCTCGTCGCCGTGGTGGACCGCAACCGGCTCTCGATCGACGGGCAGACCGAGCAGGTGATGGGAGTCGAGCCCCTCGCCGAGAAGTTCGCCGCCTTCCGCTTCGAGGTGCGAACGATCGATGGGCATAACCTCGACGAGATCCTCGACACCTTCGCGGCGGCCCGCGAGCGCGACGACGACCGGCCGCTCGCCGTCATCGCCGAGACCGTGAAGGGACGAGGAGTGCGCCGCATGGAGTTCGACAAGGACTGGCACGTCGGCAACCTCGTCGGCACCGACTACGACGACGTCCTCGCCGAGATCGAGGCTGGCCTCCAGCCGGCCCGGAGCCTCCCGTGACGGCGGGCCGGCCGACGGGGGAGGAGGCCGCCCCCCAGGAGATCAGCGGAGTGTTCCGGGGGAGCGCGGACGGTTCGGTCTCACTGCGTGAGCAGGGCGATCGAGCCTCCGGCAAGGGGATCGAGGCGCGCACCATCCCGACGTTCGTGGCCGGGGAGGAGCTCGCGGACCTCGCCGACGACGACGGGCGCATCGTCGTGCTCACCGCCGACCTCGCGAGCGCGGGGAGGACCGTCGACTTCGCCCGACGGCATCCCGAGCGGTTTTTCAACATCGGGGTCGCCGAGCAGAACATGGTGTCGGTCGCGGCCGGGATGGCGGCGACCGGCCTGCGGCCCTTCGCGAGCACGTTCGCCGCCTACGTCTCGCTTCTTTGCTGCGAGCAGGTGCGCACCGATCTCGCCTACACGGGGATGCCGGTCGTGCTCCTCGCCCATCACTCGGGGATGACGCTCGGCTACTACGGCACGAGCCACCATGCCCTCGAGGACCTGAGCGCCATGCGTGGCATCGCCGGCCTCGTCGTCGTGAGCGCGGCGGACGCGAACGAGCTGCGGGCGGTGCTGCGGGCCTCGCTCGAGCACGACGGGCCCGTCTACGTCCGCATGGGGCGGGGCCGGGACCCGGGGGTCTACGACGAGGTACCGAGCTCGTTTCAGTTCGGGCGCGCGATCAGGATCACGGAGGGCACGGACCTCACCCTCATCTCCACCGGGTCGGAGGTCCGGCCCTGTCTCGACGCTGCAGCCGAGCTCGGGCGCGAGGGAATCGGCGTCCGGGTCGTCGACATGCACACCGTGTCGCCGATCGACGCCGGCGAGGTCGTCGCCGCGGCGGAGGAGACCGGGCGGATCCTCACCGTGGAGGAGCACAACGTCACCGGCGGCCTCGGCGCCGCGGTGGCCGAGGTGCTGGCCGAGCACGGCGCCCCGGTCCGGTTCCGGCGGGCGGGCATCCCCGACGAGCACGTGGTGCTCGGCCCGCCCGCCGCCCTGTACGCGCACTACCGCCTCGATGCGGCGGGGGTCGCCGGCCGGGCGAGGGAGCTGTTGGAGCTCGAGAGGAGGCAGCCGTGACCGAGACCGTCGCGGCCCCGGCAAGGACGAACGACCGGCGCCTGCGAGAGCGCGCCGAGCGCGTCATCCCGGGCGGGATGTACGGCCACCTCTCGGCCCGGCGGCTGCCCGAGACCTACCCGCAGTTCTATGCCAGCTCCGAGGGCTGCCGCGTCGTCGACGTCGACGGCCGGGAGTTCGTCGACGTGATGTGCAGCTTCGGTCCGATGATCCTCGGCTACCGCCACGAGAAGGTGGAGGCCGCCGCGGCCGCCCAGCGCCGGCTCGGCGACACCCAGCCCGGGCCCGGCCCGTGCATGGTGGAGCTGGCCGAGCTGCTCGTCGAGCGGGTGGACCATGCCGACTGGGCGATGCTCGCGAAGAACGGCAGTGACGCCACCCGCCTCTGCCTCGCCACCGCGAGGGCCGTCACCGGCCGCCGAGCCGTGCTCGCCGCCGAGGGCGCCTACCACGGCTGGTCGAGCTGGTGCAATCCGTACGTCGACGGGCCGGCGACGCCGGCGGACGCCGAGGTGCACCGCTACACCTACAACGACCTCGCGAGCGTGAGGGCGGCCGTCGAGGGCGCGGGCGCCGAGAACGTGGCAGCGATCTTCGTCTCCCCGTTCCGCCACGATGCCGGCTACGACCAGGAGATGGTCGACCCGGCCTTCGCGGCCGGTCTCCGCCGCCTCTGCGACGACATCGGCGCCCTCCTCGTCACCGACGAGGTCCGGGCGGGCTTCCGCCTCCACCACGGCAGCAGCTGGGAGCCGCTCGGGGTCACCCCTGACCTGAGCGCCTGGAGCAAGGCGATCGCGAACGGCTACCCGATCGCCGCTGCGCTCGGCTCCTCGCGCTGTGCCGCGGGCGCCGAGAGGATCTTCGCCACCGGCTCGTTCTGGTACCAGGCCGTGCCGATGGCGGCCGCCATCGCGACCATCCACGCCCTCGCCGACGAGGACGCCATCGCCCGGATGGTCGCAGCGGGGGAGCGCCTGCGGGAAGGGATCGAAAAGCAGGCGGTCGAGCACTCCATCGAGGTCCGCCAGTCCGGCCCGGTGCAGATGCCGGCGCTCAGCTTCGTCGAGGACACGGCCTTCGAGCGGGCGGCCGTCTTCTGCGGGGAGGCCGCCGCCCATGGGGCGATCCTCCACCCGAGGCACAACTGGTTCCTCTCGGCCGCCCACACCGATGAGGACATCGACCGGGTGCTCGAGGCGACCGAGGCCGGCTTCAGGGCCGTGCGCGCCGCCTTCGGGCACGGGTGAGCCGCCATGGGCGGCCGGCAGGCGTTCAGCAACATCCACGAGACCACAGTGGGGGAGGAGTCATGAGGACGAACACGGTGAAGCGGCGACGGCTCCAGGGGAGGTTGCGCGCCGCGCTCGGGCTTTCGGCCGCGGCGCTGCTCGCCGCAGGCTGCGTCGGCTCGAGCAACGGAGGGTCAGCCGCAGGGAGCGGGCACGGCGGCACGACGAGCGGCTCGCGCACCCTCGTGATCGCGCGCAACATGGACCTCATCGACACGGACCCGTCGACCGCCGAGTGCGACACCTGCCAGATCGTCTTCTCGGCGATGTACCAGACGCTCGTGACGCTCGCCAACAACAACCACACCCTCATCCCCGAGCTCGCCACCTCCTGGCACGCCAACTCGAACCACACGGTGTGGACCTTCGACCTCAACCCGGCCGCAAGGTTCAGCGACGGGACGCCGGTCACCTCGGCCGACGTGAAGTTCTCGCTGCTCCGCTTGAAGTACATGGCCGCGAGCCCGTCCTACCTCGTGAGCTTCCTCACCGGTGTGACGACGCCGAACGCCCACACGGCCGTCGTCACCCTGTCGCAGCCCGACTGGGAGTTCCCGAACCAGATGTCGGCGACGTACACGAGCATCCTCAATGCGAAACAGGTCATCGCGAACGGCGGCTCCGACGCTCCCGACGCCGCCAAGGTCGACCACGCCGACCACTGGTTCCAGTCCCACTCGGCCGGTAGCGGGCCCTACATGCTGCAGAGCTTCACCTCGGGCCAGCAGGTCACGCTCGTCGCCAACCCGAACTACTGGGAGACCAAGCCGTACTTCACCCGGGTCATCTTGAAGCAGACGACGACGGCAGCCGGCCAGGCGCAGCTGCTGCAGAGCGGCGAGGCGAACATCGCGATGCAGCTCAATCCCGTGACGGCCGAGAGCCTGAAGGGCGCCCCCGGGATCACCGTGAAGACGATCCCGTCGTTCAACCAGCTCTGGATCGCGATGAGCTCGGAGGTGAAGGACCAGTACGTACAGGCGCCGCTCAGCCTCGACCTGCGCAAGGCCATTATCGACGCGATCAACTACCGGCAGCTCGAGTCGGTGCTGATGAAGGGCGACAGCAAGCTGCAGGGCTCGCCGATCCCGAACGGCTTCCCGGGCTCGGCGGGCCTCCCGCTGCCCCATCAGAACCTCGCCGAGGCGAGGCGCCTGCTCGCGGCGGCCGGGTACGCCCACGGCTTTCACCTCACGCTGTCGTACCCCGAGATCAACGCCTACGGCGTCGACCTCGGGGAGCTCGCGACCTTGCTGCAGACCCAGCTGAAGGCCGTCAACATCGACCTCACGCTCAACCCCTCCACCTTCGCCGTCAACACGACGGCCTGGGGAGGCCACAAGATCCCCTTCGAGCTGCTGTACTGGGCCCCGGACTACTACGGCTCCGGTGTCCAGTACGTCGGGTTCTTCGGCCTCGTGAAGGGCGGCACCATGGGGCTCTTGTCGGCCCCGACGGCGACCTCGCCCGGTGTCGTCGACCCGATCGAGCAGCGCTTCTACGACGATGCGCTCGCCGCGTCCTCCCAGGCCCAGGCTGACCACTACTTCAACCTGGCGGCTCGTGAGATGCAGGCCAACCCGGTCGCCATGCCCCTGTTCAGCCCGGACATCGTGATCGGCTACCAGAGCGGCATCAAGGGCATCGGCTACAGCGGGTGCTGCAACCTCAAGCTCTGGCAGCTCTCGCGCTGAGACCATGGGACGAGACGGGAGCGCAGCGTTGAAGGTCCTCGTCGTGACCGGCGGGCACCCCTTCGAGATGGAGCCGTTCCTCGAGGTCTTCGCCTCGATGGAGGGGATCGAGTGGGAGCACGTGCAACCCCCGGAAGCACGGGAGTGGTTCCGGGGGGAGCACGCCGGTCGCTTCGACGCCATCGTCTGCTACGACATGCAAGGGATCGAGTTCCGCCGCCCCGAGCCTCCCCGGTTCGAGACGCCGCCCCCCGAGTACGCGGCGGGCCTGGTCGACATGCTCGAGGCGGGCCAGGGGATCGTCTTCCTCCACCACGCTCTCTCCGCCTGGCCTGCCTGGCCGCTGTGGCCCCGGATCGTCGGCGGTCGCTGGCACTACATGCCGGGGGAGCTCGAGGGGGTCCGCTACCCGGCTTCCGGCTACACCCGCGAGGTCGAGCACCGCATCATGCCGCTCGATCCGGACCACCCGATCTGGGAGGGCCTCGGTGAGGGCTTCTCGATCGTGGACGAGGTCTACTTGAACCCGGTCCTCACCCATCTCGTCACCCCGCTCCTTGTGACCGACCACGAGATGGATGCGAGCCGTTTCTTCTCCGGGCAGCTCGCCGTGACGGGGCGGCTCTACTCGGCCGAGGGGTGGACCCACCCGCCGGGCACCGGCCTCGTCGGCTGGGTGAAGGCGGCGGGCCGCAGCCCGGTCGCCTACCTGCAGCCCGGCCACGGCCCGGCGGCCTACGCCAACGCGGGGTTCCGCAGGCTCGTCTCGAACGCCATCTCCTGGGCGGCCTCGCCCGGGGCTCACGCCTGGGCGGTCGAGCACCGGCTTCCCCTCGGGCAGCCCTAGCGCGGGCGGGACGGATCGGGGAGGTCCGCGCGATGTGGAGATACGTGCTCCGGAGGATCATCGTCATCCCGCCGCTGCTGCTCGGCGTGGTGACGGTGACCTTCCTCATCACCCGGCTGGTGCCGGCGAACCCGCTCGCGACCGTGCTCAACCCGCGGTCGCTCACCAACCCGCAGATCGTGGCGGCGGCCAAGGCCCACTGGGGTCTCGACGGGACCATCCTGCAGCAGTACGGGCACTACCTGTGGAACCTCCTCCACCTCGACATGGGCACCTCGTTCGTCACGAAGAACGCCGTCTCGAGCGACATCGCAGCACGGCTGTCCGCGACCCTCGAGCTCGTGCTCGCCGCGATCGTGAACGCCGTCATCGGGGGCGTCGGGATCGGTGTGCTGGCCGCGGTGCGCCAGAACACCTTCACGGACCACCTGGGCCGGCTGTTCACCCTCGTCGGGTCCTCCACTCCCCAGTTCTGGTCGGGGCTGGTGCTCCTCCTGCTGCTCTCCACACGCCTGCACCTGCTGCCGGGACCCGGCCAGCTCTACCCGCAGGCCTACCCGCCACCCCACTACACGGGCTTCTACGTCATCGACGCGCTCATCGCAGGCAACTTCTCGCTCTGCTGGCAGGCGATCGAGCATCTCATCCTGCCTGCCTTCATCCTCGGCTGGGGCGTCATGGGCTCGATCGCCCGGATCGTCCGGGCGAGCATGCTCGACGTGCTCTCCCAGGACTTCGTCCGCACCGCCCGGGCGAAGGGAGCCCGCGAGTCGATCGTGGTCCTGCGCCACGCCCTTCGCAACGCGATGCTGCCCGCCCTCACGATCGTCGGCTTCTCCGTCGCCTACCTGCTGAGCGGGGACGTGCTCGTCGAGGACATCTTCCAGTGGGGTGGGATCGGCTCGTACGCGGTCACCGCGGCCGAGTCCCTCGACTACCCCGCCATCATGGGCGTGACGATCGTCGGTGGCGTCGCCTTCCTCGTGGCGAGCCTCCTCACCGACCTCGCCTACGCCGTCGCCGACCCGAAGATCCGCGTCGGATGAGCGCGGCCGGACTCCTCCTGCCCGAGGAGGGCCTCGCCGCCGTCCGGTCCCGGCGGGCCCGGCCCGGATGGCTCACGACGCCGGTCGTGCTCGGGCTCGTCGTCGCCGTGGGCTGGATCGTCGTCGCGCTCACCATCCAGTGGTGGGCGCCCTACAGCCCGACGGCGCCCTCCGGCTCCCCGCTCGTCGGCCCGAGCGGCGCCCACCTGCTCGGGACCGACGAGCTCGGGAGGGACGTCCTCACCCGGACGTTGTACGGAGCGCGCGAGTCGCTCCCGCTCGCCTTCGCCGTCGTCGCGGGCGGCGTGTCGATCGGGACCCTTGCGGGCGGCATCGCCGGCTTCTTCGGCGGCTGGGTGGACGCCATCGTCATGCGCATCGTCGACCTCACCTTGGCTTTCCCGGCGATCCTGCTCGCCATGGTGATGACGGCCTCGCTCGGGCCCGGCCTGTTCCACATCGGCATCGCCCTCGTCATCGTGTGGTGGCCGATCTACGCACGGCTGCTGCGGGCCCAGATCCTCTCGGTGAAGGAGTCGCCGCACGTCGAGGCGGCCGTGGCGGCCGGAGCGAGCCGTTGGCGCCTGTTCAGGGTCCACATCCTGCCCCTCGCCTTCACGCCGCTGCTCATCAACGCCACGATCGACCTCGGCCAGGTGGTCCTGCTCGCGTCGGGCCTCAGCTTCATCGGCCTCGGAGCGGTCCCGCCCACGCCCGAGTGGGGCCTCATGATCAACGACGCGACGGGCTTTTTCTACCAGTGGTGGATCGCCCTCGGCCCAGGCCTTGCCATCCTCAGCATCGTGCTCGCCTTCAGCTTCATCGGAGACGGCCTGCGCGACCTGTTCGACGTGCGGTCGAGCGAGAGCTCGTGGTGAGCGTGGCCGCGACCGCGCCCGCGCACGGCGCACCTCGGGCAGGCGAGCCCCTGCTCGAGGTGCGCGGGCTCACGGTGTCGATCGGGCGCGGCCCGGACGCGCTCACGGCGGTGCGCGGCATCGACCTCACGCTGCAAAGGGGCGAGAGCCTCGGCCTCGTTGGCGAGTCCGGCGCCGGCAAGAGCCTGAGCATGCTCTCGGTCACCTCGCTCCTGCCTCGCGGAGCCCGCGTCGGCGGGTCGGTCCGTCTCGAGGGCCGCGAGCTCATCGGCCTTCGCTCCCGCGAGCTGCGCCGGGTGAGGGGGGCCGAGATCGGCATGGTCTTCCAGGACCCGATGACCTCGCTCAACCCCGTCTTCACCATCGGTCGCCAGGTGGAGGAGGCGATCCGCATCCACCAGCCGGGGCTCTCACGCTCAGAGGTGGCAAAGGCCGCAGTCGCGCTGCTTGCCGCTGTGGCGATCCCCGCTCCCCGCGAGCGCCTCCACTCGTACCCCTTCGAGCTCTCGGGCGGCATGCGCCAGCGGGTCATGATCGCGATCGCCATCGCCAACAACCCCAAGCTGCTCATCGCCGACGAGCCGACGACGGCCCTCGACGTCACGATCCAGGCGCAGATCCTCGACCTGCTGCGCCGGCTCGCGGCCGAGCGCGAGATGGCCCTCGTGCTCATCACCCACGATCTCGGCGTGATCGCCGGCATGGTCGACCGGGTGGCGGTGATGTACGCCGGCCGCGTGGTCGAGGAGCGCACGACGGCGGAGCTGTTCGCAAGCCCGCGGCACCCCTACACGAAGGCGCTCCTCTCGTGCATCCCCCGTGCCGACCGCCCGGACGCCCGCGTCCTCGGGATACCGGGCTCGCCGGCGACGCTCCGTCCGCCGCCGCCCGGGTGCGCCTTCGCCCCCCGTTGCCCCGACGCCGTGGACGCCTGCCACGAGGTGGACCCGGCCCTCGAGGGCGAGCCCGGGGCCCGGATCGCCTGCCTCGTCGCCTCGGGCCGGGTCGCCGCAACCCGGCCCGGAGAGCCGGGTCCGCGATGACGGCCTTCGAGACGCCGGCCGTGCCGGCGCTGGTCCCCGACCCCCGATCACCCGGCGCAGCGCCGTCGCCAGCCGCCGGCCGGGAGCGTCCGAGCGGCGGCACCCCTCTGCTCTCGGTCCGCCACCTCGTGAAGGAGTTCACCCTGCGCTCCCACGCCGGGGAGCTGCGAAAGCGGGTGTTGCGGGCCGTCGACGACGTCTCGTTCGACCTCGGGGCCGGCGAGGTGCTCGGGCTGGTCGGCGAGTCCGGCTGCGGCAAGTCGACGACGGGACGCTGCCTGCTGCGGCTCGTGGAGCCGACGAGCGGCGAGGTGCGCTACAAGGGCGAGGACCTGCTCGCAAAGGGGCGCACGGAGATGCGCCGGCTGCGCCGGGAGCTGCAGATCGTCTTCCAGGACCCGTACTCGTCGCTCCACCCGCGGCGGCGGATCCGTGACATCATCGCCGAGCCGATGATCGTGCAGGGCACCGAGCCCCGCCGGGCGCTTGCGGCGGTGCCCGAGCTCATGAGGACCGTGCAGCTCGACCCGCGGCGCGCCGGTGCCTACCCGCACGAGTTCTCAGGCGGCCAGCGCCAGCGGATCGGCATCGCGAGGGCGCTCTCGGTCCGCCCGGAGGTGATCGTGCTCGACGAGCCGCTCTCGGCGCTCGACGTGAGCGTGCAGGCCGACATCATCAACCTGCTGCAGCGGCTGCAGCAGGAGATGGGGCTCGCGTTCTTGTTCATCAGCCACAACCTCTCCGTCGTCCAGTACCTCGCCGACGAGGTCGGCGTGATGTACCTCGGCCAGATCGTCGAGATCGGCCCGGCCCGGGAGGTGCTGGCGGCCCCGGCCCATCCGTACACCCAGGCCCTCATGTCGGCGGCGCCCGTGCCGGACCCCGAGGCGGAGCGCCGCAAGGAGCGGATCGTGCTGCGCGGCGAGGTTCCGAGCGCGCTCGACCCGCCGTCGGGGTGCCGCTTCCACCCCCGGTGCTGGATGGCCCAGGAGATCTGCCGCACCGAGACGCCGCGCCTCGTCGAGCGGGGCAACGGCCACCCCGTGGCGTGCCACTTCGCCGGGGGCGCCTGAGGATGGACCGTCTCCCGCGCTACCGGGAGCTGCCGGAGGCCCCGGGCGGCGGGCGGCATGCCTGGCAGCTCGCCGAGGCCGACGGCGCCGACGTCGGCCTTCTCCGGCTCCAAGGTCCCGAGAGCGTGCTCGCGGCGGCAGGCGAGATCCGCACCGGGCAGGTCTTCGCCCTCACGGCCCCGCTCGGCCGCTACGACCCGCCGCTGTACGGCCGCGCCCGTGCGAGCCACCGGCTCATCGCCGATCCCGACGACGGCGGCTTCGACGACGAGCTCTCGGGCTTCAACCCGCAGGCGGGGAGCCAGTGGGACTCCCTCGCCCATGTACCGGCCGATCGCGGCGTCTTCTACAACGGCGTGGGAGCCGCCGAGATCGCAGGCGGCCACCGCAACACGATCGAGCACTGGGCCGCGCGCGGGATCGTCGGGCGGGGCGTGCTGCTCGACGTGGCCGGGCTGCACGCCGCCGACTCCCCTCGAAGCGGCTGGAGCCCCGGGCGAGCCGAGGCGATCACGGTGGCCGAGCTCGAGCAGTGCCGCCGGTCGGCGGGAGTGCGCTTCGAGGCGGGCGACGTCCTGTTGCTCTACACCGGCTTCGACCGCTGGTACCTCGACCAGCCGGCCGCGCAGCGGGCCGTCCTCGCCGACGAGCGCCGCCTTCGGGCGGCCGGCCTCGAGCACAGCGAGGAGATGGCCGAGTACCTCTGGGACGCGCACGTGAGCGCCGTGGCCTCCGACAACCCCGCCGTCGAGGTCTGGCCGCCCGACTGGCGGAGCGAGGCGCACCCGTTCGGCTTCCTCCACCACGTCCTGATCGGCCGCTTCGGCATGGCGCTCGGCGAGCTGTGGTGGCTGGCCGACCTCGTCGAAGCGTGCCGGGCCGACGGCCGGCACACGATGTTCGTGGCGAGCGCGCCGCTCCCGGTGCCAGGCGGGGTCAGCTCGCCCGCCAACGCCCTCGCCGTCAGATGACCTGCCCGGTGCCCTCGCCGCGGTCGCCGCTGTCGGAGCTGCCCGAGCTGTTCATGGTCGCGGAGCCTGACTGGCACCTCGACCTCCTCGCCTCGTTCACCGCGCTGGTCGAGCGCACCGACGCCGGCCTGCTCCGGGTCGGTGGCGACGAGGTGGTCGCGTTCCGCTACCGGGACGTGAAGGCCCTCGCCACGACCCCGGAGGCGGGGAACACGCCGGTCACCTTGCTCGCTGCCGCCTCGCAGCGGCGCGAGGGGCACCCGCGAGCCGTGCCCGAGGCGGGCGGCGGCTTCTTCGGCATGCTCGCGGACCAGGCCTTCACGCACAACCCGCCGCTGCACGAGCACACGAGGCGAGCCCTCGGGCGCCAGCTCCTGCTCCACAACACCGAGCGGTTCCGCCCGAGCGCGAGGGCAGTGATGGCCGAGCTCCTCTCCTCGCTCGAGGGCCGTCGCGAGGTGGACTTCGCCCGCGACGTCGCCCGGCCCTACGCGGTCCGCTTCTTCGGCGAGATGCTCGGCATGACCGTCGAGGAGGCCGAGGAGGTCTCGGCGCTCATGCGCGAGATGAGCGCCGTGTTCCTGCTCGAGCGCTCCCCGGCCGACTCGGCCCGCATCGACGGGGCGGCGGACCGCTACGTGGCGCTCGTCGAGCACGCAGCCGGGCGGCCCCGGCGCGGCCCCGGCGCCGAGCTCGTCGCCGAGATGCGGGCCGATATCGAGTCGATCGAGGTGGAGGGCCGCCCGGCCTCGATCGGTCGCTTTCTTGCGGCCAACCTCTTCGACGGCTTCCACACCGTCGCCGTCGCGGTCGCGAACTGCTGGTACTGCCTGCTCGCCGCCGGGATGGACGATGCCCTCCGGGCTGACCGGGGCCTCGTGGCGAGCGCCGTCGTCGAGGGGCTCCGCCTCGCTCCGCCCCTGCTCCTCACGCACCGCCAGGCGCTCGCCGACCTCGTCCACGACGGGGTCGAGATCCCTGCCGGCACCTCGATCGCCATGCTCTGGGGGAGCCCGAACCGCGACCCGGAGGCCTGGAGCGATCCGGCCGCCTACCGGCTCGACCGGGACCGGCAGGTGCTGTTCAGCTTCGGGGGCGGGCCGCACCTGTGCCCGGGGAGGAACGCGGCTCGCATGCTCTGTGAGGTGGCCCTGGAGGCGCTGGTGAGCTGCGGAGCGCGCTGGCGGCTCGCCGAGCACGGGTACCGGTTCGTGCCCGCGAGCGCCATGCGCGAGCTCGTCGCCTTCCCGCTCGAGATCAGCTGGGGGTGAGCAGCCCGGCGCTGGAGGCGAGCTCTGACAACGCTCCCGCCGCCTCAGGCCTCGAGGTCGCCAGCACGGTGAGCACCTGGTCGAGCGAGTCGATGCCGGCGTCCGAGCCGAGGCCGGTCGCGACGAGGGAGCCGCAGGTGAGGCCGAGCCAGGCCGCCAGCTCCGGGCCCGCCCCGAGGAGCAGGCCGGTGAGGAAGCCGGCATCGAACGCGTCGCCGCAGCCGGTCGTGTCGACCACCTGCACCTCGAGGGCCGGGAGGTCGAGGCGCTCCCCGTCCCAGTCGACGGTGCAGCCGTCGGCTCCCCGGGTGACCGCGACGCCCCACGCCCCGGCCGCGTGCGCGGCCGCGATGGCGTCGGCGAGGTCTCGAGCGCCCGTCGAGCGCATCAGCTGCTCCTCGTTCGGCATGAACCAGTCGCACAGCTCGAGCAGAGGGGCAAGGCGGGAGAAGGTCTCGGGGTCGCCCGGCCGGAGCACGTCGAGGGTCACGATCGCGCCGAGGGCGCGCGCGGCCCGGGCGAGCTCGGCGAGCGGCTCGCCGGCGAAGCTGCCGATGGCGTCCGGGCCACCAAGATGGAGGGCCCGGCAGCCGTCCGCGAAGATCGAGGGGTCGAGGTCGCCGGGCTCGAGCAGCTGCGCCGCCCCGGGGGCGTGGAGGGCGGGGCGCTCGCCGTTGGGGCGGATCGGCAGGATGGTGGCAGAGGTCCGCTGACCCGCCTTGCGGACGAGGTAGCGGGTGTCGACCCCCTCCCGATCGAGGAGGGCCTCGACCATGTCGCCGAGGGTGTCGTCGCCGATGGCCCCGCAGGAGTACACCGCGTGCCCGAGCCGGGCAAGGTCGACGCTCGTGCCGGCGGCCGTCCCGGCGGCGGTCGCCCGGATCTCCTCGAGGAGGAGCGAGGACTGCCCCGGCGGGATCTCGCCGACCGGCCGGCCGAGGACGTCGAGGATGTGGACGCCCACGCTGAACACCGGGGCGCGGGTGCTGGCGGCAGCGCTCATGGCTGGGTCGGCCCCGACTCGGCATAGCGGCGCCGGGCCGCCTCCGCCCTCACCTCCTCGAGCTCGGCGTCGGTGAGGATCCTCGGGGTGCCGAGCTGGCAGGCGAGGCGGTAGGTCCGGGCGAGCCACTCGAGCAGCTGCGCCTTCTCGTACGCGTCCACGAGAGTCCGCCCGTGGGTGACGGCCCCGTGGTTCTGCAGGATCGCCGCCGATCTCCCGGCGAGAGCTCCGCTCACTCCCCTCGCAAGCGAGTCGGAGCCGAACCGTGAGTACGGGATCACGGGCACGGCGCCGCCGAGGCGGACGATGGCGTAGTGGATCGCCGGCAGCTCCTCGCAGGTCGCCGAGACGGCGACGACCTCGGGGGAGTGGGTGTGCACGACGGCTCTGGCGTCGGTGGCCTCGTAGACGGCGAGGTGGAAGGGCGTCTCCGAGGAGACGGTCCGGGCACCGGTCCGCCTCACGGACCCGTCCTGGCCGAGCACCCACATGTCGCCGGGCTCGAGCTGCTCGTAGGGCACGCTGGAGGGCGAGATCACCACGTCCTCGCCGACCCGGCAGCTCAGGTTCCCGGCCGTGCCGACGGCGAGCCCGTCGGCGATGAGCCGCCGGCCGAGCTCGCTCATGAGCGTGGCCGCCTCGTGCCAGGCCGAGCTCTCGGTCACCTGCCACCCCTTTCCGTGCGTTCCAGCCGGCCCCTCCACCTGACGTTAGCCGGACGTCCGATTATAAAAAGAGGTGCGCCCTCTCCGCCAGCCCTTCGGCGATCGGGGGCGACGGGGAGCCGCCAGAGGGCACGGGCGCAGGCGATGGGCAGCCTCCTAGCTCGAGCGGCCGAAGGCGGCCACCTCCTCGCGGAACGGATCGAGGCCCATCGGCCCGATCCTGAGGGCGAAGGCGTGCCACGCCTTCAGGTCGAAGCGGTCGCCGAGCCGGCGCCGTGCCTCGTCCCGGCAGGCGAGCCAGGTGCGCTCGCCCACCTTGTAGGAGATCGCCTGGCCGGGGCCGCCGAGGTAGCGATCGACCTCCGAGGCCGCCTTGTCGTTCTCGAGCAGCGCTCGCTCCTCGAGCAGGGCGACGGCCATCTCGGCGTCCCAGGCTCTGCCCCGGACGTCGCCGATGCCGGCGAGCTCCTCCAGATCGGCAGGGACGCGACGGTGCTGGTGGAGGCCGATGTCGACCACCACCCGGGCGGCCCGGAGCGCCTGGCCGGAGAGATAGCCGAGCTCGTCGCCCGGGTCGTCGAGGGCGCCGAGCTCTTCCATCAGCCGCTCGGCGTACAGCGCCCAGCCCTCCCCGTAGCCGGAGACGAAGCCCTCGACCCGCTGGAACCGGGAGAGCCGCTCCCGCTCGATCACCGAGGTCGCGACCTGGAGGTGGTGGCCCGGGACCGCCTCGTGGTACCAGGTCGACACGTCCCGCCAGAGCGGGAAGCGGTCGTGACCGAGCGTGGGGTACCACGTGATGCCGGGCCGGCTCAGGTCCTCGCTCGGCCCGGTGTAGTAGGCGGCACCGGCCGAGCCCTCGGGCGCCAGCCTGACCTCGCAGCGCCGGATCGCGGGATCGATGTCGAAGTGGCGGCCGTCGAGCATCTCGAAGGCGCTCTCGACGAGGCCTTCGAGCGCCGCGATGAGGGCGTCGGTGCCGACGAGGAGTCGGGACTCGTCGGCGTCGAAGTGGGCGGCGACCTCCGCCAGCGTCGTCGCCTCCGGCGCGTGCTGCCGGGCGATCTCCCACATGCGCTCGTTGATCCGGCGGAGGTCCTCCCATCCCCACTCATAGAGCTCGTCGAAGTCTGCCGCCGCGCCCGTGTAGTAGGCCGCCCAGGGCCCGTAGCGCTCGGCGCCGACGCCGTCCTCGGGCGTCGCCCGGCCTGCGTAGACCTCTCGCAGCCAGCGGGCGAGCTCGCCGCTCGCGACCTCCGCGGCGGAGGCGGGCTCGAGCATCCCCGCTGCGCCGGCGTCGACGCCGCACGAGCTGGCGAGCCGGTGGGCGAGGGCCCGAAAGCCGCCCCGGGAGTACGTCTCGAGCTGGGCCGCCACTCCGAGAGCCTGCCGGCGGCTCGCGACGAGGCCCTCGGTGGAGTCGGCCTCGAGGGTCGAGCGCCAGCTCGCGAAGGCGTCCGGGACGGCGGCGAGCCGGGCCCGGATGCGCTCGGCGTGCTCGGGCGTCTCGGCGTGCTGGAGCTCGAACACCCGCCGCACGTCGGAGGCCGGCGACCAGAGGACCGAGAACATGCGGCGCACCTCTCCGGTCTCGGCGAGGGCGAGCCTCGCCCCGAGCCGCTCCCGCATCATGGCGATGCCGATGCGGTCCGCCTCGTCGGCGGGCTCGATGCCGGTGAGCTCGGCGAGCGAGGCGCTCAGCAGCTCAACCTCGGCGGCGAAGCGATCGCGCGAGAAGTCGTCGAGGCGGTCGTCGTATCGATCGATGCCGCGCCGCGTGGCGGCGATCGGGCTCAGCTCGGAGCTCTTCTCGACGTACTGGTCGGCGAATGCGAAGAACGCTGAGCGCGAAGCATCGGTCATCTCGTCTCCTCCCTGGGTGTCGCCCCGGGATCTGTCGTCGGTGGTGTCGAGACTACGGGAGCGCCCGGCCCGCGGTTGCCGGGGTGGCGCCGGGCCGGAGGCTCGCGGCTCAGAGGTCCTCGAGGGCGCGTCCGAGCGCCTCGACCACCTCGTCGGCCTCCGCCTCGCCGATCACGAGGGGGGGCCGGATCTTCACGACGCTGGCGGCCGGCCCGGTCCTCCCGACGAGCACGCCGCGCCGGCGCATGCCCTCGACGACGGCCCGCGCGGCGGCGGGGTCGGGCCAAAGGGCGCCGCCGGCGCCGGCGGCCACGATCTCGACCCCGACGAGCAGGCCAAAGCCCCGCACGGCGCCGATGCGGCCAACGTGCTCGCGGGCGAGGTCCTCGAGGCCGCGCAGCAGGTGGGCGCCGACGGCACGGGCGCGCGCGACCAGTCCCTCGGAGTGGACGCAACCGAGCACGGCGAGCGCCGTCGCGGCGGCGAGCGTGTTGCCGCCAAAGGTGCTGAAGTAGCCGGTTTCCGCCACGAACGGGTCGACGTGCTCGGCCCGGCCGAGAACGGCGGCCACGGGGAAGCCGTTGCCCATCGGCTTGCCGAGCGTCATGAGGTCCGGCGCCACGCCCGAGGCGGCGATGCTCCAGAGCCCTTCGCCCGTGCGGCCGTACCCCGCCTGGACCTCGTCGGCGACGAGCAGGCCCCCCTCGGCAGCGACGACGGCGGCGGCCTTCTCGAGCCAGGCCCCGGCTGGGCCGAGGATGCCGTCGCTCGTGAAGGCAGGGTCGACGAACAGCGCCGCGAGGCCGGTGCCGCCACGCCGGAGCGCCGCCACGGCGGCCGGCAGGTCGGGGTGGGCCGCGTGAGGTGGCTCGCCCGGCGCGAGGGCCGCCGGCCCCGGCGCCTCCACGAGGGCGACCCGGCTCGGCGCCGCTGCGCCGTGCGGCCACTCCTCGGGGGAGAGCTCGGTCGCCGCCGCCGTGACCCCGTGGTAGGCGAAGGCGGTGACGACGGCGCCCTCTCGCCCTGTGGCGTGCTGCGCGATCCGCCAGGCGAGGTCGGTCGCCTCGCTGCCCGAGTTGACGAACAGGACTCGATCGAGGCCGGGCGGCGCCGAGGCGACGAGCGCCTCGGCGAGCTCGACGGTCGATTCGTGGAGGTAGCGCGTGTTCGTGACGAGGCGCCGAGCCTGGCCGGCCATCGCCTCGGCGACGACCGGGTGGCAGTGGCCGAGCACCGGCACGTTGTTGTAGGCGTCGAGGTACCGTCGCCCGGCGGCGTCGTAGAGATAGGACCCCTCTCCCCGGACGAGGTGGAGCGGCTCGTCGTAGCTGAGCTCGAGCGGTCCGAGCACCTGCCGCCTCGCCGCCAGCAGCTCGGGCGTCGACCGGGAGGTCGGGCGCAGCCGGGGCGGGCCCTCGGGTCGGGCGGCCCGCCGTAGGTGCTCGGCGACGGCGTCGTAGCCGGCCTCGCTCATGAGGCGGAGGAGCTCGAGCGCCCCCGGGAAGGCGGCGGCCCCGCTGCAGCGGCTCATCCACGATCCGAGGGCGAGCGCGGTGGCGAGCCGGGCCGCCACGAGGTCGCCGAGCAGGGCCGCCTCGTCCTCCTCGATGGGGATGACTGAGCGATAGCCGCCGACGAGGTGAGGGGCGAGGTCGAGGGAGTCGGGGCGGCCGTCGAGGATGTCGGCGACGGCGATGGCGAGGTCGCAGACGAGGGCGGTGTGGGTCGCGTCGCCGAAGTCGGTGATCCCGACGATCCGCAGCTCGTCGTCGACGAGGAGGTTCGTGCGGCTGAGGTCGTTGTGGACGACCTGTGCCCTCAGCCCTTCGAAGCGCGGGGCGACGAGCCCGGAGAAGCGCTCGAGCACCTCGAGGACGAGCTCCCGCTCGTCGGCCGTGAGGTGGTCCAGCTTGCCGGCGAGCGAGGCCGTGTGCCGGAGGTCCCAGTCGATCTGGTAGCGGGCGGCGGGATGGAAGAAGCCGCGAAGGGCGCGGCCGATCCGGGCCGCGACGGCGCCGAAGTGGGCGAGGGCCTCGGGCGTCAGCTCCTCCCGGGAGGGGTGCCGGCCCGGGAGGAGCACGAAGAGCTGGACGACGCTCGGCCGCCCGTCGGCGGCGATGACCGTGACGGCGTCCCGGCCGTTGCGGTCGAGAACGGGTCCGGCGACCGGGAGCAGAGGGTCGACCCTCTGGATGTGGGCGATGGCCTCGCTCCGCATCGCCACGACCTCGGCGGGGTCGGCCGGGTTGTGGATCTTGAGGACGTAGCGCTCGCCCCCGGGGCACTCGACCCTGAAGTTGAGGTCCCGCTCGCCGTGGAGGGAGCTCAGCTCGCCGCCGCGTCCCCAGTGGCGCTCGAGCAGCCTGAGGGCCGCCTCCGGCTCGAGGTGGGGGCGGGCCTCGGCGAGCGGGTTCGTCACGGCGCTCATCTTGGCCCAGCGCGCCGGAGCTGGCCGGAGCCGGGTGGCGGGGTGCCAGGATCGCGGCCATGAGCAGCCCGACGAGCTCCGCCGGCGAGGCGCACCCCCTCGCCGGCTGGCACCCGGAGCCGGCGTTGATCGACCTGCGGGAGCCCGCCGCCCGCGCCGAGCTCGACCGCCTCGGCCGGCTCGCCTGGGAGCTCGCGCTCGACTACGTCCTCGGCGAGGCGCTGCGCCGCCCGGTCGGCCCGGAGGGCTACCTCGAGCTGCGCGAGGTGATGTTCGGGCGCGATGGCCTCCCCGCTCCGGCGCCGGCGGCTCCGGCCAGGTCCGAGGCGGTGCTGGGGGAGGTGCGCGAGCGGCTGTGCCGCCACCTCTACAACTCCCAGCACCCCCGCTCCTTCAGCTACTTCACGCCGCCCCCTCTCGCCATGTCGGTCGTGGGCGAGCTGCTCGCCCAGTGGTTCCACCAGGGAGTGGACGTTTTCCACGCCGGCCCGGTGGCCGCCCTCGTCGAGGAGGAGGTCACGGGGTGGCTGCGCGACCTCGTCGGGGCGCCCGCAGGCAGCTTCGGGGTGCTCACCTCCGGCGGCGTGATGGCGAACCTGATGGCGCTCGCCGTCGCCCGTGACCGCCGCCTGGCAGCGCTGGCCGAGCTGCCAGAGGGGGTGGTGCCACGGGGCGCTGTCCTCGAGCGCGCCCGTGCCTACGCCTCGGACCAGGCTCACTTCTCGATCAGCCGCGCCCTCGACGTGCTCGGCTTCCCGCCCGAGGCGCTCGTCGTGGTCGACAGCGACGAGCGCTTCCGCCTCCAGGCGGGACCCGTCGCCGAGAGGGTCGCCGCCGACCGCGCCAAGGGGCTCGTTCCCTTTCTCGTCGCAGCCGTGGCCGGGTCGACGAACACGGGGTCGGTCGACGACGTCCCCGGCCTCGCCGCCCTCGCCCGGCGTGAGCGACTCTGGCTCCACGTCGACGCCGCCTACGGAGGGGCGGCCCGCCTCTCTCGCCGGGACGCCGGCCGCGTGCCGGGGCTCGAGCTCGCCGACTCGGTCACCATCGACCCGCACAAGTGGTTCTCCCAGGGCTACGACATCGGGGCGCTCGTGGTGCGGCGCCGCGAGGACCTCCACCGGACCTTCCATCGCTCGCCGGAGTACTACCGCTCGGCGAGGCCGGAGGAAGAGCCGCTCAACTGGCTCGAGTACTCGATCGAGGGCACCCGGCGCTTTCGCGCCCTCAAGCTCTGGATGTCGTGGAAGCACCTCGGGACCGAGGGTCTCGGCCGCCTCGTCGAGGCGAACAACGACGTCGCCGCCGCGCTCGCGACAGAGATCGCGAGCTCGCCCGACTTCGAGGCCGCCCTCGCCGTCCCGGAGCTCTCGGTCGTCTGCTTCCGCCACCGCCCTGGCGCTCTCGCCGACGGCCCGGAGCTCGACGAGCACCAGGACCGCCTCCAGCGGGCGCTCGAGCGCTCTGGAGAGGCGTGGGTCTCCACGACGAGGCTGCGGGGCCGGACCTGGCTGCGCGCCGGCGTGATGAACCCGATGACGACGCGAGACGACGCCTCGTCGCTCCTCGCGAGCCTCAGGCGGCTCAGCTCGTCGTGGCCGTGAGGGCCCGCATGCGCTCGAGGGTGTGGCGGGCGCGCTGGCGGACGGTCTCCTCGACGACCGGGGCGAGCACCATCGCGGCCACCCCGTCAGGGCGTTCGTAGCCGACGGTGAGGCGCACCGCAGTGAGCTCGCCGACCGGCCGGAACTCGAAGGTGAGCGATCGGCTCCCCTGCTCGGGGCTGGCCCAGCGCACGCGGCGGTCGAGATCGAGCTCGGCGAGCTCGATCTCGGTCCGCACGGCCTTCGGCCCGAACGAGAAGACGGCCTCGAAGCGGGCGCCCACCCCGCTCGTGCGCGGCCCGATCGGCCGGAGCTCCTCGAGGCCCTCCACGACCTGCACGGCCCGGTCGTGCTCGGAGACGAGGCGGAACAACGGGTGCACCGGCGACTCGATCCTTCTCGAGGCGTGGACCGAGGTCGCGACCGGCATCGCCGCCAGTATCGCGAAGGCGGCGGGAGGTGGACGGGCGCCGAGCCTGGGTACATATGCTGCACTCGTCTCGGCGCGCTCGGTGCCAGACCCCCGGGGACGGGTCGCAGGCACGAAGGGGGCGCCGGGAGGGTGGCATCGATGAGCAGGCGCGACGGGATCGGCCCGGAGGGGGCAGGTGGGGAGTACGAGGGCTTTTCGGCCTACTGGGAGCAGAGCGAGCAGGCATCGGTGCTGCGCATCACGGGCGAGCTCGACTTGAGCGCGAGCGCCGCCCTTCGCGCACTGCTCGCCGACGAGGTGCAGCTCGCCGGGCCCCCGATCGTGCTCGATCTCTCCGAGGTGCCGTTCATCGACTCGACCTGCCTCGGAGTCCTCATCGCCGCCCTCCGGCAGGCGAAGGCCTCTCGAGGGGGACTGCGGCTCGCCGCCGCCCGGCCACGGGTGCGCCGGGCCTTCGAGATCGCGGCGCTCGACGACATGTTCCCCCTCTTCGACACCGTCGAGGCGGCGGCAGCAGCGGCGGCGCCGCGATGAGCGAGCGGCACGGCGAGACAGGGGGTGAGAGCCAGGGCGACCCCGGAGCCGCTTCGGCGGTCCCGGCTCCCGGTGAGGGGTCGGTCGGCCCGGAGCCGGCGCGGGTCCTCGTCGTGGTCGCCCACCCCGACGACGTCGACTTTGGGGCCGCCGGGGTGGTGGCGACCTTTGTGGCGGCTGGCGCCGAGGTCGTCTACTGCATCGTGACCGACGGTGCGGCCGGGACCGTGGACCCCACGATCGACCTCTCGACGCTGGCCGAGACGCGCCAGCACGAGCAGCGGGCGGCGGCGAGGGCCGTCGGAGTCGACGAGGTGGTCTTCCTCGGCTACCCCGACGGCCAGCTCGAGCCGACGAGGGAAGTCCGCCGGGACGTGAGCCGGGTGATCCGCCAGGTCCGGCCCGACCTGGTGCTCACCCAGTCGCCCGAGCGCAACTACGAGCGCATCCGGGCGAGCCATCCGGACCACCTGGCCGCGGGCGAGGCCACCCTTCGTGCCGTCTATCCCGATGCCCGCAACCCGTACGCCCATCCTGAGCTCCTCGAGGCAGGCTTCGAGCCGTTCGAGGTGCCAGAGGTCTGGCTGATGGCGGCGCCCCGTCCCGACCGCGCCGTCGATATCACGGAGGTCTTCGACAAGAAGCTGGCGGCGCTCGCGTCGCACCGGAGCCAGATCGCCGACGTCGAGGCGCTCGGAGTGTTCGTCCGGGGATGGGCCGCCCAGACGGCGGAGCGCTTCGAGCTCGGGGCGGATCGCCTGGCCGAAGCGTTCCAGGTCGTCGACACCCGCTGAGGCGCTGTCGAAGCCGAAGGCTTTCGCCACCTTCTCCGCCCCGGCACGCCTGGCGAGCAGCGAGTCGGCTCACGCCCGCCTCCGGGCCGCGAAACAGCCAACTCGGAGTGCAGGTGAGGAACACCCTGACCGCCGACACGACCTCGCGTCCGGTGCGCTCCTCGCGGGCTGACCCCTTGACGTCAACGGGTCGGGACGAGGCCTGCCGGCCCGCCGGGCGCTTCGAGAGGGAGCCCGGCTGATCGAGCCGGCCGGTCCGGCGCTCTCAGCTCGCGCCCGTCGTGGCCACCCGGTCGATCACCTGGCGGAGCGTCTCGGGGGCCTGCGCTCCCGCGAGGCCGTAGCGCATCTCGAACAGGAAGAACGGGACCCCGGTCACGCCGAGCTCCGCCGCGGAGCGCTCGTCGCGTCGCACGTGCTCGCCGAAGGCGCCCGAGGCAAGCACGGCTCCGGCCTCTTCCCGGTCGAGGCCCACGCCGGCGGCGCAGTCGAGGAGCTCGTCGTGGTCGGAGAGGAGGCGCCCCTCGGTGAAGTAGGAGCGGAACAGGGCTTCGGCGAGGTCCGGCTGGAGACCCCGGTCCCGGGCGAGGTGCATGAGGCGGTGCGCGTCGTAGGTGCTCGCCCGCCGGGTGAGGTCGAAGCGGTACTCGAGGCCCACCTCACCGGCGAGCTCGGTGAGCCGTGCGAGGCTCGCTTGCGCCTCGTCGACCGGCATCTTGTACTTGGCCGCCACGATCTCGGCCGTGCTGCGCCGGTCGTCGGCCGGAGCCGCCGGGTCCAGCTCGTAGCTGTGCCAGTAGATCTCGATCTCCCCGGCGAGCGGGTGGCCACGAAGGGCGAGCTCGAGCCGCCGCTTGCCGAGGTAGCACCACGGGCAGACGAGGTCCGACCAGATGTCGATGCGCACGGCTCGTGCAACAGCGGCGAGGGCGTCCGTACTCCCGGCCGGAGCCGAAGCGGTCCCGGTCGAGCGCTCCGGCGCCGGTAGCTTCGGGCGCCGTGGTGCGCCAGCGTCTTTTGGTCGACGTCGGCCCGCTTCGCCGCCACCGCCAGTTCCGGCGCCTCTGGGGCGGCTACGTGGTGAGCGTGCTCGGCTCCCAGCTCACGGTGGTCGCCCTGCCGTACCAG
>DATGKK010000084.1:0-48949 GCA_035294725.1 Acidimicrobiales bacterium | reverse complement strand
GCGACGACACTCAGGCGGCACTGTCCCTCCTCAGGGACTCGGGCGTGCGGGTGGCGCTCGACGACACGGGCTCCGGGCTCGTCAGCCTCCGCCAGCTGCTCGACATCCAGGCCGACATCATCAAGATCGACACCGACGTGGTGCGCGGCATCGACACCGACGTCACGAAGCAGGCCATCGCCTTCGCCCTCAAGTCGCTCGCCGAGCGCTCCGGGGCGGTCAGCCTCGCCGAAGGCGTCGAGACCGAGGAGGAGGCCGAGATGCTCGAGAGCCTCGGCATCGAGGCCGCCCAGGGCTACCTGTTCGGGCGGCCGGCGCCCCTCGCCTAGCGCCACCCAAGTAGGGCCGGCACACCGGCCCGCCCCTCCCGGCCCGCCAAAGGGGAGCCCGGGGCGGGAACAACCGCCGGGCTGCCAGCCGGACCGGACCCTCGCAGCGCCATCGCGAACCCCTGTCCCCGATGGCCGCTCGCCCAGGCCGCTCGCCCTGCTCGCGGCCCCGGCCAAGCTCGGCGAGGCCGCTTCCACGACAGCTCGGCCCACCGCCCCAGGCGGCATCGCGCTGCTCTGCAGTCTCCACCCAGAAGCCGGTCGCCGCCGTGCCCGGAACGGGCCGGGGCGGGTCGGACGGATCCCCACCCGGCGACACCTCGGACGCCTCGCAGTGATCCGGCTCGTGGGAGCGCCCACGTAACGTTGGGCGGCCAGCCGAGAGGAGCGCCACATGCCGAGCGGGACGATCTTCGAGCTGTGGCGGTACCCGATCAAGTCGATGCGGGGCGAGCCCGTCGAACAGGCGGCCGTCACCGAGCGGGGCTTGGCCGGCGACCGCACCTACGCCGTGGTCGACGCCGAGTCCGGAAAGGTGGCAAGTGCCAAGCACCCCCGTCTGTGGGGCGGGCTGCTGCACTGCGCGGCTCGATACCTGTCGCCGCCCGGCGCCGACGCGCCTGCGCCCGTCGCGATCGAGCTGCCCGACGGCACCGAAGTGCGAAGCGACGACCCGGAGGTCGATCGGCGCCTGTCCGTACTCCTCGGTCGCCCGGTCCGGCTCACGGCAACAGCCCCTGAAGGCAACTCCTTCGTCGCGGTGTGGCCCGACGGTGTCATGCCCGACGAGCAGCTGGCCGCAGTGGCGATCGCGGGCGACGAGGCCGAGGGCACCCTCGCCGAGCACCCCAACGCGATCGCGGCGCCCGCCGGGACCTTCTTCGACGTCGCGGCGCTCCACCTCCTCGCCGTGCCCACCCTCACGCACCTACGAGCCTTGCAGCCGGCCAGCCGCGTCGAGGTGGCGCGCTACCGCCCGAACGTGCTGCTCGAGGGCGACCTCGAGCCCTTCGCCGAGAACGGCTGGGCCGGAGCGACGGTGCGCCTCGGCCCCGAGCTCGCAGCCCTCGTGATCGTCCCGACCATGCGCTGCATCATGACGACGCTCGCCCAGGCCGACCTGCCCCGGGACAACGAGATACTGAGGACGCTCGGCGGACACAACCGCATCGAGATCCCGGGTCTCGGCAGGTGGTCCTGCGCCGGCGCCTACGCCAGCGTCGCCAGCACGGGACGGGTCGCCGCCGGGGACGAGTGGGCGATCGAGTAGTGCTCCTTCCGGTCCCGGCTCGCCGCGGCCGCTGATCGGGTCGTGACGGCGGGCGCCGGTGCCACACGGACGAGGTGCGAGCGACCGCAGCGGCCGATCGGAGGGGAGACGGGCCCCTTCCTCCTCGACCGGGCCGCGCCAGCCGAGGCGGGCGACGGGCACCGGGGGAGTGAGGCGGGAGCAGGAAGGCGTCCGCCCCTCGTGCCCGCCTGCCGAGACCGGAGCCCCATCGCCACGACGGCGGAAGGTGGGCCGCGGCGGCCGACTCCCTCACGCCACGGCGAGCCGCATCTCCATCTCGGAGCGGCCCGAGCCGTCGGGGACCGGCTGGGTCTCGCCGGTCGCCTCGAAGCCGAGGCGCCCGTAGAACGCGGTCGCCTCCTCGTTCCCCACCACCACCCAGAGGCGAAGCTCTCTCGCCCCCTCTCCCCGGACGTGCTCTGCCACGCGTGCGACGAGGGCGGCTCCGACGCCGTGGCGCCGGTGCCGAGGGGCGACCCACATCGAGACGAGCTCGCGCGCCGGGCCCGCCGGGTTGCGGGCCGCCGCCAGCCCGGCCGGCTCGGAGCCGGCCACGGCGAGGAACTGCGCGCTCGTGACGGTCCGCGACCGCCACGTCGCCTCGTCGAAGGCGAGCTCGCGCTCGAGGCTCGAGCCGAACGCCTCCGGCGCGTCCGCGAGCGCTCGCAGCCGCACGGCTCGCAACGTCTCCCACTCCTCGGGGCCGAGCTGACGGATCTCGACGGCGGCCATGGAGGTTGGCCCGCCGTCAGCGGCGCACGAGCCGGCCCGGGCGGGCGCCCGTGGGTTGGCCGGACTCGAAGGTGACCTCGCCCCCGACGACCGTGTAGTCGTAGCCGTCGGCGCGCTGGACGAGGCGCCGCCCGCCGGCCGGCAGGTCCCAGGCCATCTCCGGCGCATGAAGGGTGAGGCCGTCGAGGTCGATCACGTTGAGGTCGGCCCGCTTGCCGGGCTCGATCCTCCCGCGGTCGGTGAACCCGAACGCCTCGGCGGTGCGGCTCGTCTGCAGGGCGACCGCCTCCTCGAGGCCGAGACGCTCCCCGCGCGTGCGGCCCTTCACCCAATGCGTGAGGAGGTAGGTCGGCATGCTGGCGTCGCAGATGAGGCCGCAGTGGGCGCCTCCGTCACTCAAGCCGAGCACGGAGCGGGGGTGGCGCATCATCTCCAAGATCGCGTCCAGGTTGCCGTCGACGTAGCTCGCGAGGGGGGCGAACAGCAGCGCCTCGCCCTCGGAGTCGAGCATCCAGTCGAGCGCCACCTCGGCTGGGAGGCGGCCGGTGCGGGCGGCGACCGCCGCCACGCTCGTCGCCGGGTCCGGCTCGTACTCCGGCGGGTCGTCAAGCCGGAACATCTGGTCGAAGCGGGACATGAGCATCACCGCGATCGGGCTCGCGACGTCCGGCTCCTCGGCGAGGAGGCGGGCCCGTACCTCGGCGTCGCGAAGGCGGGCCACCCGCTCGGCCAGTGGGAGGCGAGCGAGCGCCCGGTAGGTCGGGTGGGCGATGAACGGGTGGAGCGAGGACTGGAGGCCGAAGAGCATGCCGGTCGGGCGGCAGGAGACCTGGGGGCGGACGTCGACGCCGGCGCGGGCGAGCTGTTCGGCGTCCGCGAGGGCGTCGCGGTAGCCGGTCCGGTTCCAGGGGACCTGGGCGAGGCCGTAGGTGACGCGGGTGGCGCCACGTCGGGCGAGCTCGACCATCCAGGCCCGCTCCTCGGGGAGCTCGGGCTGATCGGTCACGACCTCGAAGACCCGGGCCGGCCCTTCGGCGAGGAGGCCGCCGAGGCGGAGCAGCTCCTCTGCGGGCGCTCTCGTGCCGGGCACGAGCCCGTGCACCGACCGGTGGAGCACCGTGCGGGAGGTCGAGAGACCGATCGCGCCGGCGCGAAGGCCCTCCCGCACGACCTCGGCCATCTCCGCGATCTCCTCGTCGGTGGCGTCCTCGTGCGCCCGCTCGCCGAGGACATAGGCCCGGACTGCGGCGTGCGGCACCTGGGCGGCAACGTCCACCACCCGCGGCATGTCGTCGAGGGCGTCGAGGTACTCCCCGAAGGTCTCCCAGCGCCACTCGATCCCCTCGTGGAGCGCCGTGCCGGGGATGTCCTCGACGCCCTCCATGAGCTCGATGAGGAAGTCCGTGGCCTCGGGCCGCACGGGAGCGAAGCCGACCCCGCAGTTGCCCATCACCACCGTGGTCACGCCGTGCCAGCTCGAGGGGGAGAGCTCAGGGTCCCAGGTGGCCTGGCCGTCGTAGTGGGTGTGGATGTCGACCCAGCCCGGGGCGACGAGCCGCCCGTCGGCGTCGATCTCCCGCCGGGCAGCGCCGACCCCGTCGCCACCCGGCGCAGCGATGGCGCTCACCACCGGCCCGTCGACGGCGATGTCCGCCGGGCGGGCGGGAGCACCACTCCCGTCGACCAAGTTGGCATTGCGGATGACGAGATCATGCATCCTCGGTGCTCCTTCGCTCGGTGCTGCGAGTCTTCCACGCTCGGCCTCTCGACGCGGGCCACACGCCCTACGATGCGGCGATGGCCGACTGGTTCGATGCGGCGCGCCTTGGCATCTTCGTCCACTGGGGGCCCTACAGCGCCGCTCGCCTCGAGCCGTCGTGGCCGATGGTGGGCGGCGTCGGGGCGCTCCCGGGCGCCGCCGACCTCACGGTCGCCGACTACGACCGGCTGACGGCAGGATGGGTGCCACCACCCGGTGCGCCCCGCCGCTGGGCCGAGCTCGCCGAGGCCTGCGGGGCGAGCTACGCCGTCCTCACGACCAAGCACCACGACGGCTTCACCCTCTTCCCGTCCGCCCACAGCGCCCACGGGATCCACGCAACGGCGCCGGGGCGCGACCTCGTCGGCGAGTACGTCGAGGCGATGCGGGAGCGATCGATCCGCGTCGGCTTCTACTTCTCCCTCCCGGACTGGCACCACCCGAGCTACCCGGCCTTCACCGACGCCATGAGGCCCTACTCCGCCCTTTCCTATCCGCGGCCGGCGCCGGAGGCGTGGGCGCGCTTTCTCGAGGACCAGCGGGGCCAGCTCGACGAGCTCCTCACCCGCTACGGCAGGATCGACCTCCTCTGGTGGGACGGGGGCTGGGAGCGGACGGCCGGCGAGTGGGACTCCGCGGGGCTCGAGTCGTTCGTTCGAGAGCGCCAGCCCGGCATCGTCATGAACGACCGCTGCCCCGGCATCGGCGGCTACGGCTCGATGCTGCATGAGGGCGTCATCCCCCTCGACCCCCCGGCCGGGCCGTGGGAGGCCTGCATGACGATGGACGAGTCCTGGGGCCCACTCGAGGACGGAGGGCGCCGCAAGAGCGCGGCGGAGCTCGTGTGGCTCGTCGCAGAGGCGGCAGCCGCGGAGGGCCGGCTGCTGCTCAACGTGGCGCCCCTCGGCGACGGCGCGCTGCCCGCCTGGCAAGAAGAGCGCCTCATTGAGCTCGCGGCATGGATGGCCGGCCACGGGGAGGCCGTGCACGGCACCACGGGAGCCGGCCTTCGAGCGGGACAGCACTACGGACCTGCCACGCGACGGGGCGACCGGTACTACCTCGTCTGCACGCTGGCGCCCCGGCACACTCTCGTGCTGCGGGAGGTGCGGGGACGGAGGATCACCTCTGCCCGCGTGCTCGGCGCGAAGGGCCGCCCGGTCGCCCTCGACCTCCGCATCTCTGCCGTCGAGCGGCTGCTCTACGGCGCAGACCCCCTCTGCGACGTGCTCGTCGAGGTCCCTCCCGACGCTCTCGACCCGCTCGCGACCGTCATCGAGCTCACCGTGAGCGGCGATCTCCTCTGAGGGTCGTTACGGTGGCGGGATGGACCCGCGACGACTCCTCGAGAGCCGCTCTGCCCGCGCACTCGACGAGGACGACGCCGGCCGCCTCCTCGTCGCGAGCGACCTCACCGGGACGTACCAGCTCTACGAGCTCGACGGCGAGCTCCGCCAGCTCACCGACTTCGCCGAGCCGGTGTCCGGCCGCTACGTGCCGGGACGGCGCCAGGCCGTCGTGCAGATCGACCATGGCGGCGACGAGCGCCACCAGCTCTACCTGCTCGAGCTCGACGACCCGCCGCTTGGCGATCGGAGCCGCCTGCGCGCGCTCGTGGACTCTCCCGACCACGTCCACCGGATCCTCGGGGTGAGCCCCGACGGGCGCGAGCTGGCGTATGCCTCCAACGAGCGCAATAAGGTGGATTTCGACGTCTGCCTGCTCGACCTCGAGACCGCCACCTCGCGCACGCTCTACGACGGGGGCGGCTGGGCCGAGGAGTCGAGCGGCTACTCCCCGAACGGGCGGTATCTCGCCTTCGGCCTCCCCGGCCTCCGGCCACTCGACCGTGACCTCGTCCTCGCCGACCTCGAGACGGGCCAGCTGCTGCGCCCCCTGGCGCACCCCGACGAGGCCGCCAGGGTCGGCGACCCCTGCTTCGTCGGCGAGCACGAGCTCGTCGTGAGCTCGGACATCGGGCGGGACACCGCGGCGCTCGTCTGGCTCGACCTCGCCTCGGGCCGGAGCGAGACGCTCGTCGAGGACGACTGGGACCTCGACGTGGTTGCGAGCCCCGACGGGAGCGTGCTCCTCGTCATCGCGAACGCCGGCGGTGGCTCGCGGGCCGAGCTGTTCGAGATCGTGCGCGAGGCGCCGGGCGAGCCTCCCGAGCTGAAGGAGGTTGCCGCCCTGCCCCTTCCCGGCCGTGGCGTGATCGCGGGCTCCCTCCTCACGCCGCCGCCGATCCTCGCCGACGGCGGCTCGCACGTCACCTACACCTACACCTCTCCCGTCGTCCCCGGCGACATCTGGCGCGTCGACCGGGCACTCAACACCTCGCGGCGCCTCACCTCGAGCCCCGGCCCGGACCCTGAGCTCGACGGTCTCGTGGAGCCGGCCGCCGAGGCGGTGACCAGCTTCGACGGTGAGCAGATCCCGCTGTTCACCTACCGGCCCCCGGGAGAGACCGGTGGCGAGGCGGCACCGCTCCCCGTCGTCCTCGTGGTCCACGGCGGGCCGGAGAGCCAGTCCATGCTCACCTTCAACCCCGTGGTGCAGGCGCTCGTCCACCGGGGCTTCGGCGTCGTCGTGCCGAACGTCCGAGGGTCGACCGGCTACGGCAAGCGCTATGCCTCCCTCGACGACACGACCAAGCGGCTCGACTCGGTGCGCGACCTTGCCGCCATCCACGGCTGGCTCGCCTCGGCCGGTTTCGACCCCGACCGGGCCGCGCTGTACGGCGGCTCCTACGGCGGCTACATGGTGCTCGCCGGCGTCGCCTTCCAGCCGGAGCTGTGGGCGGCGGGCGTCGACATCGTCGGGATCTCGGACCTCGTGACCTTCCTCGAGAACACCTCGGCCTACCGGCGCGCCTTCCGGGAGCGGGAGTACGGCTCGCTCGAGCACGACCGCGAGTTCCTCGCGGCGGCATCGCCGCTCCGGCGCGCCGACGACATCCGGGCGCCCCTGTTCGTCATCCACGGCGAGAACGACCCCCGGGTCCCGGTCTCAGAGGCGCGCCAGCTCGTCGCCTCCCTCGAGCGCCGCGGTGTCCCGCACGAGCTCATGGTCTTCGCGGACGAGGGCCACGGACTCGCCAGGCTCGCGAACCGGCTCATCGCCTATCCGGCCGCGATCGAGTTCCTCGCCGCCCACCTCGGCCTCGGCGCCGCCCGCTCGCCCGCCTGAGCCGGCCGGCTCAGCTCCGGCCGGGCCGGGGCGGCAGCGGAGGGGCGGCCCGGCTCGGCCTCGTCGCCGGGTCAGGAGGCGTGGCCGCCGGCTGCTCGGCGAGGAGGGCGAGCGCCGTCTCGATGCCCCGCTCGAGCTGCGGGTCCCGGCCCGCGCCCCAGGCCTCGGGTGGGAAGGTGACCTCGACGTCCGGATCCACCCCGTGGTTCTCGACGTCCCAGCCAAGGCCGTAGAACCAGAAGGCGTAGCGGGGCTGGGTCACCGTCGTTCCGTCGACGAGCTGGTAGCGGCCGTCGATGCCGATGACCCCTCCCCAGGTCCGGGTCCCGAGCACGGGCCCGAGGCGCCGCTGGCGGAAGCCCGCCGTCACGATGTCGCCGTCCGATCCCGCCTGCTCGTTCGTGACAAGGACCCTCGGCCCGCGGGGTGCATGCTGGGGGTAGGTGTCGGTGCCGACGTGCCGGGCAACGGTCCAGGCGTGCACCGTCCGCTCGAGCTTCTCGAGCACGAGCTCGGAGACGTGGCCGCCGCCGTTGTCCCGGACGTCGACCAGGAGCGCCTCCCGGGCGACCTCGACCCGGAGGTCGCGGTGAAGCTCGGCCCAGCCGTTCCCCATCATGTCGGGGATGTGGACGTAACCCACGCGGCCATTGGTGGCCTCGTGCACGGCGGCCCGCCGGCCCCGCACCCAGTCCTGGTAGCGGAGCACCCGGTCGTCACCGAGCGGCTCGACGACGACGTCGCGCACCTCACCGGAGCTGGCGTCGCGGACCGTGAGCTGGACCGCCTTGCCGGCCGCGCCGACGAGGGCGGCCGCCGGGCCGGCGTTGGGATCCACGGGGCGCCCGTCGACGGCGAGGATGGCGTCACCGGGCGCCACGGCGACCCCGGGAGCCTGCAGCGGCGAGCGGGCACCGAAGACCGACGACTCGCCGGGCAGGATCCGGTCCACGCTCCAGATCCCGTCGGCGTCTCGCACGAGCTCGGCTCCGAGGAGGCCGAGGCGGCGCTCGGCTTCGACCGGCCGCTCGGGCGGCATCTCGTAGGCGTGGGAGGAGCCGAGCTCGCCCTGCACCTCCCAGAGGAGCTCGGAGAGGTCGTCCCGGGTGGCGATGCGGTCCAGCCAGGGCCGGTACCGGGCGGCCACCTCCTCCCATGCCACGCCGGCCATGTCGGCGATCCAGTAGTGGTCCCGCATGAGCCGCACGGCCTCGTCGAACATCTGGGCCCACTCGACCGGCGGGTCGACCTCGATCCTCACCCGGCCGAGGTCGACCTCGACGAGCTCGGCCGGGTCGGCCTCGCCGCCGGCCGCCACCTTGTGGTCCGCGGGCAGGACTCGAAGAGCCCCCCGGTCGCGCACGACGATGGTCTTCCCGTCGCCGCTGATCTCGTAGGAGTCGAGGGCGTCGACGAGCACCAGGTCCTTCGCCTTCGTGAGGTCGTAGCGGACGAGACGGGGGCGGGACGGCTCTGCGGCGGGGGCAGCCCGCTCCTCCCCGAGGACGCCGGCGAGCGGCTCGGAGAGCCAGCAGAAACCACCCTCGGCCGCCCGAAGCCGGGAGCAGCGCCCGGCGGCGACGGGGAAGGGCACGACCCGCTCGGAGAGCCCCTCGAGGTCGATCTCGACCGGGACCGGAGCACCCTGCTCGCTCTCGGCCTTCCCGGCCGCCGCCTCGCCGCTGCCGAGCTCCGCCTTCCCGCGGGGCCGCCCGGCCAGCTCGGCGTCGAAGGGCGACGGCGTCGTCCTTGCAAGGGGGAGGAGGTAGGGCCGGGCGCCGGCCGCGAACGACATGTCGAAGACATGGACGTCGTAGACGGGGTCGAAGGTGCGCATGGAGAGAAACGCGAGGTACTTGCCGTCGGTGCTGAACACCGGATCCTCGTCGTGGAAGCGCAGCGGCGTGACGTCGGTCACGGTGCCCTCGGCGAGCTCCGCCAGCTTGATCTGGCGCAGCGGCTCAGGGCCGGGATGGGACCAGGCGAGGTAGCGCGAGTCCGGGGAGAAGCGAAGGCCTCTCGCGTCCCCCCGCTCGGAGGTGGCGAGCTCCCGCACGGAGCCGTCGGCGATCTCGACGACAAGGACGCGGCCGTCGTGGGTCGCGGCCGCGACGAGCCGGCCGTCGGGCGAGACGGCGAGGTCGAGCACCCGGCCGAGCTGCCCACTCGCGAGGCGGCGGGGTGCCGATGCGCCGGCTCCGGGAGCGCCGAGCGCGAGGACCTCGATGGCGTCGTCACCCTCGGCGTCGGTCACGGCGACGGCGACGGCCGACTCGTCTCGCCCGCCGACGCGAGGAAGCCGGGCGCGGGCGCCGGCGCCGCCGGTGAGGAGGCGCGCCGGACCCTTCAGGTGCGTGAGCCAGTGGATCTCGCCGCGCGCCTCGACGGCGCTCGCCCGGCCGGTCCAGTCAGGTGAGTGCTCCCCGAGCACGTCGGCCGCCTTCAGCACCCGGCGCACGCGGCCGGTGCGGGGCGAGCCGAGGGTGATCTCGATCCGCTGCGGCTCGGAGTCGGCAGCGAGCTCGGCGAGACGGTAGAGCTCGCCCGCGCACTGGTAGACCACCGTGGTGCCGTCCGAGGAGAGGCTGCGGGCGTAGAACTCGCCGTGGTCCGAGTGGCGCCGGAGGTCCGAGCCGTCGGGGAGGACGGAGTAGACGTTGCCGACCCCCTCGTGGTCAGCGACGAACACGAGACGGTCGCCGACGAAGACCGGGTCCTCGAGCTGCCCGTTCAGCTCACGGAGGAACGGCTCGAAGCTGCCAGAGCCGGCGGCGTCGATCCAGAGCGCGGCCGCCGTCCCCCCGCGGTAGCGCTTCCACGCCGCGCCGCGCGACCTGCTCTGGTTGACCCCCAGCACGAGGGAGCCGTGAGGCCCCGGCGCGACCGAGGTGACCGGGCCGTAGGGGAGGCGCTCGCCCGGGGAGCCGTCGACGGGCAGGGCGTACGCCCAGGTCCGGCTCCGGAAGGGCTCGCCGGCCGCCGAGATGGCGAGCACGCGCCCGTCGTCGGTCCAGCCGATGGTGCGCGTGAAGCGGTCCCCGAGGAAGGTGAGCCGGCGCAGGTCCGTGCCGTCGGTCGCGACGACGAGCACCTCGGGCAGGCCGTCGCGCTGGCTCGTGTAGGCCACGAGCGACCCGTCGGGGGAGAGCCGCGTGAACGACGCCGGGGCGTGGTCGGCAGTGAGCCGCCGCGCCGTCCCACCGGCGGCGGGGGCGAGGAAGACGTCGTCATCGGCGACGAAGGCGAGGAGGTCGCCACGGACCGACGGGAACCGGAGATAGGAGAGCTCGTTGGGCACGTGACGACGGTAACCGAGGCGCGGCGCCGCCGGGGCGGCCGGCGCTCAGATGCGGTGGCCGCGAAGGGCCGCGACGAACGCCCTCGCCACGAGGTCCTCGCCATAGGAGGTGAGCCCGTAGGAGCCTTGCTCGCCGGCGACCTTCCCTTCGAAGACCGCCGCCTGGCCACGGGCTCGAGCGGCCGCGGCAAGGAGCGAGACCACGTCGACGACGAGCGCACCGTCGGCCGAAGCCGCCGAGGCCACCGCGCGGTCGTAGGCGGCAGTGCGGGCTCGAAACTGCTCGAGCCCCGGTGGTGGCGGCGGCAGGTCGGCAACCAGCACCGTGCGGGCGCCGGCCGCCCGCACGGCCCCGAGGAGGCTGCGCAGAGCCCGGCCGAAGCCACGCGCCGGCACCCCGTCCTCGAGGGCCTGCAAGCCCGCCTCGATCGTGACGACGCCGGGCTTCACGGCGCGCACCAACTCTCGAAGGGCAGCAAGCGAGGTGCCGACGCCCATGGTGCAGCTGCCGTTCGGCCCCCCGAACGGTCCGCCCGAGCAGGATGGGATGAGCCCGGAGGTCTCGTAGGCCGTCGCGTAGCGGGGGAGCAGCCCCGCGGCGAGATGGCGCCAGAGGAAAAAGGGCGGCACGGTGGCGTCGTCGGTCACGTCGAGGTACACGACCGGCGAGGGGTGCTGCACGGGCGGCCCGGCGAAGGCGCCCGGCGACGGGCTGCAGGCGGCAAGGATCGCTGCGGTGGCGAGGCAGGCAGCTGCCACCAAGCGGCGGCCCATCAGACGTCCACCGCCGATCGGGCCGGGAGCCGGGCCGCTCGCAGCGCGGGCAGGGCACCGGCCAGGAGCGCCACGAGGGCGGAGCCGGCCACGCACGAGACGGGCAGCGCCCACGGCACGGAGAGGGCCACTCCGGCAAGGCCCTCGGAGTGCAGGTACGCGTTGGCGTTGGCGGAGATGCCGGCCGCCATCGCGATGCCGAGCGCCGTGCCGGCGAGGCCCCCGAGGATGCCGAGCGCTGCGGCCTCGAGGAGGAACAGCCGGAGGACGTCCCGGTCGCGAGCGCCGATCGCCTTCAGGACCCCGATCTCCCGCCGCCGCTCGCGGATCGCGGCGAGCAGGGCGTTCGCGATGCCGAGCGCTGCGATGGCGAGCGCCACGAGCCCGATGCCCGAGAGCACGAGCTCGACCACGTGGAGGTACCGGCCGACCGAGACGATGAGCCCGACGGGCGCCGCGGTGGAGTACCCGATGGCGGCGATCTGCGACCGGACAGCGGCCACCTCGCTCAGCTGGCGCGCGATGACGACCGCCGCCACGTACGGCGAGGGGGCGCCCGGTCCCGGGAAGAGGTCCTCCAGGGCGACCATCTGCCTGGTCAAAGCGGGCCAGGCGACGACGTCGCCGCTCCCGAGCTGCTCGTCGACGACACCGACCACCTCGACGGTGGAGATGCGGGCCACGAGCACGGGCCGGGTCGTGACCGTCTCGAGCTGGAGGCGGGTACCGACGACCTTCGCGGCACTCGAGGTCGAGAGCCCGACCTGCCTGAGGTAGGTGCCGCCGACGTCGACCTCGACCGTGGAGCCGGGGGAGGGGAGCCGTCCCGCGAGCAAGGTGACCGGGAGGGCGCTCACGCGAGCGAGGTTGGCGCTGAGGACGGTCGTCGAAAAGCCCACCGGACGGCTGCCGCTGCGGAGCTCGAGGAACGTCGGCACCGCGGTCACGGGGTAGACGCCGAGCACGTCGCGAAGGCGCCGGATGCGGTCGATCGCGGCGGCCGTGATCTCGTGCGGCGGGCCGGGCACCGGGCTGTCGAGGGTCTCCTGAGCGGGGTTGGGCAGGTTCGGCTCGACCGAGATGCCGGCGAGCGAGCCGCCGTGGGAGAGCTGGGAGAGCACGCGCACGCGAGCCGTGCCGGCGATGGTGAGCAGGGCGGAGAGCAGGGCGGCCGCAAGGGCGATCGCGAGCATCGTGAGCACGGCGCGTCCCGGGCGCCGCCGCAGCTCACGGGCGGCCATCCTCGCGGCGTCACCCCAGGTCATCCCGGCCGCCCCTCCACCGCTTCTGCCCTCGGGGCTCCGGTGAGGCGGCCGCTGCGCAGGTGCAGGACCCGGTCGGCGCGCTCGGCGAGGGCGCGGTGGTGCGTCACGACCACGAGCGTGCAGCGCTCCTCGTGGCACACCGTCTCGAGAAGATCCCCGACGAGCTGCGAGGAGTCGTCGTCGAGGTTCCCGGTCGGCTCGTCGGCGAGCAGGAGCCGGGGCTCGTTCGCGATCGCCCGCGCGATCGCGACCCGCTGGCGCTCGCCGCCGGAGAGCTCGGGCGGCCGGTGGCCGAGCCGGTGGGAGAGCCCGACCCGCCCGAGCAGCTCACGGGCTCTCGCCTCTCGCTCGCGGGCCGGGAGCACGCCCGCCAGCACGAGGGCGAGCTCCACGTTCTCGAGAGCGCTCAGCGCCTCGAGGAGCCCGAAGTGCTGGAAGACGAAGCCGACGGTCCGCGCCCGGAAGGCGGCGAGCCCGTCGCCCGAGAGCCGCGCCACGTCCTCGCCGCCGACAAGGACGGTCCCGCTCTCGGGACGCTCGAGACCCCCAATGATCGAGAGGAGCGTCGTCTTGCCCGAGCCGGACGGCCCGAGGAGCGCCAGGTGCTCGCCGTCGGCGACGTCGAGATCGATCCCCTCGAGGACGCCGATCCTCGTTTTCCCTTTCCGGTAGGAGTGATGGAGCTGCTCGATGTGGACCGCGACGATCCGGGGACCTTATCTCGGGCACCGAGCCGGCTCACGGCGAGAGCACGGTCGCGTCGGCCGCCGCCGCGCCGTCAGGAGGCCGGGCAGGCCCTCGGGTCGTAGGGCGGGAGGGCCGTCGTCGCGCTGCTCGTGGGCGTGAGCACCGGGTAGGGGTTGGAGCTCGAGGTGCTCGAGGGGGGCGACCCGGACCCGGGGTTGGCCGACCGGACGACGACGTGGGCGTTCGAGCCCGCCACAACCGTCACCTCGGCGCCGTCGACGGTCGGCCCCTCGGCCATGGAGACGATCCCCGAGAGCGACTGCATCACCCGCTCCGCCTGGAGCTGGTGGCCGGGGGAGTAGTACACGATCGTCTCGGAGATCGACCCGACGGGCGTCGTCGTCGAGGTCCCGGTCACCTTGTACCCGAGCGAGGCCAGCTCGCTCGCGAAGGTCTGCTGCTTGTTCGGGGTGTACGAGCCGTTCACCACCGACACGGTGATCGAGGAGGGGGCGAGGTTGGAGCCAGGCGGTTGCGCGAGACCTTCGAAGCGGTCGATCGCCTCCTGGTCGGCAGGGTACGAGGGGAGCACGACCGAGCCGAAGTCGATGCCGTTCCAGATGTAGTCCTGGGTGTCCTCAATGTTGGGCAGGGTGAGCTGGGGGACCGTGCTCGGGTTGATCCCGTGGAAGTCGAGCACGAGGTGGACCATGTCGCTGATCCCGAGGCTCGAGTCGACGGTGAGCTGCGGGGCGATGGCGCCGATGAGGGCGTTGTCACGCAGCGGGTTCGACAGCCCGCGCTGCTCCATCGTGGCGGCGAGGACGCGCAGGAACTCGTGCACCCGGACGATCCGGCCGAGGTCGCCGGAGCCGTCGTACTCCCAGGTGTTCCCCACCTTGTAGAACAGGTGCCGGGCTCGCACGACGGCGAGGGCCTCGAAGCCGTTCAGGTGGTGGCAGCCGGCGGTGTGGATGTGCAGTGAGGAGTAGTTGTCGTACTCGGGGTAGGGGAAGTACATGTTGATGCCGCCGAGGGCGTTCACCACGTTCTGGAAGCTGTCGAAGTTGAGCTCGACGAAGTGGTTGATCGGGATGCCGAAGTCCTGCTCGATCACGTTCACGAGCTGGCTTGGGCCCTGGGCGAGGGCGGCGTCGATCTTGTAGAACCTCTGCTGGTCCTGCCGCACGTTCTCGAGCACGAGGTCCCGGGGGATCGACAGGATCGAGACCGTGTGCGTGGCCGCGTCCTCCCTGAGCAGCAGCGTGACGTCGGCGTTCACCCCATTGATCCCCTCGGAGCACAGCCCGAACGCCTGGCTCTGCTGGGCAAGGGCGCAGCGGGAGGTCGAGCCGATGAGCAGGAAGGTCTGCACCCCGGCGCTCGGCCCCTTGGTCTGCACCGGAGCGAGGTGGTGAACCGTGAGCCGCCGGATCTGGTCGTTGCGGTAGGCGAGGTAGATCGCCTCCGCCCCGACGAGGCCGACGAGGAGCGCAACGACGGCGGAAATGCTCACGAGCACCCGACGCCGCCAGCTCCACTTGCGGCGCACCCCGCCGCGGCGCCGGAAACGGCGCCGTCTGGCCGTTCCAGCTTGCTCTGAGTCCGGTCCAAGATCGGGCGTGCCGTCAGGCATTCATGCTCTCCCAGCGGTGGAGTCAGGTCGCGGGGCGCCGTCGCGCCGCCCGCATTGTCCTACCCGAACCTGAAGACCTCATGAACGCGGCCTGAAGGCCCGCCACCCGGCCCGCCGTTGCGGTCAAGGGAGCCGCTACGACGTCGTCGCGGCCGCCGCCCGGGCGGGGGAGTGCCGGACGTCGCCGGGGCCGAGCGCCCGAGTCCAGGCGGCGAACTCGAGGAGGATCCCGTCGGGGTCGAAGAAGTAGACCGAGCGCACGAACGTGCCGGCGTGTGGCCGCTCGGAGACCCCGAGCTCGCTGTCGTCGTGGTTGAGGACGTCGCCGAGCGGCACCCCCTTTGCACGGAGACGCTCGACGTACTCGTCGAAGCGCTCCGGCGGGATGTCGAAGGCGAGGTGGTTCATCGATCCCACCGCGCTCTGCCAGCGGTCCCGGCCCGGGTAGGCGCCGGCGGAGGCAACGCCCGGCGCGGGCGGCGGCGCGTCGGGGAACCAGAAGAAGGCGATCGTGTCGCCGTTGCCGATGTCGAAGAAGAAGTGCTGGCCACCGCCGAAGGGGAGCTCGATCGTCTTCACGAGCGGCATGCCGAGCACCTTCGTGTAGAAGTCCACGGTGACCGCCATGTCCCGGCAGACGAGCGCCACGTGGTTGACGCCCCTGATCTCGAACTCGCCGTCCGACCTCGTTGGCTCCCGGCTCGTGCTCACCTCGTCCAGTATCCCACGAGGGACGGGCCGTCAGCGGGTGACGGCCTCGCCCGGCATCTCGCGCACCCGCTCGTCGACGCCGTCCCACTCGAGTCGAAGGGCGCGGGTCATCATCGCGTGCATGGCGTAGAGCGCCGTGATGTAGGTGAGCTCGAGGATCTGCTCGTCGGACAGGTGAGCGGCGAGCTCGGCGAAGACGCCGTCGCTCACCCTGCCCCGGGCGCCCACGAGCTCGTCGACGTAGGCGAGGACGGCCCGCTCTTGCGCGTCGAAGACCGTCGAGACCGCCCAGCTCGGGATCGCCTGGATCTTCTCCTCCGGCATCCCGATCAGCCGGCAGGACTTCACGTGCTGGCTGAACACGAACGCGCTCTCCATGAGCCAGCCGGCCCGCGTCTGGCCCAGCTCCCGCAGCTCGGGCGGGAGGAAACGGCTCGGGCTGCGGTAGAGCGCGAAGCCGCCCACGCAGTGCTGGAAGATCGTCGGCACGAGGGCGAAGGTCCGCCACCAGTCGCCCGGCGTGCCGTCGAGGGTCGGGGAGCCGTCGGTCGCGTCGGGGCCGAAGACGTACTGGAAGACCGAGCGCATGGTCTCGTCGGTCACCTCGTCGAAGCGAACGGTCCGCAGCCGTCCCATCGGCCCTCTCCTTCCTCTCGTGCCAGACCGGGGCGCCCGGCGCGGCGAAGTGCGAAGTCTCCCGCCTCAGACGATCGAGGTCGAGTGGCCCGCCCAGTAGCGCTCCCGCAGCAGCCGCTTGTAGAGCTTCCCGGTCGGCAGCCTCGGGAGCTCGTCCACGAAGTCGACCGTCCGGGGGCACTTGAAGTGGGCGAGATGCTCCCGGCAGAACGCGATGAGCTCCCGCTCGAGCTCCGGCCCGGGCTCGGCGCCCGGAGCCGGCTGGATCACGGCCTTCACCACCTCGCCGAGGTCCTCGTCGGGCACGCCGATGACGGCGGCGTCGAGGACCTTCGGGTGCGTGACGAGGAGGTTCTCCGCTTCTTGGGGGTAGATGTTCACCCCGCCCGAGATGATCATGTAGCTCTTGCGATCCGTGAGGTAGAGGTACCCCTCCTCGTCGACGTAGCCGACATCGCCGACGGTGGAGGCGTCGCCGTCCGCGTTCCTCGACTCGGCCGTCTTCGCGGGGTCGTTGAAGTACTCGAAGTTCGTGGCGCCCCTGAAGTAGACCGTGCCCGGCTGGCCCGTCGGGCACGGCTCGCCGTTCTCGTCGAGGATGAGCAGCTCCCCGACGACGGCCCGCCCCACCGTCCCCTCGTGGCGAAGCCAGTCCTGCGAATCGACGATGGTGAACCCGTTCGCCTCCGTCGCGGCGTAGTACTCGAGCAGGATCGGCCCCCACCACTCGATCATCTGGCGTTTCACCGGGATCGGGCAGGGTGCGGCGGCGTGGACGACGACCTCGAGCGACGAGGTGTCGGCCGCTGATCTCTCGTCCTCGGGCAGCTTGAGCAGCCGCGAGAACATGGTGGGGACCATCTGCGTGTGGGTCACGCGGTGGCGCTCGACGAGGGCGAGGAACTCTCTCGGGTCGAAGTGCTCCATGACGACCACGGCCGCGCCGAGGCGGAGCGCGAGCGCCACGCTCGCCTGCGGCGCCGAGTGGTAGAGCGGTGCCGGGTTGAGGTAGGTCATGCCGTCCCGGAGCCGCCAGAGCAGCTTCAGCCCCTCGAGCACCGGGAGGTTGTCGCTCGGGGTGCCCTCGGGCAAGGGCCGGAAGATCCCCTTCGGCCGGCCCGTCGTGCCGGAGGAGTAGAGCATGGCGACGCCGAGCTGCTCGTCGGGGATCGGCTCAGAGGGATAGGCGCCGACGGCGGTGTCCCAGTCCTCGTAGGGTGCCGCGGCCCCAGCCGCGTCGCCGTCCAGTATCAGCCAGCGCTCCACGTTCGGGCAGAGCGACGGCAGCTGTGCCGCCACCTCTGCCTTGGCGGCCGTCGTCATCACGACGCGCGCCTGCGAGTCGTTCACGATGTAGGCCGCCTCCTCAGCCGAGAGGTAGGAGTTCACGCAGGTGAAGTAGAGGCCGCTTCGCTCCGCGCCGCCTTCGGAGAGGAGCATGCGGTGGTCGTTGTTCATGAAGATGGCCATGTGGTCGCCGCGGCGCAGACCGGTGTCCCGCAACAGCTGGGCGACCTGGTTGGCTCGCGCCTCGTACTCGGCATAGGTCAGCCTGAGGCCAGTGCGGGCCATCACGATGGCCGGCTTGTCGGGCCTGTCCTTTGCGTGCCTCGCGGCGTACATGCAGGCGAACGGTACTCGCCCGGCCACCACCGGGCTCGGCGATCGCCGGGGCGCGTGCGAGGTCCGGGATCAGGGCGCCTCGCCCGAGAGCGCCGGCCAGGTCGGGCTCGACATCGCCGGCCGTCGACGATCCCGCTCGCGAGGACGAGCGCGGGGGAGGGCCAGGAGCTTCCCCCGGCTGGTCTGAGACCTCGGATGGAAGCGGTCGGACCGTCGTGCCCAAGGCGTACCGCATGCCGGCGCCGACGAGCTGGTCGGGGATCGGCTCGGAGGGATCGGCGTCCCGTCCTCGGTCGGGTGCCTCCGCTCCAGCAGCGTCGCCGTCCGGCATCAGCCAGCGCTCGACGTCCGGGCAGAGCGACGGCGGCCATGCCGGCACCGGCCCTTGCGGCAGTCGCACCTCGCCGGCTTCACGGGCCCTCAGCGTTAGATGGTGACCGCTCCGTCGTCCGTCAATGTCCAGTCAGGATTGTGGGCGACCTCCCACACGTAGCCATCGGGATCGGCGAAGGCGCCTGAGGTGCCACCCCAGTCGGCACGAGCCGCAGAACGCACGATCGTGCCACCTGCCCGCTCAGCCTCGGCCAGGACGACGGCCACGGCACCGGGGGACCGGACGTTATGCGCAAGCTCGATGCCCGGGGCGCCGTGGCCGCCGAGCCCGGTCCAGAGAGCGAAGACCATCCCCCCGACCTGGAAGAAGCACACCTCCTCATCCGGCTGGTGGGCGCCGCCCCAGCCGAGCGCCTCATAAAAGGAGCGAGCTCGGGCGAGGTCGGTGACCCCGAGAGTCACCAGGCTGATCCGCTGCTCCACGTGGAGAGCCTTGCACACCGCTCCCGCTCGCCGATCCCCGTTGTGAGACCGTCGTGCTCCAGTGGACGACGAGGGCGCGGCGCTCACGCTGGCGACAGTCGCCGGATCCTCGAGCTTGGGCGGGCGGCCATGCCGGCGAGCAAGGCGGTCAAGGCACAGCTCGGGTTCCAGTGAGTCGCTACCAGGCCCTCATCGCTCGACGAGCCACCAAGTCGCAGGCCGGGCTCCGACGCCGGAGTCCGATCAGCCATCGACCTGCTGGCCGATGAGCCCCGACCTCCTGGCTGTGCCGCAATGGCCGGCGACCCCCCAGGCCTAGCGCACCCGCGTCGGGGCGCACCGCATCGTCCACGAAGTCATCGACGACCGGCTTGTCGTTCAGGTTGTGCGTACCGGATGCCGAAGGGACGTCGGCCGGCGCTGAGCGTTGGTCCGGGCCACCGGCAGCCCTCTCCGGGCGGAGGGGCGGGCAGTCCGGGGCGACTCTTGGTGCGGAGGCAACCTCCAGCCAGGCACCGGCGCGTCTTGGCAGCGCCTCGAGGGCACAGTGCGCCGGAGCCCTCTCTCATGACATAAGTCGTTATACATTTGAGGCATGCAACGCACCACGATCATGGCGGACGAGCCGACGCTCGCAGCACTGAGGGAGCTGGCTCGGGAGCGACAGGTTTCGTTCGCTGCCGTCGTCCGCGAGGCGCTCGAGGAGAAGGCTCGAAGCTTTCGGCCGCGACCGACGAGTCTTGGAGCCGGCGCCTCGAGCCGCGCGAGCACGGGGCGGACGGCGGCGGCGCGGCGCCAGCCGCCACGCTCGTGGCGCTGATCTTCGACACCGGGCCGATCTATGCGTCCTTGGACCGGAACGACACTGACTACCGGCGATGCAGGACGCTCATCGAGGAGTGCGAGGAGCTCCGCGTCATCCCCCTTCCGGTGCTTCCGGAGCTCGACTATCTCATCTCGGAGCGCCTTGGTCCGGGCCCGATGCTGGCCCTCCTCCGGGACATCGAGCAGGGTGCCTACAAGGTCGAGGGTCTCGAGCACGCGGACTACGTCCGGGTGCGCGAGGTCATGGATCGCTACAGCGATGCCGACGTCGGTTTTGTCGACGCGAGCGTCCTCGCGATCGCCGAGCGGCTGCGAGAACCGAAGCTCGCCACCATGGACCGCCGGCACTTCGCGCTGATGCGGCCGGGCCACGTCGACGCACTGGAGCTGTTGCCGAGCTAGGGCGCAGGGGACGGCAGAAGAAGGTGCGGAACGCGCCGCCGCTCATAATATTACATAACCGACATTATCGGCATTCCCGAGCTCGTTCCGGCGCAGCCTCACGGCTTGGCAGCGGCCTTGGAGGATGCGCGCCACCGCCCCTCCGACACGTTGCAGAATGATGACGTGGTGAGCACGTCCTCGGCTGGCTCCGCCGTCGCGCCCCGTGGCGAGGCGCTCCTCGGCGCTGAACCTGCGCCCGCCTCGACGACGTTCGCGGATCGCGTGGTCACGACGCGGCAGATCGTCTGGTGGTCGCTCGGCCTTTTCGCCCTGGGACGGGTCCTCCTGCTGCTCACGGCGAGCGCGATCTCGGCCTCTGACCACCTTGGAGTCACGCTCATCCTGCGCTCGTGGGACGGCCGGTACTACATGTACCTCACCCACTGGGGCTACCCGACGACGACCCGGCTCCTCCCGGCGAAGCCCGATGCCTTCTTCCCGCTCTACCCGATCCTCTCCCACCTCACCCACGAGGTCACCCGGCTCCCGTGGCTCGACTCCGCCATCGCGGTGAGCTGGGTGGGCGGCGGCGCGCTCGTCGTCGTGGGAGCGCTGCTCGCCCGCTCGGTGTGGGGACCGGAGCGAGCCCTCCAGGCAGCGATGCTCCTCGCCGTCTTCCCCGGTTCGGTCGTCTCCGGGCTGCCGTACGCGGACCCGCTCGGTCTCGCCCTCGCTGCGGGCTGCCTGCTCCTGTGCGGCCGCCACCGGTACGGCTGGGCGGCCCTCGCGGCCTTTGGCGCGACGCTCACCTTCTCCCTCGCCCTCGCGCCCCTTTGCGCCGTGAGCGCATGGCTGTTCTTCTTCGAGCGCCGGCGCAAGGCGCTCGTGGTCGGGGCGGCGGCGGGGCTCGGGGCGCTCAGCTTCTGGGGCTATCTCTGGTGGCACGTCGGCACCCCGCTCATCTGGTTCCGCCTCGAGAGGGTGAAGTGGCACTCCGGCTTCGGCGTCTCGCTCACGCACGGCACCATCTGGGCGCTGCGCTCGAACGTCTACGCCGGCACCATCACGGCCGCCTGTCTCCTCGTCGCAGTGGCTGGGCTCGTGTGGCTCTGGCAGTCCCCCGCTCCGCGGACCTGGGTGGTCTTCGCGGGCACGGTCTTCGCGATCAGCATGCTCGACAAGGGCACCTGGCTCACGCCCCGCCTCCTGTACGCGATGTTCCCCGCCATGCTCGCGGTCGGCGCCCGCATCCGGGCCGAGTGGCGCTACCCGATGGTCGTCATCTCCCTGCTCTGCCTGTGCCTGTGCCTCGCCATCTACGCCCCGCAGAACTGGATCTTCTTCAACCCGTGAGCTTCGCAGGCTGCCGGCGCCTCGTCACTCCTCTGCCGGCCAGGGCTCCCCTGCCACCACAGCACCGAGCCAGGCACTGAGCTCCTCGAGCGGCTCCCGGCGCAGGAAGAACAGCCGCACCCGGGCGTCGGCCACCGAGCGCTCGTCGTCGACGAGGCCCGCCGCGAGGAGGATCCGCAGGTGGCGGCTCATCGCTGCCGGGCTCACGCCGGTGGCGGCGGCCAGCTCCCCTGCCCGGCGAGCCCCCGTTGCGAGGGCAGCGACGGCGCGGCGGCGCACCGGATCGGCGAGCGCCGGCAACAATTCGTCAAGCCGGTGATGTTCACTCATACACATTATCATTGCATATTCGTGCAATCATTCTGCTCATCGTCGATCATTGGGCTGCGCAGTGACGATCGGGCGGAAGCGCCGGACTGCTCCTTCTCGGCTACCCTCGCCGTTGCAAGAACGCGCCGCCCGGCTGCGTCGTGGCGTGTCGTGAGATCTCCTTTGCTGCCCCGACGAAGCTCCGTGCCCCCCCTCCGCCGCCCCCGCCGCCCTCGAGAGCTCGCGCCCTCGACCCTGCTCCTCGTCGCGCTGACGCTCGCCGCCTGCGCCGCCCACCCGAGCGCTGCGGCGAGCACGAGCCACCATCACGGGCTGCGCCACTCCTCCACGACGAGCACGACGACGAGCACGAGCACGAGCACGACGACGACGTCGACCACCGTTGCGGTCACTCCCGTGAACGGCAAGGTGACCGTGCTCGAGGTCGGCGACTCGCTCGGGATCGACCTCGGCTGGGGCATGCAGTGGGCCCTCGGGGCCGACCCCCACGTCAATCTCGTCCAGGACGCGAGGGGTGACACCGGCCTTGCCAACACCGGTTACTACAACTGGCCCGCCGAGCTCAGCACGGAGCTGCAGGCGAACCACCCCCAGATCGTCGTCGTCTTCCTCGGGGCGAACGACGTCCAGGGCTTCTACGTGGGCTCGCAGGTGGTCACCTTCGGCACCCCGGCCTGGCGTCAGGCCTACGCGGCACGGGTGGCCACGATGATGAGCGAGGCCACGGCGGCGGGGGCGAAGGTGCTGTGGGTCGGGATGCCCATCATGCAGGACCCGACCTTCTCGAGCGCGATGCGGGAGGTGGACGCCATCTACCGGGCCGAGGCCGCCGTGCACCCCGGCGTGACCTACATGTCCTCCTGGAGGCTCTTCTCCACCCCGACCGGGCAGTACAACGGCGGCACGACCGACGTCGCCGGCAGCGTCATGCCGCTTCGCGACCCCGACGGGATCCACCTCGCCGACGGCGGCGAGGACCTGCTCGGCCTCGCCGTCGTGAAGGAGATGAGAACCCTCTACCACCTGCCCTGAGGTCGCCGACCCGGATTGCTCTCCCGTCAGTACGGGTCGACGAGCGGCCGGCGGCGCTCGGTCCGGCCCTTCGTGCTCGGCGGAGCCGCCCCGAGCACGTTCATGATCCGCCGGCGGGTCTCCGCCGGGTCGATCACGTCGTCGATCTCGAAGTTCATCGCCATGGAGAGCGCCTTGCCCCGCTCGTACATTGACGCGACGAGTCGCTCGTAGAGCGCCTCGCGCTCGTCGCCGTCGGCGGCCTCGAGCTCGCGCCGGAAGGCGAGGCGGACGGCACCTTCGAGCCCCATGCCCCCGAACTCCCCCGTCGGCCAGGAGACCGTGAGGTCGCAGGCGTGGAAGCTCCCGCCCGCCATCGCCTGGGCCCCGAGCCCGTACCCCTTGCGGAGCACCACGGTCACGTAGGGCACGGTGATGCTCGCAGCGGTGACGAACATGCGCGCGAACCGGCGGACCTGGCCCGTCCGCTCGGCCTCGGGACCGACCATGAAGCCCGGCGTGTCGCAGAGCGAGACGATGGGAAGGCCGTAGGCGTCGCACAGCTGGACGTGCCGGGCGGCCTTGTCGGCGGCGTCGGCGTCGATCGCACCACCGAGGTGGGCAGGGTTGTTGGCGATCACCCCGATCGGTCGGCCCTCGATCCGGGCGAGGGCGGTCACGATCCCGACGCCGTGCTCGGGGCGGAGCTCGAGCACGCTCCCGGAGTCGAACAGGCCGGCCACGACGGCCCTCACGTCGTAGACGAGGGTGCGGCGCTCGGGCACGAGCGACCGCAGCCGATCCTGGTCCTCGCAGGTCCAGTCCGGCAACTCGGAGTCGAAGTAGGAGAGGTACCGCTTCGCGAGCGCTACGGCCTCGGCGTCGTCGCGGGCGACGAGGTCGACGACACCGTTCGCCGTCTGCACCTCGATCGGTCCGACCTGTTCCGGGGCGACGGTGCCAAGGCCGCCCCCCTCGATCATGGCGGGCCCTCCCATGCCGATCGAGGAGTCCGAGGTCGCGATGACGACGTCGCAGCAGCCGAGCAGGGCGGCATTCCCGGCGAAGCAGAACCCGGTGACGATGCCCACGGTCGGCACGAGCCCGGAGAGGCGGGCGAACAGCGCGAAGGCCATCGTGTCGAGACCCGCGATCACGGGGTAGTCGGTGTCGCCCGGCCTCCCGCCCCCTCCCTCGGCGAACAGCACGAGGGGCAGGCCGAGGCGGCGCACGATCTCGAAGAGCCGGTCCTTCTTCCGGTGGTTGCGCGCACCCTGGGTCCCTGCGAGGACAAGGTAGTCGTAGCCGGCGACGGCAACAGGGCGACCGTCCACCGTTGCGATGCCGGCGACGAGACCGTCGCCGGGGGTCCGCTCGATCAGCTCGGCGAGGTCCCGCCGGGTCCGCTGGGCCGCCACTACGAGGCCTCCCCACTCCTCGAAGCTGCCCGGGTCGCACAGGTCGGCGATGTTCTCCCGGATCGTCCGGTGCCCGGCCGCGTGCCGGGCCTCGACCCGCTCGGACCGAGCCGGGGCGTCGTCCGCGAGGAACCGCCGCCGCTCGAGCAGCTCGGCGAGATCAGCCCGTGGCCCTCCCTCGCGACCGCCCGGGTCCGACGACGGCGCCCCCCCGGGAGGCGGTGTGGCGGCACCGGGGCCGGTCCGCAACACGAGCACGGGCTCTCCGGCGGCCACCGAGGCTCCCTCGGCGACGAGGATCTCCTCGACCCTGCCCGCGGCCGGCGCCACGACCGGGTGCTCCATCTTCATGACCTCGAGGAGGAGGAGCTGGTCGCCTGCGGCTACGACCTGGCCCGGCGCGGCGAGCAGCTTCGTGACCGCCCCGGGGACCGGCGCGGCAACCTCTCGGATCTCCTCCCCGCTCACGAGCCGTCGGCGGCCCCGCCGGGGATGAGGAGGAGCTTCCCGGTCGCCCGGCGGTCGGCGATCTCTCTCAGGGCTGCGGCGGCCTGCTCGAGCGGGTAGGTGCCGCCGATCGGGGGATCGAGCCTCCCCTGTTCAACGAGGGGCATGAGGTCGCGCCACTGCGACTGCAGGTAGGCGGGGTCGCCGACCCAGAAGGCGCCCCAGCCGACCCCGACGACCTCGATGTTGTTGAGCAGGAGCCGGTTCACCTTCACCGTCGGTATCTCGCCGCCGGTGAACCCGATGACGAGGAGGCGCCCCTCGACGGCGAGCGAGCGGAGCGAGTCGGTGAAGCGCTCGCCTCCGACCGGGTCGAGCACGACGTCGACGCCCCTGCCCCCGGTGAGCTGTTTCGCCGCGTCCTTGAAGCCGTCGACGCCGATGACCTCGTCGGCTCCCGCTGCCCGCGCCACCTCGCCCTTTGCCTCGCTCGAGACGACGGCGATCACCCTCGCCCCGAGCGCCTTGGCCATCTGGATGCCTGCGGTGCCGATGCCGCCGGCGGCGCCGTGCACGAGCACGGTCTCGCCGGGCGCGAGCCGGCCCCGCCTGGTGAAAGCGAAGTGGACGGTGAGGTAGTTCATCGGGAAGGCGGCCGCCACCTCGAACGAGACCTTGTCGGGCAGCGGGAAGACGGCGATCGGATCGGCTGCCACCACCTCCGCGAAGCCTCCCATACCTGGAAACGCCGCCACCCGTTGGCCGGCCTCGAAGCCCGACCCCGCAGGCGCGCTCCGGACGACGCCCGCCACCTCGGAGCCCGGCACGAATGGCGGAGTCGGGCGCATCTGGTACTCGCCCCTGGTCAGCAGCACGTCGGGGAAGTTCACCCCCGCCGCCCGCGTCTCCACCACGACCTGGCCCGGGCGGCCGGCCGGCTCCTCGACCTCGACGACCTCGACGGCATCCGGCCCATCGAGCCGGGTCACCTGCACTGCGCGCACGAGCGACCTCCCTCCCATCGCCGCCCGGCTTTCGAGGCGGCGGCAGCCACCTTGGCTCCGCTGTCTGTCTAGCCTCGATCCACACCCCGTCACCTCTTCCGGCCGGGTGAGCGAGGCACGCAGGATGCCCGCGCTCGCCCGGAGGGGCTGCTCGGCGGGATCGCCTCCGCCGCCGTCGGCCGGGGAGCGGTCCGGGCTGCCGCCACGACCTCCCTCTCCCGGGTCTGCACCGGCTCCGCGCCCGTCGTGCGCCGCCTGGGCAGCCACTCCCCTGCTTCCATCGCGCCCGCAAAGGACGGGCGCGCCCGGCGTCTCCGAGCGCCGCCGGGTGGGAGGGTCAAAGCTGGCGGCGACGAGTGCCCGCCCACGCCCGCTTTCCGGCACGACGTCGCGCCCGCTAGGGGTGAGAAGCTCTAGCCGAGCGCGCCTTGGGCGGCACGACGGAGACGAACAGGCGGAGATCCTGAAGCGCTACTTCGCAGACGCTCTGGTTGACGTCGCATCTCGCCGATAGGGCCTCGCAGACGGGTGGCTGCCCAAGTGGGGAACGGACACCGTGCACGACTATTCGGCGTTTCGAGTCAGGTCCGCGACCGAACAAGCCCGTAGATGGCGGCACCGGCCGGTGGCTTGCACCGTGGTGTGCTGGTATCATGACGCCATGCCCAAGAACTTCACCGTGCGGCTTTCCGACGAGGATGCAGCCGACGCCGAGGCTCTGGCCCGGGCGGAGGGCATGAGCCTCAACGAGACGGTCCGGCGGGCACTCGCCGAAGCGGTCGAACGTCGTCGACGCGACCCCGCCTTCAAGGCCAGAGTCCGCCGGATCATCAAAGAGGACCGGGAGCTGCTCGAGCGCCTGGCTCGGTGATCGTCTACTACCTGGATCTCGCCGATTACCTGGCCATCGTGGCGGAGGTGACGGGCCTCGACGTCGAGACGGCCATCCAGGTCACGAACCTCGACCTCGCCGACTCGGCACTCCACGCCCCACGGGCCGGCTGGGGCCGAGACCGACCTCGACCCCGCTTTCGTCGACAAGGCGGCGGTTCTCGTGACTCGCCTCACGAAGAGCCATCCTCTTCCCGACGGCAACAAGCGAGCAGCCTGGGTGCGGGTCTTCATCGAGCTGAACGAGTGGGAGTGGGCGCCCTACCCGTCGGTCGACGAGACGGAACGCCTGATGCTCGACGTCGCTTCGGGCACTCGGGGCGAGCACGAGGTCGCCGAGTGGCTGGCCCCTCGTATCCGTGCGATCCCGTAATCGGACGGCGCGCAACTGCCCGGCGGATCGGGAAAGGTGTGCCGGCCTCCCGGGCCGAGCTATCGGTGCCACGTGGTAGGGGACGTTGCGAGCCAGCAGTTGGACTTCTGCTGCAAATGAGACATTTCATCGACAGGTGTACCGCGGGGCGGCCTGACGATGGAAGCGACGTAGCACCGTCCAGTGCGACGTCGAACGATCCACGTCGAAGCTCTATCCCGCTCGGATCAGCCTGAGCGCTTCTGGGACAGTGGCCTCCTACCCCTCACAACCACAAGGAGGACGGGTGAGAAAGCGTCGACAAAGCTACACCGCCTACAGCATCGGCTGCGCCGTCGTATGGGCAGCCATCCTGGGAGCTCTCGCCGCTCGCGACGAGAAAGAGAAGCTGCGCAAGATCCTCCCCTTCTTCAGTGGCTGGTGGATGGGATGGACGTCGGCCACGATGGCTCGATACGTCTATCCGCCAGCGAAGTCGCGGCGTCGCGTTCAAGGCACCTGACGCTGGCACTGACAAGTGGCTCGAGCGCTCATGGAGATTCCACGGGCGCGCCGGTGCAGCTGGGGGGCCGGCTGACCTACGAGCAGCTGATGATCGCGGCGTCCCCCTGCGGCGTTAGGCACCAGGTTCCGTCGTTGGACCGGCGACGTTCGGGGACGCTCGGTATGCACCATTTGTCCCCGCATGTACGCAGTCGGTCATCGAGCCTCGCCGAGGTCTACCAACACCGTCAGCGATCCACTCGCGGCCTCGAACACAACCGCGACTTCGCGTGCATCGGGAGCAAGGCGGGGACGGAACCGGATCTCGACGTCGTCGCGGCCGTGTGCCTCCGTGGCGATGAAGTAGGAGACGAACGCGTCCATCGCGCACAGCTCGATGGCCTTGGTCTGCCCGATGCCGTAGCGGTCCTGGACGCCTTCGAGGTCCAAGACGACAGGCGCTGGACCGGGCCGGGGGACGGGTGCGGTGGTGGTGCGTGCGGTTCCATGGGGAGCACCGTCCGGAGCCCGCGAGGGGGCGCAATCGCCGGGCGTGGCGCCCGAGCCGGGGCGAAGAGCTGTGCCCTCGGTTGTGCCAGTGCGGGCACGCGGTGGGAGAAGCCCAGGTGTGGGACGCTCTCGCCATGGACGTGCATCTCGTCGACGGCACCTACGAGCTGTTCCGCCAGTTCTTCGGCCAGAAGGGGAGCCGGACGAGCCCCGACGGCACGGACGTCGCGGCCGTCGCCGGCGTCGTCTCCTCCCTCCTCACGATGCTCGACGAGGGTGCGACGCACCTTGCCGTCGCCACCGACCACCGCATCGAGTCCTTCCGCAACGAGATGTGGCCGGGGTACAAGACCTCGGAGGGGGTCGCGCCGGAGCTGCTTGCGCAGTTCCCTCTCCTCGAGGAGGCGGTCGCGGCGCTCGGCGTGTTCCTCCTCGCCATGGACGAGCTCGAGGCCGACGACGGCCTCGCAACGGCGGCGGAGGTGGCGGCGGCAGATGCGCGAGTCGGCCGGGTGCTGATCTGGACTCCCGACAAGGACCTCGGCCAGTGCGTGCGGGGGACGCGCGTCGTCCAGGTCGACCGGAGAGGCGGGGTCGTGATCGACGAGGAGGGCGTGCTCGCCAAGTTCGGCGTGCTGCCGGAGTCGATCCCCGACTGGCTCGCCCTCGTCGGCGACTCGGCTGACGGCTTCCCCGGCATTCCGGGCTGGGGGAAGAAGTCTGCCTCGGCCGTGCTCGGCCACTACCTCCACCTCGAGGCGATCCCTCCCGACCCTGCGGCCTGGGATCCGGCCGTGCTCGCGAAGGTGCGCTCGGCGCCTGCGCTCGCCGCCCGCCTTGTCGAGCAGGCCGACCTAGCTCGCTTGTTCAGGGAGCTCGCCACCCTGCGGATCGACGAGTCCCTCGTGCCGGGGGTCGAGGCGCTCGCCTGGCGCGGACCGGAGGCCAACTTCGCCCGGGTCGCGGCGGGCCTCTCCTCCCCCGGCCTCGCCTCGCGGGCCGAGTCGCTCGCCTCGAGGCGCTGAGGCCGCCTCCTACACTCCCGCCGTGGCCCTCGTCTACGTCAACGGACGCCTGAGCGAGCCGGAACAGGCCGTCGTGAGCGCCTTCGACCACGGCCTGCTGACCGGCGACGGCGTCTTCGAGAGCATCGTCGTGCGAAACGGCCGGCCCTTCGGCCTCTCCCGCCACCTCGCCCGGCTTGGCGCCTCGGCCTCCGTCCTCGGACTTGCCCTCCCGCCCGAGGGCGAGCTCACGGCCGCCGTGGCCGCCGTCGTCGCCTCGTCAGGCTCGGCCTCGGGCAAGATCCGCATCACGGTGACCGGCGGCAGAGGGGGTCTCGGGTCGGCCCGCTCCCCGGCCTCGCCGACGGTCGTCGTCGCCTGCGAGGAGTCGCCGCCACCACCCGACGAGGCCTCGGTCGTGCTCGCACCGTGGCCGCGCAACGAAAGGGGTGCCCTTGCCGGCGCGAAGACGATCTCGTACGCGGAGAACGTCGTGGCACTCGCCTGGGCGCTCGAGCGCGGGGCGACCGAGGCGCTGTTCGCCAACCTCGCCGGCAACCTCTGCGAGGGCACCGGCTCCAACGTCTTCGTCGGGCTCGGCGGCGAGCTCGTCACTCCCCCGCTGTCGGCCGGCTGCCTCGCAGGGGTCACCCGAGGCCTCATCCTCGAGATCGCGAAGGTCGCCGAGCGGGACGTCCCCGTGAGCGAGCTCCCCGCCGTCGAGGAGGCGTTCCTCTCCTCGACGACCCGGGGGGTGCAGCCCGTCGCGGCCATCGACGGCCGGCGCCTCGAGCACTGCCCCGGTCCCCTCACGAGGGCCGCCGCCGCCGCCTTCGCCGAGCTCGCCGAGCGAGGCCTCGGCTGAGCTCCGGCTCTCAGGCCGGCGACCGGCCGGTCGTGCCCTCCTCCTCCTCCAGCACGACGAGATAGATGTCCTCTGAGGCCACGACCAGCTGGACGAGGCGGCGCCCCTGCCGGCGCTCGGCGTTCAGCATCGCCTCCAGGCCGGCGAGGCCGGTGAGACCCTCTGCGCTCGACCAGTTGTCCCAACGCCGCACGACGTAGCCCATGTGACGCCTCAGGCGTAGCGGCCGAGCTCGCGCCGGGCGACGCTGCGCCGGTGGACCTCGTCGGGTCCGTCGGCGATCCGGAGGGTGCGCATCGACGCGTACATGCGTGCGAGGGGAAGGTCGGGTCCGACCCCGGCAGCGCCGCAGGCCTGGATCGCCCGGTCGATCACCCGGAGCGCCATCTGGGGGACGACGACCTTGATGCCGGAGATCTCGTTGCGCGCCGCCTTGTTCCCGAACCGGTCCATGGCGAAGGCCGTGTAGAGCACGTACCAGCGGGCCTGGTCGATCTCGAGGCGTGAGTCGGCGATCCACTGCTGGACCACCCCCTGGTCGGCGATCGGGCCCCCGAAGGCGCTGCGGGAGAGCACCCGGCGGCACATGATCTCGAGCGCCCGCTCCGCGGCGCCGATCGCCCGCATGCAGTGGTGGATCCGACCGGGGCCGAGGCGGGCCTGCGCGATGGCGAAGCCGCCGCCCTCCTCTCCGAGAAGGTTGCTCTTCGGCACCCGCACGCCGTCGAAGACGATCTCGCAGTGGCCCTCCTGGTCGCTGTAGCCGAACACCGTGAGGTTGCGCACCACGCGCACGCCCGGTGTGTCGAGCGGGACGAGCACCATCGACTGCTGGCGGTGCGCCGGCGCGCCCCGGTCCGTCTTGCCCATCACGATCGCGACCTTGCACCGGGCGTCGGCAGCACCCGAGATCCACCACTTGCGGCCCGTGATCACGTAGTCACCGCCGTCGGAGCGGATCTCGGTCTCGATGTTGGTCGCGTCCGAGCTCGCCACCGCAGGCTCGGTCATGGCGAAGCAGGAGCGGATCTCGCCCTCGAGGAGCGGGTAGAGCCACTCCTCTTGCTGCTCGGGAGTGCCGAACATCGTGAGGATCTCCATGTTGCCGGTGTCCGGCGCCGAGCAGTTGAGCGCCTCGGGGGCGAGGTGGGAGCGCCCGGTGATCTCCGCCAGGGGCGCGTAGTCCAGGTTGGAGAGCCCCTCGGTCCACTTCGTCCGGTGGGGGAGGAACAGGTTCCACAACCCCCGGCGGCGAGCCTCGGCTTTCAGCTCCTCGATCACCTCGGGGTGGTGGTGCGGGTCGCCGGAGGCCCTGATCTCCTCCTCCGCCCTCTCCTCGTTCGGGTAGACGTGCTCGTCCATGAACGCGCTCAGCCGGGTGCGGTACTCCTCGGCCACGGGCGACAGCTCGAAGTCCATGCGGCCCTCCTCGTCGGATCGCTCGGCGCCGAGCGTTGCAGAGCCCGCTCCCCCACGCCAGCCGGCGAGCCGGAGAAAGGGACTCGTCACAGGCTGTAGCTTGGCCGGGTCATGCCGAACCGGATGGAGATCGAGCTCACGAGCGCTCGGGACGACGAGACCTACACCTGGCGGGCGGCGGGGGCCCGCCAGCCCCGCGGCGTCGTGCCCGTCTCGGTCCTGCCACCGGACTCGAAGGTCGGCGACGTGCTCCGCGCGGAGGTGGAGGTGGAGCTCGACGGCATCACCGTCGTCGCGATCCTCCCGCCCAAGCAGCGCCAAGAGAACGCCGCGAGCCGCATCGAGTACCTCGGGCCACCGCGCCACGAACCCGGAGTCACCACGGTCCTCGCCGGCCGGCGGGGTCGGCTGGGGCGAGGGCACGAGGGTGAGCGCCCCGCCGAAGAGGACCGCGGCCGGCGCCGCGAGCACGCGGGCAGAGCCGACCGCGAGCGTGCCGCGGGGCGGACCGGCAAGGGCGGCTCCCCCGGCGAGGACCGGCGGCGGCGCGCCCTTGAGGCGCGGCCGGCGGAGCGAGGTGCGGCCCGACCGGGCCGCCCTTCCCCCTCGAGGGGCGACGGCACGAGAGAGCGCGGCCGTCCCGGCGAGCGCGATGGATCGGCCGGCCGCCCGGGAGGGCGGAGGCTCACGCCCCGCTTCGAGCCCGGCACTGCGCATCGAGACCAGCTGTTCGCCTCGCTCGCGCCGGAGCAGCGCAGGATCGCCGAGCGGCTTGCGGCGGGCGGGATGCCGGCGGTCCGCAAGGCGATCGCCGACGAGCAGGAGCGAGCCCGGGCCGAGGGGCGCACCGTCGTGTCGGGCGAGCCGATCGTCGCCGTCGCCGAGCAGCTCCTGCCCGAGGTGAAGGCCGCCGTCTGGCTCGATCGGGCCGAGGCCGCCGCCGGGCGGGCCGAGGAGATCTCGCTTCGCGACCTGCGGATGACCGTCGTCGGCGCCGCGCCCCGAGACGACGCGGGCCGGGAGCTCGAGCGCCGCCTGCGGGAGGTGCTCGAGCGGCGGGTCACGAAGCTGCGCACCGAGTGGGAGGAGCACATCAGCTCGGCCCTCTCGGCGGGAAAGGTCCTCCAGGCGCTCCGCCTCTCGGCCAAGCCGCCGGAGCCGACGGCTCGTTTCCCCGCCGCCCTCGTGATGGGGCTCGCCGAGGCTGCCGGTCAGGCCATGACCGCCGAGACGCCCCCGGAGAGGTGGCTCTCGCTCCTGCACGCCGCCGCCGAGTCCCCAGTCCGCCGCCAGGTGAAGCCGACCGGGATGCCGAAGGACCCGAGCGGCCAGGTCGAGCGGGAGGCCCGCCTCGCCGCGAGCCGGGTCCCCGCCCTCGCCCGCCTGCTCGGCATGGCGATCCCGCCCCCTCCGCCGCCCCGCCCTGCCGGCGGCCGCCCCGTCCCCCGTCCCCCGCTCCCGGCCCGCCCCGAGAGCGCTCCCGCGACCGGCAACGGAGCCGCCCTCGCCGGGACGGGCTCAGAGGACTCCGTGGTCGCGAAGGAAGGCGCCGAGACCGGGGACGAGCCCTAGCCGCTCCACCTCGTCGAGGGGGACGAGGCGCGCCTCGGCGGCGTCGTCGCCCGGGCGCGGCGCCGGCTCGCCTGCGCCGGGATGGAGGGCGGCTCTGAAATCGACGATGACGTAATGGTGGCCGCCCGCCCGGCGCTCCACCCACCCGAGCAGCTCCCCCGCCTCCACGTCGAGTGAGGTCTCCTCGCGCACCTCACGCACCACGGCCTCGTCGAGCGTCTCGCCCGGCTCCACCCGCCCGCCGGGAACGGACCACATGCCGGCCGCAGGCGGCAGGCCCCGCCGCACGAGCAGGAGGCTTCCGGAGTGGACGACCACGGCGCCGACGGCGAGCTCCGGCGCGCTCACCTCCCGGCAAGGGGGCGGTGCATCACGATGAGGCGGGCCACGAAGCCGGCGGACTCGAAGAAGTTCTTCACCTCCCGCGCGCCGGGGAGGGCGTAGGCGTCGATGCCGCCGGCCCCTGCCCTTACGGCGAAGGCGCATGCCGCCTCGACGAGCGCCTCGCCCGCGCCCACCTCGCGAGCCTCCGGCTCGACGTAGAGCGCTCGGATCCGGCAGATCGGCCGCCCCTCGCCGACCTGGACGAGCTCCGCCTCGACGAAGCCGACGGCGACGCCGTCGATCTCGGCAAGGGCGCGAAGCGAAGGTGACGGCCGGCCGAGACGGCGAGCCGGCTCCCCGTCGGCGAGGCCGTGCTCGGCTCGGAGATGAAGCGAGCCGTCGCGGGCGCGTGCCACCTCCGCCGCCGCCCGTGCCGCGAGCGCCCGGACCACCTCGGTGTCGGCAGCGCCGGCGGCCCGGGCGGTGACCTCCACGCCGGTCAGGCCGAGGCGCGCCCGTCCGCCGAGCTGAGCTGGGCGATCCGGTGGAGGATGGTCCTGCGCCCCCGGTTCGCCGCCTCGTAGCGGCGCACCGCCTCGAGCTCGTCGGGCCGGAGCGAGGCAAGCCGCTGCACCACCTGGGAGGCCGCCAGGGTGTCGTAGCCGGGGATGGCGAGCTCGGTGACCTGCGGCACCAGCCCCTCGGAGCCGGCGGAGCCCTCCTTCGCGCTCACGCCGGGCGAGGTCTCGCCGTCGCCCGCCGGGGCACTCGCCGGCTCGCTCGCCGAGCCCGGCGGGGACGGCTGTCCCGAGCCGGCCGCGCTGCGGGCCGGCGACGGCGCCCGGGGGGCGAGCCGCCGCTGCGCCTCTGCCACCGCCAGCTTTCCGACCACGCGAGCAACTTGGATTCGGCTCTCCACGCGGCGCCGGCCTTTGTCGGCGAGCCCGGGCAGCTCCTCGGCGATGGAGGCCACGATGCCGACCGGGACGTAGACGGCGAGCTCGACCAGCCGCTCGTGCAGGGGTCGCTCGTCGGGCACGGCCGGGACGCTATCTCGGCTCACACGCAGTCGCGACAGAGCATGCGAGCCGGATCGGCGAGCTGGGCCTCGTTCTTCACGAGGAAGCAGGAGCGGCAGACGAACTCCCCGGGCTGCTTCGGCAGCACGCGCAGCGTCCCGTCGGTCCGGTCCTCGGCGTCGGTCGGCTCCTCCTCGTCCTCCGGCTCGTCCTCCTCGACGACGAGCCGCTCTTTCAAGATGACGTCGAGGCTCGCTTCGACGTCATCGTCGTCGAGCTCCTCCTCGTCCTCCTCGTCGGCCGCCTGCTCGTCGCCCTCGGCCAGCCGCTCCCGAGCGCGGCCGCCGGCAGCGGCCGGCTCCTCCTCGTCGAGAGCGTCGTCGAGGACCTCGTCGTCGTCGTCGAGGACCTCGTCGTCGTCGAGAACCTCGTCGTCGAGCAGCTCCTCCTCGCCCAGGTCCTCGAGCCCTGCGTCCTCCTCGAGCTCGTCGTCGCCGAGCTCGTCCTCTGCGACGTCCTGGTCGGTCTCCTTGGCCATGCTCTCCCTTTGGTCCTCTGCCGGCTCGTCGCCCCGTTCGCCACGAGAGCGCGATGACTATACGGCAACACCGTGGCAAGGACGCGTGTTCCCGGCGAGGGCCCGCAGGTGGCCGCGCCCTCGTCGCGAAGGGGCGGTGGGAGGACCCAGGAGGCGCCTTTGGGGCCACCCCGTCGCCTGCCCGGGCGATGCCTCCGGCCTGCGGAGGCTCGGGCGTTCTCTACTCGACCCCCCTGGGTCCCACCACTCGCGCTCCCCCCGGACGACGGTAGGCGCCTCTCCCGGAACCCTGCGGAGGCACCCTCGGTTTGAGGGGACCCCATAGTTATGACGACGGCGGGCACCCCCGTCAAGAGGGTGAAGAACAGACCTGGTCGGCGGCACCGCAGTGCGCTCCGGCGAGCGTTCGCGCCGGCCGGGGGACGCCTCGGCGGGCCCGGGTCAGCCTCCTCGGCTGCGGGGGTCGATCGCCCGCAGGCGTCTCGGGCCGGCGGGCGGCCCGCTCTGTGACGCCGTGGACGCCTCGCGGCGAGCCCCGGCTCTCTTCGCGCCGGTCTTGGCCGCCCGCTCCTCGGCCCGTTGGAGCGCGTCGAGCCGGCCGAGCTCGGGGGAGAGCCCGCTCCGGTCGACGAACGACATCGCACGGGCGATCGAGCGGTGGCCGGCCTCCTGTTCGACGAGGCGGTGCATCTCCGCTGCGATCCGGCGGTACACGGGATGGCCCTGCGGGCTCGAGCGGAGCTCGAGCAGGTGCATCGCCTCCCTCGCGTTCATCTCCATGGAGAACCTGATCCGGTAGGCGAGGGCGACGGCATAGCGGCACTGCTCCGGGAAGTACGCCGCGAGGGAGTCGTGCAGCGCCTTCGAGCGCTCGAGCTGCTCCACGAAGCGGTCGGACAGCCCCGCCTCCTCGATGAGCTCGGGCACCTCGTAGCCGAGGTCCGTCCCGAGGGGCTGCCACTCGACGGTGAGCAGCCGGTGCCGCTGGAGGTCCCGGAAGGCGCCGTAGTCGCAGACGACCTCGAAGCGGTACGAGGTCGCCTCGAAGGCGCGCCCGGGGCGGTGGCGGCGGTTCGCCCTCTCGCCCACGTAGGCCTCGAAGAGCCGGTCCCGATCGGCCTGGCCGAGGGCTGCCACCCGGGAGCGCAGCTCGGCCTCGGGGCGGTTGCTGTGCTCGAAGCAGATGGCTGCGAGCACGCGGTCCTCCCCGTCGGCGTCGAAGGAGATGAGCCGCACCGAGGGACCGGGCTCGGGAGCCCGGCGGGGCCAGAGCGACTCGACGACCCGGGCGCTCGCCTCGTCGGTCCGCTGCAGGTAGTCCACCCACGCCCCGCCGCGCTCGGGGCGGTCGAGGCGCGTGAGGAAGCTCGGGATCACCTTGCGCAGCTCCTCGAGCATGAGCTCGGCGTAGCTGCGCGCCTCGGGGAGGGGGTGGGCCCGCATCCGCAGCAGGAGCTGCTCGTAGCCCTGCCCGCTGCCGTAGATGCCGACGTTCGAGAGCGAGCCGGCCGGGAGCAGCCCCCGCAGGGCGTCGAGGCTCGCCGCGCGCACCGCCTGGCGGTGGGCGAGCGCCGAGACGCCCTCAGCGCGAGGCGAGCGCCTGGCAACGAGCTCCTGCACCGGCGGGAGCAGCTCGCCGTAGGTGTCGAACATCCGGTCCATCTCGCCGACGTACCGGGCCCCGAGCGGCGAGTCGAGGATGTCGGGATCCCGCACGTAGCGGTAGTGGCCGCTCGAGAGCCGCGTGTCGTAGGGGATGTAGCGGGTCGACTGCTCGAGGTAGGACATGAGGCGTCCCCGCTCGAGGACCTTGGTGAGGAGGTTGGAGGCCTGCTCGCAGGCGAGGTGGACCCCGCCGAGCTGGGCCACGGAGTCGTCCCCGTACTCGTTGAAGACCCGCTCGTAGAGCTCCTCGGCCCGGCGCAGCCCGACCGTGGCGTCGAGGCTCGTGTCGCCCGAGACGTCGAGATCGTCCACGAACTCGTCGAGGAACAGCCGCCTCAGGCCCTTTCCCGACCGGGAGTACCGCGCGAACAGGGCGCCCTTTACGACCTCGGGCAGGTTGACGAGGGCGAACACCGGCCCGTCGAGGTTCGTGAAGTACCTCGAGAGGAGCTCGCGCTCCTCCTTGGTGAACTGCTCGGGACGGGCCTGCGACATGCCCCGGTGAGATTAGGTGCCGGGCTGGCGGGAGTCGTGGATGCTGGCCGGCGGCCCTCCGGGGCCCGCCCCGTCACCCTCGACCTCCGCCCTCGCCGGCGCAGCCCCGATGCTCACCTCCGAGGAGGCGGCGACGACCCCGCGGAGAAGGCGGCGGGCCGCCGCGTCCGCCGCCGCCCTCGTGGCCGGGGCCGAAGCCACCTGGGCGAGCTGGCGGAGCAGGTCGATGACCTGCTTGGTGTTCCGGACGAAGTCGCCCCCCGACATGACCGGCCGGGCCGGCGCCGCCCTCCTCCGTCCGGCCCGGCCGGCCGGCGACGGGGAGCCGCTCAGCACCCGGCGCAGCTCCTTGCCCTCGGCCCAGCCGCGCGCAAGGGGGGCGAAGGCGGGGTCGACCCCCCTCGTCGGCGGGAGGCCGCGCGCTGCCTCGTCGGCGGAGAGCTTCGCCGAGAGGGCCGCCGCCGCGGCCAGCCGCTCGCCGGCCGGGCCGGAGGGCAGCTCAGGGTCGCCCTCGCGCTCGCGGCGGGCCTCGAAGCAGTAGCCGGAGACGACCGCCGCGAGCGAGGCCGGCTCGAGACCGTCGAGCACTCCCGCGCGCAGGCTCTCGGCGATGAGGAGGTCCGCCTCGTGGTAGATGCCGGCCAGCATCTCCCCGGCCGGCGTCACCGACCAGCCCCGCAGGTAGCCCCGCTCCTCGAGCAGCTCGAGCACGTTCGTGAGCTGCCCCGCGAGGTCCTCCTCGGAGAGCCACTGTGCGAACGACGAGGTGACGACGTGGTACGCCTCGCTCCGATCGAAGCGCCGCACGAGGCTGACGGCGAGGTTGTAGGTCGGCCGGAACGAGGAGGTGAGCGCCCTGCCCGGGGCACCGGCCAGCCTGGCGACGTCGCCGAAGTCGTAAAAGGGCGAGGCGAGCACGACGGCGTAGCCGACCTCGTCGATCCCCCGGCGGCCCGCCCTCCCGGTGAGCTGGGCGTACTCCCCCGGTGTCAGCTCGGCGTGGCCGGCGCCGGAGAACTTCGTCAGGTCCTCGATCACGACCGATCTCGCCGGCATGTTGATGCCGAGGGCGAGGGTCTCGGTCGCGAACACCGCTTTCACGAGCGCCTCGGAGAAGCAGTGCTCCACCGCCTCCCGGAAGGGCGGGACCATCCCTGCATGGTGCGGTGCGAGGCCGGCCTCGAGAGCGGCCAGGAAGCGGGGGTAGCCGAGCACGGCGAGGTCGTCGTCGCTCAGCGCGTCGACGTGACCGTCGGCGATCTCGCGGATCCGGCGCCGCTCCGCCGGCGTCGTGAGCCTGAGGCCCTCGTCGAGGCAGTGCCGGACCGCCTCGTCGCAGCCGGCCCTCGAGAAGATGAAGTAGATGGCGGGGAGCAGGTCCGTCTCCCGGAGCCGCTCGATCGTCTCGGCTCTTCGCGGGCGGTAGGCCCGCACGCGCGCTCGCGCCGGCCCCGGGGGTCGTGCCGGCCGCCGGCCGCCCCGGCCGTGGCGGGGCATCAACTCGTCGAGCTCGATCGCCTTCGGGTTCGGCCGGCCCTCCACGAAGACCGGCAGGAGGTGGACCCTCTCGGCCGAGCGGTCCCCGATCGCGAACAGGTCGTGGAGGGCGACCGGCCGGGCCGTCTCCCTCACGATCGCCGTGTCGCCGCGCACCGCCCCGATCCAGGCGGCGAGGTCGTCCGCGTTGGCCACCGTCGCCGAGAGCGCCACGAGGCGGACCTTCGAGGGGGCCCCGAGGATGACCTCCTCCCAGACTCCGCCCCGGTAGGGGTTCTCGAGGAAGTGCACCTCGTCGAGCACGACGTAGCCGAGCCGGGAGAGCGAGGCGCGCTCGGAGTGGATCATGTTCCGCAGCACCTCGGTCGTCATGACGACCACCGGCGCCTGGGCGTTGATCGAGTTGTCGCCCGTGAGGAGGCCGACCTGACCGGCGCCGTGCCGCCGGACGAGGTCGCCGAACTTCTGGTTGGAGAGCGCCTTCAGCGGCGTCGTGTAGAAGGCCCGGGCCCGCTCGCCAAGCGCCCGGTGCACGGCGTACTCGGCCACCACCGTCTTCCCGGCACCGGTGGGCGCCGTCACGAGCACCGAGCGTCCCTCGTCGAGGGCGTCCATGGCGGCGAGCTGGAAGGCGTCGAGCGGGTAGGGGTAGGACCGCTCGAAGGCAGCTCGCAGCGGGTCCGGCTCGCCCGGGCTCACTTGCCGAGGAGGCGGCCGATGACGATCGAGCCCTCGTAGAACACCAGGAGCGGGATGGCGAGGGCGAGCATGGAGAACGGGTCCGAGCTCGGGGTGATGACGGCGGAGAAGATCACGATGAGCAGGACCGCCCACCGCCGGAACGAGCGCAGGCCGGCGGAGGTGATGGCACCGGCGAGCTCGAGCGCGACGAGCAGGACGGGGAACTCGAAGGCCGTCCCGAAGATGAGGACGAGGGCGCCGAGCAGCGAGAGGTAGCTGTTCGGCGTGAAGATCGTCTGCACGTGGGCGCCGGAGGCGCCGATGAGGAAGTTCAGCGCCCTCGAATAGATGACGAAGGCGACGAGGCCTCCCGCTGCGAACAGGACCACGCTCATCACGACAAAGGGCAGCGCGTACCGGCGCTCGTTGGCCTTGAGGCCGGGTGTGACAAAGCGCCAGAGCTCGTAGAGGATCACCGGGAGCCCGAGCACGATGCCGCCGTAGGCCGACACGTTGAGGCGGGTCGTGAAGCCCTGGAGCGGCTGGGTGATGTACAGGCGGCAGCCCGAGAGGTGCCGGATCTGGTGGAGCTGCACGAGCGCCTGGCAGTAGGGCTGGCGGAGGCCGGCGAGGATCGGGCCGTAGGCGAAGTACGTGGCGGTGCCGGCGACGATGAAGACGACGATGCACACGATGAGGCGCCGCCGCAGCTCCGAAAGGTGCTCGAACAGCGTCATCGCGTCCGGGTCGGGTCGCGCCCGTCCCGGACGTGGCCGCGCGATCGTCCTGGCCACCGTGACCTAGCCCCGGCTCAGTTCCAGCTCGGCTCGTCGAGGTCGATCACGACCTGTGCGCCGAGCGGGCCACCCGGAGGCGCCGCCGGCACCGCGGAGAGGAACGACCCGCTCGCGTAACCGGGCGCTTCAGCCCCGGGGCCACCCCACGACGCCGGGATCCCGCCCGGAGCCGTGAGCGCCACGGCCTCGGCGCCCGCGCCGGCGGGCGAGCGGTCGCCGGCAGTGGCCGTCCAGGCGACGTCGCGGCCTCGGCGCCCGGCGACCTCGGCGATCGAGGGGCCGGGAAGCTCGCCGGCACCCTCGGGCGGCTCGAGGTCCTCGGAGGGTGCGAGCCCGCCCTCGATCGCACCGCCGGCGGGGCGCGGCCCCTCCGACATGAGCCCGGTCAGGTAGCCCGTGATGCCCCGCGAGGGCACCACTGGGAGTGGCGGGAGGTCGAGGTCGGGCACGGCGCTTCGCACCTCCTGCTCGAGCCGCTCCCGCCACAGGGTGAAGTCGCGCCACAGCGCCCCGACCTGCCGGGCAGCCTTTGGCAGCCGCTCGGGGCCGAGGACGACAAGTGCCAAGACCAGGATGACCAGCAACTTGGCGGGATCGAGGCCGCCCACGCAGCCAGTCTACCGAGGGGCTACGCCGAGCCGAGAACGCGAGACGCCGAGCGCGCCGCGAAGCGCCAGGCTCAGATGGCGTCGATGAGGCGCTCCACCCGCTCGTCATGGGAGCGGAAGGGGTCCTTCAGCAGCACGGTCCGCTGGGTCTGGTCGTTCAGCTTCAGGTGCACCCAGTCGACGGTGAAGTCACGGCGCCGCTCCTTGGCTCGCCGGATGAACTCGCCCCGCAGCCGGGCCCGCGTCGTCTCCGGGGCGTGCTCCATCGCCCGCTCGATGGCCTCGTCGCTCGTCACCCGCTCTGCCTCGCCTCGCGCCTGGAGCAGGTAGAAGACGCCCCGGTGCCGGTCCACGTCGTGGTACTGCAGGTCGAGCAGGGCGACCCGGGGATGGCCGAGCGGCAACTGGTGGCGCTCCCGGAACGCCTCGACGAGCCGGTGCTTCATGACCCAGTCGCACTCTCGGTCGAGGCCGAGGGGGTCCTTCTCGATCCCTTCCACACAGTGGCGCCACATCTCGAGCGCCCGATGCTCGAGCGGGGGCAGCCCGCGCTGCTCGTCGTAGCGGATCGCCCGGCCGAGGTACTCCTTTTGGATGTCGAGGGCGCTCGCCTCCCGGCCGTTCGCGAGGCGGACGGGCCGGCGGCAGGTGATGTCGTGGCTGATCTCCCGGATCGCCCGGATGGGGTCCTCGAGCGTGAGGTCGCGCAGCACCACTCCCGGCTCCTCGAGCATCCGCAAGAGGATGCTCGTCGCGCCGACCTTGAGGAACGTGGCGTACTCGCTCATGTTCGAGTCGCCCACGATCACGTGCAGCCGCCGGAAGCGCTCGGCATCGGCGTGCGGCTCGTCCCGGGTGTTGATGATCGGCCGGCTCCGGGTCGTGGCCGAGGAGACTCCCTCCCAGATGTGCTCGGCCCGCTGGGAGAGGCAGAACATCGCACCCCGCGCGGTCTGGAGGATCTTGCCGGCGCCCGCGTAGATCTGCCGGGAGACGAAAAAGGGGATGAGGACCTGGGCGTAGTGCGAGAAGTCGTCGCGCCGGCTCGTGAGGTAGTTCTCGTGGCAGCCGTAGGAGTTGCCGGCGGAGTCCGTGTTGTTCTTGAACAGGTAGACGACGCCGCGGATGCCCTCGTCGCGAAGGCGCGCCTCGGCGGAGTGGACGAGGCTCTCGAGGATCCGCTCGCCGGCCTTGTCGTGCGCGACGAGGTCCTCGATCGAGTCGCACTCCGGGGTGGCGTACTCGGGGTGGCTCCCGACGTCGAGGTAGAGACGAGCGCCGTTCTCGAGGAACACGTTGCTAGAGCGGCCCCAGCTCACGACCCGCCGGAACAGGTAGCGGGCGACCTCGTCCGGGCTGAGCCGGCGCTGGCCCCTCAGGGTGCAGGTCACGCCGTACTCGTTCTCGAGGCCGAAGATGCGGCGGTCCACCGCACAGACGGTAGCCTCGGACGAGATGCCATCAACCGGCCGCATGCGGCACCTCACGACGGTGCAGGGGTCCTTCCACGCCCGGGTGCTCGCCGCACGCCTCGGCGCCGAGGGGATCCTCGTCGAGCTGCGCGGGATGTGCGACGGCCCCTACCCCATCGCCGCCCTCGTCGACGTCCTCGTCGACGAGGGCCAGTTAGCGCTCGGCCGGGAGATCCTGCTCGCCGATGCCGTCGACGCCGCCGTCGACGGCGACCTCGTCGAGCTCGAGGAGCTGGCGGAGCTCGGCGAGGTAGAGCTCGAGCTCGGCGCCTGGCCGGGCGGCCCGGGCGACGGGGAGCTCTCGGCGTCCGCGCTGGCTCCCCGGAGGAGGCCGTGGCCGGCCGCCGCCGTCACCCTCGCCCTCGTCGTCGTCCTCGTCGTCGTCGGCCTCGTGGCGGCGGGAGCCTGACCGCCCCGCTCAGCCGCCGCCGCCCTCCCCGGGGCCGGCGCTCGGCTCGGAGGCGCCGAGGAGGGCGCTGAGGGCACTGTTGCGGATCCTGCGGAACGTCCGGCGCTCGGCGCCCTGCTCGAGCACGGCGACCTCGAGGTCGCCCGGGCCGAGGGTGCGCTCGGGCCCGGCGAGGGCGGCCACGCAGGCGGCGAGCGCCTCGGCGAGCGGCCATCCCTGGCGGTAGGACTCCGACATCCGGGCGGTGATCGTGGCAGCGTCGCCCCCGAGGCAGGCGAACCCGACCTCGTCGACGACGGTGCCGTCGTAGGCGATGTGGTAGAGCTGGTGCGCCCCGGGCTCGGCGGCCAGCTCCGCGACGAGGATCTCGACCTCGAGGGGCTTCATCTCGTGGGTGAACACCTGGCCGAGGTACTGGGCGTAGAGGTTCGCGAGCGAGCGGGCGTCGACGTCCTCTCGCGAGTACGAGTAGCCCTTGGTGTCCGCGTGGCGCACCCCGGCGACCCGGAGCTGGTCGAACTCGTTGTACTTGCCGACCCCGGCGAAGGCGACCCGGTCGTAGATCTCGCTGATCTTGTGGAGCGTGCGCGACGGGTTCTCGGCGACGATCAGCACGCCGGGGTCGTAGTCGGTCGCGACGAGGGCGCGGCCGCGAGCGATCCCCTTCTGGGCGTACTCCGCCCGGTCCTTCATGACCTGCTCGGGCGCCACGTAGTACGGCATGCTCATCGGTGCTCACCCCCTTCGAGCTCGGCTGCCCTCGGCGGGAGGGGCTGGCGGAGCTCCTCGACGAGGGCCTCGAAGCGCTCGGCCACCACCTCGTCGGGCAGGCGGCGGTAGCCGTCCTCGTCGACGACGGCGACGACGGGGTAGATGCCCCGGAGCGGATCCGGGCCGCCCGTGGCCGAGTCCTCGTCGGCCGCCTGGTAGAGCGCCTTCACGACGAGCTCCACCCCCTCCTCCTCGGAGAGGTCGGCCCGGTAGCCGAGCTTGATCGTATTGCGCGCGTCCCGGCCCCCCGACCCCGTGGCGTGGAAGTCCCGCTCCTCGTACCGCCCGCCGGCGAGGTCGAACGAGAAGATGCGGCCGACCCGGCGCCGCTCGTCGTAGCCGGCGAACAACGGCACGACCGCCAGCCCCTCCATCGCGAGCGGGAGGTTGGCCCGCACCATCTGGCCGAGCTGGTTCGCCTTGCCCTCGAGGCTGAGCGAAGAGCCCTCGACCTTCTCGTAGTGCTCGAGCTGGGTCTGGAACAGCCGCACCATCTCGACGGCCGGACCGGCCACGCCGGCGATGGCGACGGCCGAGTACCGGTCCGCCGGGAAGACCTTCTCGATCTGGCGGTGCGCGATGGAGTGGCCCTCGGTCGCCCGGCGGTCGCCGGCCATGACCACCCCGGCCGCAGTGCGAAGCGCCGCGATCGTCGTCCCGTGGACGAACCCCGGGAGGCCGTCGGAGCGCGGGACCGGCCCTCGGGCATCGGCGCCGGGACGAGAAAGGGGCGCAGGACCGGCTCGGCCGCCCGCGCTCCGGCGGAGCAGCTCGGCGAAATTCGAACCGGGGTCCTCCCCGATCGGGAACAGGGGCAGCGTCATCGGGTGGGGAGGCTACTGCCTGCCCGGCTACTCGCCACCCTTTTGCACGTAGTTGCGGACGAACTCCTCGGCGTTGTCCTCGAGGACCTCGTCGATCTCGTCGAGCAGGTCGTCGATCTCCGCCTTGAGCTTCTCGCCGCGCTCTGAGGTCGCGGCGGTCGTCTCCTCCTCCTCGGTCACGGTCTCCCGGCTCGGCGCCGTGCGACGCTTCTGTTCACGTTCAGCCATGTCGTCGTCTCCTACGACCCCAGCCGCTCTACCAACTCGGCCGGGCTCTCACAACTCTGTAACAACGTATCGACGTGCGCGGCCGTTCCCCTGAGCGGCTCCATCATCGGCACCCTGCGCAGCGGATCGGCCCCGACGTCGAAGACGATCGAGTCCCAGTTGGCGGCGACGACCGAGGAGGCGAAGCGGGAGAGGCACCTGCCGCGAAAGTACGCCCTCGTCGTCGCGGGCGGCTCGCTCACGGCCGCCTCCACCTCCGCCTCGCCGACGAGACGCTCCATCTGCAACTTCGCGAACAGGGACTTCGCCGGCCGGACGTCGTGGTACTGGAGGTCGAGCGCCGCGAGCCGCTGGTCGCCCCACTCGAGCCCGTGGCGCTCACGGTACGCCTCGATGAGGCGCCGCTTCGCGACCCAGTCGAGCTGCGAGGAGAGCGACGCGGGATCGGACTCGAGGCCGATCAGCACCTGCTCCCAGCGGTCGAGCACCATGGCGCCGACCTGCACGTCGCCGAGCACTCCCACACCCCGGTCCTCGGCGTACTTGCGGGCCAGGGTGAACAGCTCCCACTGCAGCTCGAGGGCACTCAGGCGCTCCCCGCCGGCGAGCTCGACCCTCGCCTGCAGGTCCGGGTCGTGGGAGACGGCCCGGATCGCCGAGACGGGGTTGGCGAGGGTGAGGTCCCGCCCGGCGTCGAACTCGTCCTCGATCATGGCGAGGACGATCGCCGTCGTGCCGACCTTCAAGAAGGTGGCGACCTCCGCCAGGTTCGCGTCGCCGACGATGACGTGGAGCCGGCGGTACTTCTGCGGGTCGGCGTGCGGCTCGTCGCGGGTGTTCACGATCGGGCGCTTCAAGGTGGTCTCGAGGCCGACCTCCTCCTCGAAGAAGTCCGCCCGCTGGCTGAGCTGGAAGCGGGCGGGGCCGGGGGTGTCGGTGTTCTCCTGGCCCACCTTGCCGGCTCCGGTGTAGACCTGCCTCGTCACGAGGTGCGGGGTGAGGCGCTGCACGATGCGGGCGAAGGGCGTCGCCCGGTCGACGAGGTAGTTCTCGTGCGTCCCGTAGGAGTTGCCCTTCCCGTCGGAGTTGTTCTTGTAGACCACGATCTCCTCCCCCGGCGGGAGGAGGTGGCGGGCGGCCTCCATCGACCGCGCGAGGACGAGCTCGCCGGCCCGGTCATGGCAGACGAGCTGCAGGGGGTTCGAGCACTCCGGGGTCGAGTACTCCGGGTGGGCGTGGTCGACGTAGTAGCGGGCGCCGTTGGTGAGGACGGCGTTCACGAGATGGGTCTCGATCTCGGGCGGGAGCGCGCCGGGTCGGGCGAAGCCCCGGGCGTCCCGACCCGGCGACTCGTCCTCGAAGTCCCAGCCGATGCGGCGCTCGAGCCGGGCGACGTACGCGTTGATGAGGAGGGAGGACGCCGTCGTCGCGCTCATCTCGCCGCTCGTCACGACGTGGATGCCGTACTCGGTCTCGATGCCGCAGACCTTCGTGATGGCCACGTTCGGACGCTACCCCACCGCGTGGGCGGCGATGCCGCATGCCGCGAGCAGCCCGGGAAGCGCCCTTTGGCCCGGTCCGCGCCGGGTCGGGAAGGCGGCGCCGGCTGCCGGGCCCGGCGAGGCGGCTACAGGTACTGGCCGGTCCCCACGCGCTCGATCGCGCGGCCGCCCTGGGGCTCGTCCTCGCCCTGGCCGATCAGGGTGCGCACGTAGACGATCCGCTCGCCCTTCTTGCCCGAGATCTTCGCCCAGTCGTCCGGGTTGGTGGTGTTCGGGAGGTCCTCGTTCTCCTTGTACTCCTGCTTGATGGAGGCGAGGAGGTCGGCGAGGCGGATGCCGTCGCCCTCCCTGGCGATCGAGCGCTTGATGGCGAGCTTCTTCGCCCGCCGGACGATGTTCTCGATCATCGCCCCTGAGGAGAAGTCCTTGAAGTACAGGACCTCCTTGTCGCCGTTCTGGTAGGTGACCTCGAGGAAGCGGTTGTCCTGCTCGGCCCGGTACATCTCGCCGACGGTGCGCTCGATCATGACGGCGATCGCCTTGTCCGGGTCGCCACCCCCGAGGCTCGCCACGTCCTCGGGGTCGAGGGGGAGGTCGGCGGTGAGGTAGCGGGCGAAGATCTGCTCGGCCGCCTGCTCGTCGGGCCGCTCGATCTTGATCTTCACGTCGAGGCGGCCCGGCCGCAAGATGGCGGGGTCGATGAGGTCCTCCCGGTTGGAGGCACCGATCACGATGACGTTGCGGAGCGTCTCGACCCCGTCGATCTCGGCCAGGAGCTGGGGCACGATCGTCGACTCCATGTCGGAGCTGATGCCGGTGCCCCGGGTGCGAAACAGCGAGTCCATCTCGTCGAAGAAGACGATCACCGGCACGCCCTCCTCGGCCTTCTCCCGCGCCCGCTGGAACACGAGCCGGATCTGGCGCTCGGTCTCGCCGACGTACTTGTTGAGCAGCTCAGGGCCCTTGATGTTGAGGAAGTAGCTGCGCGTGTTCGAGTTGCCGGTCCGCTCCGAGACCTTCTTTGCGAGCGAGTTGGCGACCGCCTTCGCGATGAGGGTCTTCCCGCAGCCGGGCGGGCCGTAGAGGAGGATCCCCTTCGGGGCCGGGAGGCGGTACTCGGCGAAGAGCTCGCGGTACATGTAGGGCAGCTCGACGGCGTCGGTGATCGCCTCGATCTGGGTGTCGAGCCCGCCGATGTCGGCGTAGCTCACGTCCGGCACCTCCTCGAGGACGACCTCTTCCATCTCCGGCCGGGGCAGCTTCTCGAGCAGAAGGCCGGTGCGGGGGTCCATGAGGACCGAGTCCCCCGCGCGAAGCCTCGTGTCGCGCAGGTACTCCGACACCTCCGCCACCCGCTCCTCGTCGGCCCGCCCGACGCACAGCGCCCGCTTGCCGTCCTCGAGGAGCTCGACGACGGTGACGACCTCGCCGCCCTGCTCGGGGTCGCGCGCCATCACGACGCTGAGCGACTCGTTCAGCACCACCTCCTGGCCCTTTCGCAGCTCGCTCGAGTCGATCTCGGGATGGAGCGAGACCCGCATCTTCCGGCCGCTCGCGAAGACGTCCACGGTGCCGTCCTCGTTCGCCTGCAGGTAGGTGCCGTAGGCGGCCGGCGGCTGCGTGAGCTTGTCCACCTCCTCGCGCAGCGAGGCGATGTGCTCCTTTGCCTGCTGGAGGGTGAAGGTGAGCTTCTCGTTCTGCGAGGCGGCGTGGCTCAGCTGCCCCTTCGCCTCGAGCAGGCGCTCCTCGAGCGCGCGCACCCGTTGCGGTGCCTCCTGGAGCCGGCGGCGCAGCTCGGCGATCTCCTCCTCGGCCTGCGCGATCCGCTGCCGGAGCTCCTCGTTCTCGGCTCGCTCCCTCCCGTGCTCCGCGGCCGGGTCCCGGGGAATACCCATCGTCACGGTCACCTCCTCGGCGGTTCGGACGGCGATCGGGTCCTCCCGCCGGACCCTACACCGGAGCACCGCAGCCCGTGCGGACGCCCGAATCCCCCGCCCCCGCCGCGTTGACAGCGCCGCATCCGCCTCGTTACCGTTCCGGCCGGTCGGGATCGGGGGTCGTCCCGTCTGCCGTACACTGAGCTGACGCGTCGAGCCGCGAGCCGCGGCACGCGTGCCGCCGACGGTCACCAAGGAGTGGTATCGCCGATGAAGGTGTGGATCGACCAGGACCTGTGCACAGGCGACGGGCTGTGCGAGGAGATCTGCCCGTCGGTCTTCACCCTGCTCGACGACGGCCTTGCCTACGTGAAGCAGGGCGACCAGGTGCTGAACGACCCTGGCGGCTCCGCCCAGATGGCCGAGGTCTCACCTGACCTGGAGGACGCCGTCACGGAGGCCGCCGAGGAGTGCCCTGGCGAGTGCATCTTCATCGTGAGCGGCGACTGACCGCTCGAGGTAGCCGCCCGGCAGCTCTCAGGCCGGGCCGCCGCCGAGCAGGCGGGCCGTGGTGATGAAGCCGGTGTGCCCGACCATGCGAAGGTCCGGCCGGACCGAGCGGCCCTCGATATGCCAGGTCCGCTGCAACGTCTCGAAGGTCTCCGCCAGCCCGAAGCGGCTCCGCTCGAGGGCGTGGCGCAGCTCGGCGGTCTGGTTGATCGAGGGCAGGTAGGCGCACAGGATGCCGCCGGGGACGAGGGCCCCCTCGGCGTGGGGGACGACCTGCCACGGCTCGGGCAGGTCCAGCACCACCCGGTCGAAGGTCCCGGCGATGCCCTCGTAGACGTCGCGCACCTCGACCACGAAGCCCCCGGGGCGCGCCTCGCCGCCCTCACCCGCCGCCGCCTCGTGCGAGGCGAGGGCGGCGGCCACGTTCGCCCGGGCCCGCTCGGCGAAGTCCTCCCGGAGCTCGTAGCCGGTGACGCGTGCGCCCGCCCGCAGCAGCGTCATCGAGAGCGCTCCGGAGCCGACCCCGGACTCGAGCACGCGGGCGCCCGGGAAGACGTCGGCGGCCATGAGGATGGCGCCGAGGTCCTTTGGGTAGATGACCTGCGCGCCGCGGGGCATGTTGAGGACGACGTCGGCGAGGGTCGGCCGGATCGCCAGGTACTTCGCCGGGTTCCGCCGCTCGGCGTCTTTGGTCAGCGCCGCTACCTCACTCCCCTCCTCGAGGCCGATGAGGCTGTCGTGGGCGATCACGCCCGAGTGCGACTGGTACTGGCGCCCGGCCTTCAGCCGCACGAGGTTCCGGCGCCCCTTGCGGTCGACGAGCAGGACCCGTTCGCCTTCGGTGAAGGGCCGCCCGCCAAGGGCCATCAGTCGGCGGCCGCCGGCGCGGCCGGAGCGACCACCGGCGGGCTCACCGCCTCGCCCCGCCGGCGGGCGCGCCGGGCGGCCCGGCCACTCTGCGGGCCGATGTTGGTCACGAGGAGGGACTCGCCCGGCCGGAGCTGCTCCACGACGATGCTCTGCTCGGGCCGCTTCATGAGGAGCCGGACGAGGATCGCCCCCGCCCCGGCGACGAGCCACTTGCCGTCGCCGCCCAA
>DATGKK010000083.1:0-8322 GCA_035294725.1 Acidimicrobiales bacterium | reverse complement strand
GGCGTTCCAGCCGCGGCCCAGACGGTGGGGTGGCGACCGAGGTCTCGGTCGATGAGGGTGCGCAGGGGCGCAGGATGACCGACCGGGGACACTCCACCGATGGGCTGACCGGTCGCCGCCCTTACCTCCTCAGGAGTGGCCCGGCGCAGCCCACTCAGCCCCGTCGCCGCCTCGACCAGCCGGAGGTCAACCCGGTGCGCACCGCTCGTGAGGATGAGCACCGGGCCGTCGTCGGCGACGAAGACGAGGCTGCTCGCGATCGCCGCTGGCTCGCAACCGAGGGCGGCTGCCGCGTCCGCCGCCGTTCGCGTCGAGGCGTCCAACTGCCGGACCTGGGCACCCGGTGCCCGCGCGGCGAGGACGGCGGCCACGGCGGCAGCGCGGGGGTGCAGTTCATCGCGAGCTGCCATCCGCTCAGCCTCGCGCGCCGCTCCACTCAAGCTCCATAGATCCGAGCGGGCGGAGCGGCACGCTGCGGCGCTCGCCACGTGAGGAAGGTGGCGGTGCGGTCCCCTCAGGCCGGACGACCGTGGTGAGGGCGAGGCCGTGACCCTCTCACCGGCGAACGCGACACCGCGTGCCGGTGCTCCCGACGAGCACCGCGGTCACGCTCGCAGCGTCCGAGGCGAGGCGGCCGGGAAGCTCCGCTCCAGCCACCGCCTGGCAAGGGACCGGCACCGCGCATCGGCGCCGCGGCGCCATCCGCAGCCTCGCAGTTGGGCAGCGGAGCTGTCGGCGCAATCTCGGCCTGAGCAGAGAAGTCGTTGCGCATCACCATCGAGGGCCTGCGATCGGCGCCGCAGATGAGCGGCACCTCACCCAGGTCTCCTTCAACTGGCCGTTGAGGTACTCCTTCGACGACCTCATCCATCTGGTCACAGCTTCCCATCTGAGCGACAGCGCGCCGGGGACTACGAGGCAGGACCGGACGCCTGTACGACGAACCTCCTCCGGGACGCGCGCCGACCCCGCCGAATCGAACAGGCGTGCGTACCGGTCAGGGATCGTCCTGCACCACGCGCATGGCACGACTAGGGTCATCTTGTGATGTCAATAACCGTGCCTGAAATGCGCCCATGAGGACGACTCTTGCTCTTGATGACGACCTCGTCGCCGAGGCGCAGCGTCTTACCGGGATCTCCGAGAAGAGCGCCCTGGTACGCCAAGCACTGCGAGCGTTGATCGAACGGGAGAGTGCCCGGCGCCTAGCCCGGCTCGGTGGCACTGAGCCTGGGCTGACGGCGCCGCCCCGCCGCCGGCCCCAGCCTCGGTGATCCTGGTCGACACCTCGGTGTGGGTGGACCATCTCCGCTCCGGTGAGCGGGCCTTGGTCAACCTGCTCGACCACGGCTTGGTGCTCGCTCACCCATGGGTGACGGGCGAACTGGCCCTCGGCCACCTGTCCCAGCGGCAAGAGATCCTGGGTCTGCTGACCGCCCTCCCGTCGGCCGAGATCGCCACCGATGCCGAGGTCCTCGCCTTGATCGAGGCAGAGCAGCTCTACGGGCTCGGCATCGGATACGTCGACGCCCAGCTTCTTGCCGCGACCCGGCTCACTGCGGACGCTCGGCTGTGGACGGCGGACAAACGGCTCGCCGTGGTCGCCCGCCGTCTCCGTCTGCTCGCTGATCTTGAGGTCGACCGATAGCAAAACGGCCGAGAGCCTGTCGGTGTCCGTAGCGAGAGCCCCTTACGGGCGCTCGGAGGTAGGCCCTCTGTTCGCAGCAGGCGATCTCGTGAGACCGGGTGGGCAACCACAGAAGTGGGCGATCGGCACTCTCGAGCCGGGTGCGAGGGGTCGGCGCCGCCGAGCGCATAGTCGGCGATCTACTCGCCGGGCTTCGCCGGATGGTCACTCAGGGTGAGGTGAAGACCTCCAACTCATGCCTCGACGGCCGATCAGGGAACTACCGTTCCGCCATGGGCCCAAGGCGGCGCGCCGACATGTTCACCGAGGACGGCCACCCGTCCGACGACGACCCCCGGGAGCACCGGCTCAGGTTGGGCGACGAGCGCACCGCCCTCTCCGAGGCCCTGCGCTGCCTACGCCTCACCCTCGAGCTGAAGTGCACCGGCGTCGACGCCGAGGCGATGGCCCGTCGGGCCGTCGAGCCATCGACGATGTCGCTCCTCGGTCTGGTCCGGCACCTGGCCGAGACGGAGCGGGCCACCTTCCGCCGGCTGATGGCCGGGGAGGACGCCCCCCGCCTCTACTGCTCGCCCAGCGACCCGGACGGCGACTTCGACGGCGCCGTCGCCGACCCGGAGGTGGTGGAGGAGGCATGGCGGTCATGGAGGGCGGAGATCGAATTCGCCGAGCGCTTCGTCGCGAGAGCACCGAGCCTCGAGATCACCGCCGACGACCCCCTCAACCACCACGGCAGCGGCGGAGGCCCGATGTCGCTTCGCGAGGTCCTGATCGGCATGATCGAGGAGTACGCCCGCCACATGGGCCACGCCGACCTGCTCCGGGAACGGATCGACGGGCGCATCGGCCAGTGACCCACGCCGTCGCGGCTCCCTCTGCTGGCTCACGAGCGGGCGGCCGGTAGGCCAGCCTCCTCTCAGCTCGCCTCGAGCTCGGGCGCTGCGTGCTCGAGCTCGACGAGTACGGCGGCGAGCTCTGCATCGACCTCGGGCACCCGGGCAGCACCTGCGCGAGGCTGAGCGCTGGCGATGGTGCTCCCGACGACGACGAGAGCGGCAGCACTGAGCAGGGCTGCGACCCGGAAGACGTCGTGCATCCCGCTGACGAAGGCGGCCTGTACCTGAGCAGCGAGCCCTTCGCCGGGACCGGCGGTGACGTGGAGGTGGTGAGTGGCAGCGCCGAAGACGGTGACGAGGACGGCGAGCCCCAGCGCACCGCCGAGCTGCTGGCTCACGTTGACGAGCCCCGACGCGACCCCGGCGTCCTCGGGCCCGACCTCGGTGAGCGAGGCCGAGGTGAGGCTCACGAACGAGATGCCCGAGCCGATCCCGAGCGGGACGAGCATGAGGAGCACCTGCCCGTAGCCAGCGCCTCGCCCGATCGTCGTGGCGACTCCGAGGCTCGCCGTCGCCAGCGCGATCCCTGTGATCATCACCACTTTCGGCGGCAGGCGACGAAGCAGCACCCGACTTGCGAGCTGGGAGCCGAGGAAGATCGACACGGGCATCGGGAGAAACGCCACGCCCGCTCGAAGGGGCGAGTACCGGTCGAGGTCCTGGAGGAACTGGGTCATGAAAAAGAACGTTCCGTACATGCCGGCCGAGATGAGCCCTCTCGCGGCGTTGGCACCGGAACGGGTGGCATGCGCGAGGAGCCGGAGGGGCACGACCGGCTCAGGGGCACGCCGCTCGATGAGGCCGAAGACAGCGAGCAGCGCCGCGCCGGCCACGAGCGGCACGTACGAGCTCAGCGCCCCGAAGCCCACCGTGCCCGCCTCGACGAGCCCGAGCACGAGCCCGGTCATGCCGAGGGTGGAAGACAGCGCGCCAGCGACGTCGGCGCGTCCGCGGCGGCGGCTGCTCTCGGTGAGCACGAGTCGTCCGACTGCGACCACGCCGATGCCGATCGGGACGTTCACGAACATGACCCACCGCCACGAGAACAGCTCGGTGAGAACCCCGCCGGCAACGAGGCCGATCGCGCCCCCCGCCGCCGACACGGCCGTGTACAGGCCGATGGCGCGGACCCGAGCCGGGCCCTCGGGGAACTCGCTCGTGAGCATCGAGAGGGCCGTCGGCGCCGCAAGCGCCGCGCCGACCCCCTGCACGGCTCGGGCGGCAAGGAGCAGGAAGCTCGCGTCGGCCAGGCCGCCGAGCATCGATCCGCCCGCGAAGAGCGCGATACCGAGTAGGAACACGCGCCGGCGACCGAGCAGGTCGCCCGCCCGGGCCCCGAGCAACAGCAGCCCCCCGAAGGTGAGGACGTAGGCGTTGAGCACCCACGACAGGCCCGTCGGCGAGAAGCCGAGCGCGACTTGCATCCGCGGCAGCGCCACGTTCACGATCGTGGCGTCGAGCACCAGCATGAGCTGGGCGGTGAGGATGACGGCGAGGAACACCGCCGGGCTCCGGGCCCACCGGCGTGGCCTCGTGGCGTCCCCGGGGAGCGGGGACGCACTGGGCGCGACCGCGGCGGGGCGCGACGCGCGAAGAGCTCTCTTGGACAATTGCTGCACCTTTCCGCTGGTATCCTGTAAGCGGAAGCTTCCTCCGGTTAGTATACGGAGGGTGCCTCCGCTTTGCAACATCGAGGGAGAAGGGCGACCCGAGGCGAACGACGATGGCCGAGCAACCGGGTGACGAGACCCACCGGGCTCCGAGGGGAACCGGCCGGCGGACCGGCGAGCGGGAGCACTCGCAACGGGGCACCGGCGTGGCCGCCACCACAGGCGGCGCAGTGACGGGCCGGCCGCGCCGCTCCGATGCGCAGCGCAACCATGACCGCCTGGTCGCCGCAGCACGCGAGGTGTTCAATCGCGACGGCACCGGAGCCGCGATGGAGGCCGTGGCCCGGGAGGCCGGGGTCGGGGTTGGCACGCTCTACCGCCACTTCCCCACGCGTATCGACCTTCTCGAGGCCGTCTACCGCAACGACGTCGGCGAGCTCGTCCTCGCCGCCGAGAAGGCCGTCGCCAACCTCGAGCCCTGGCCAGCCGTCGTTGCCTTCCTCGAAGCCTTCCTGGACTACGCCGAGAGGAAGCGGACCTTTTTCGCCGAGCTGCGAGGTGCCTTCGAGAAGAATCCCGCACTCAAGTCCGAGATCCGGCAGCAGATCGACGAAGCGGCCGACCTCGTGGTCGAGCGGGCCCAGGCGGCGGGAGCCATGCGAACCGACGTGAGCGGCGCCGAGGTCACCCAGCTCGTCGGGCCGATCTGCACGACGGCGACGCTCTCTCGGGACCAGAGCGAGCGCCTGCTCCGGACGATCCTCGACGGGCTGAAGGCCGGCGCGCCCGGCGACGAGGCGGCTCGGCGCCCGGCGGCAGGGAGCCAGCCGTGAAGGCGGCCGTCTACTACGAGACGGGGGCACCCGAGGTCTTCCGCTACGAGGACCTTCCGGACCCGCAGCCCAGGGATGGCCAGCTCCTCGTCGAGATCGAGGCGATCAGCGTCGAAGGCGGGGACACGCTCCACCGCCTCCACGGCGAGCTCACCCGGGTGCCGCACGTCGTCGGTTACCAGGCTGCCGGGAGAGTCGTCGAGTGCGGTCCGGGCGTCGACGGCTTCGAGCCGGGCGACCGCGTCGTCACCGTCGGGCTCGACGGCTCGCACGCCGAGCGGCGGGTCGTCGCTCAGAACTTCGCCTGGCACATCCCAGAGGGCCTCTCCACGACCGAGGCGGCCTGCGTCCCCATTGCGTTCGGCACGGCGCATGACTGCCTCTTCGAGCTCGGCCGGCTCCAGGCAGGCGAGACCGTCCTCGTCCATGCCGGAGCCGGAGGTGTCGGGATCGCCGCGATCCAGATGGCACGGCGGGCGCGAGCGCGCGTCCTCGCCACCGCCTCGAGCCCCGAGCGCCTCGCCCGGCTGGCACCGCTGGGGCTCGATGAGGGCATCGACTACACGGTGCAGGATTTCGTGGCCGAGGTGCGGCGCATCACCGGCGGTCACGGTGCCGACCTGATCGTCGACTCCGTCGGCGGCGCCACGTTGCAGGCGAGCCTCCGCGCCCTCGCCTACCGCGGCCGTTGCGTCAGCGTGGGTGACGCCGGACGGACGCCCCCCGAACGACTGGACGTCTCAGGGATGCGGGCGGCGAACCAGTCGCTCTCCGGCTACTTCCTCGGCGCCGAGCTCCTCGCCGGCGTGCGGGCCCACCAGATGATCGAGGAGCAGCTCGCTGCCGTCGCCCGCGGTGAGCTGAACGTCGTCATCGATCGGACCTTCCCCCTGTCCGAAGCGGCGGCGGCGCACGCCTACATCGAGAGCCGCCACGCGTTCGGGCGGGTGCTGCTGATCCCCTGAGCCGGGGCGAACCCGAGCCGGCGCGAGAGCGTGCTGGTACGGTGCCCTCGTGGGGACGCGCCGTGGGCCGGGGGCAGGCCGCGCCGTCGTGCCCCTTCGGGAGCGACGCTACGACCTCGTCTTCATCGCCTTTTTCTGCCTGAACCTCTTCTTCATCACCTACGTCGTCGACATCGAGCAGCTCACCATCCCGAGCCTGCACCACTGGCACTACCCGCTCTGGCCGCCGCCGGCGCTCGTCCGCCTCATCCACTGGTACGGCCGGCGCTACGACCCGCTGCTCATGGCCCGCCCGGCCTTCTGGAAGATGACCATCTGGATCGACGTCGTCTTCTTCGGCCCCTTCTACGCCTTCGCGATCTACGCGTTCGTGCGCGGGCGCGAGTGGATCCGGGTCCCGGCGATCTTCTGGGCCGGCATGATGTCCTCGAACGTGCTCATCATCTTGATGGAGGAGCGCTTCGGGGTGCACCGGACGCCCCACTTCGCCCTCGTCCTCGGCGCCAACCTTCCCTGGCTCCTGCTCCCGTTCGCCGTGGTGGCGCGCATGTGGCTCCGCCCCCACCCGTTCACCCGCGCCCTGCCGTCGGGGACTGCCGCACCGGTGACGGCGACCGCGGCCGGCGAACCAGCGCCGGCGGTTCCCGCCCCGATCCCTCAGTGACGCCCCGGTGAGCGGCCGCGCCGGGCAGAGCCGGACGCTGCGGGAGCGCTACGGCCCCGCCGCGCTCGTGGTGGGGGGCTCCGAGGGCCTCGGGGCGGCGTGGGCAGAGGCACTCGCGGCTGCCGGGCTCGACCTCATCCTCGTCGCCCGGCGCCAGCCGGTGCTCGAAGCCCTCGCCGCCGATCTCGCCGACCGGCACGCCGTCAGCGTCGAGACCGTCGCCGCCGACGCCAGGTCCGGCGAGTGGCTGCAACTGGCGCCGCTGGAGGGAGTCGCCGGCCGCGAGATCGGCTTCGTCGTCGCCAACGCCGCCCTCTCCCCGATCGGGCCCTTCGTCGACGCCGCTCCCCTCGACCTCCTCGCCGCCGTCGAGTTGAACGTGAGCGGTGCGGTCCGGCTCGCCTCGGCGATGCTGCCGGCGATGGCAGACCGGGGCCGTGGAGCCTTCGTGCTGATGAGCTCGCTCGCCGGCCTGCAGGGGAGCCCACACCTTGCGACCTACGCGGGCACGAAGGCCTTCCTTAACGTCTTCGGCGAAGGGCTCTGGGCCGAGCTGCGACCTCGCGGCGTCGATGTCCTCGTGTGCGCGGCCGGCGCGGTCTCCACGCCGGGCTACCGGGCCACGACGGCGACCCGGGCCCCCGGGACGCTCGATCCGCGCCAGGTCGTGGCCGAGGCGCTCGCCGCCCTCGGCCGCACCCCGCGGGTCATCCCCGGCTGGACGAACAAGACGGCTGCGTTCACCATGGGCCGGCTCCTCCCCCGCCGCGCCGCCGTCGCCGTCATGGGCCGGGCGAACGCCCGCCTCGACGCACCGCGGCACGCCAGCACGGCTCCGCATGCGCGACCGAAATAGCCTGGCTCCGTGGCGATCGAGATCATGCGCTTCCGGACCATCCCCGGCACGATGAGCGAAGCGGTGCGCGAGGCCGACGCAGCCGTCCAGGTGGAGTTCGCCTACCAGCAGCCCGGCCTGCTGCGACGAACCACGGCGCGCTCGGCCGACGGCGAGTGGGTCGTCGTGTCCGTGTGGCGCACGAGCGCGGATGCAGAAGCCGCCGAGCGCCGCTTCGCAGCCGATCCTGCCACCGAGAGACTGCGGTCGCTCATCGACCAGGCGTCGCTCTCGGTGAGCCGCTACGACGAGCTCAGCTGAGACCTGTCCCCGAGGCGCCGCCGGGCTCCCGTAGCGGAGCGCTCACTGCTGGACGAGCGCGAGTGGAAGCCCCTCAGGATCCTCGACGAACGCGATCGTCGGCCCGCCCGGGACGGCGAACGGCGCGACGGCCACGCGCCCGCCCAGTTGCTCGACCTGGCCGAGGGAGGCGGTGAGGTCGAGCACCTGCACGTAGAGCGAGACACGGCTCTCGTCGCCCTTGCGGATGTGGCCACCCGGCCCTGGCTCGGGGCCACCGATGCCGGGGGTGATGGTCATGACCGGCCCTTCGCCGATCTCCCAGTGGAACAGCTCGCGGTAGAAGGCCGCCTGCCGCTCAGGGTCGCGAGCGAGGATCTCCCAGTGCACCACCGGCCTCGACCAGTCACCTCCCACTGCCGCTCCCCTCTCTGTCCCCTTCCCGAAGCGAGGACAGCGTGCCACAGCCCGCGGCCCCCGGGGCAACGAGCACGCCGGGCCCCGGCGGCAGGCCTCGATGCCAGTAGCCGGCGAGGTTGGGCGCGAGCTCGCGAGGTTCCCTAGGACGGCT
>DATGKK010000082.1:0-21243 GCA_035294725.1 Acidimicrobiales bacterium | reverse complement strand
TGCCGGCATCTCCCCAGGAGAGCTCCTCGTTGACGGCGGGCAGCAGCTGCCCGGTCGAGTCACCGAAGCAGTTGGCGACGAAGTCGAACGAGTACAGGCCGATCTGGGCAGCCTCCTTGATGATCGGCCACGGCGTCTCCTCCCGTTCGTCCCACTCGTGGGCAGCCGGGTGCACGACGTTCTCTGCGAAGTCGTGGACCCACTTGATGACTTGGAGCTGATCCTCGTTCAGCTCCAGGGAGAAATCGCTCATCGTTCACCTCGAGTTCGCGGGCGTGCTAACGCCCTGAGACCAGTCGGCACCCCACGGCCCGCGGCCGGCTGTGGTTGCGCCGGACGGCTGCGGGCTCCGTCGCGGGCCAGCCCAAGGGACCTTGGTGGCCAGCAGCAGGTGACCGCGCAGTAACCGGCACGGGAAAGCCTACCGTGCGGCGCACCGCGCCGCCACCGAGCCGACCGCGGCAGGCGGCCACGGCCCTTGTCGCCGGTCGGGATGTCACGCTTGCCTCCGCACCGGGACGAGCACGCGCGCCATCTCCACGCTGGTACCCAGTGCGAAGTCCATGCTCACTCGCTGGCGCCAGCCCCGTGGGCCGCGCGTGAGCCTGCGGATCATGGCGGCCACCCTCGAAGAGCGGCCCGCAAGATGATCGGATGGGCGGCGTCCGGCAGGGAGCTCCCTGCCCGGCGGATGGGAAGCAGTCGCCCCGGAGGCTCGGTCGGTCAGGACCTCCCGGGAACGGCTCTTCGGTCCTTCAGAGCGAGCGGACGTTCCCCGCCTGCAGCCCCTTTGGACCTTCCTGGATGTCGAACTCGACCTCCTGGCCCTCGGTGAGCGTGCGGTAGCCCTGCATCTGGATCGACGTGTGGTGGACGAACACGTCCGCGCCGTCGGACTGCGAGATGAACCCGTACCCCTTCTCGGCGTTGAACCACTTCACTACTCCGGTCGCCACGGTGGCGATCCCCCTTGACTCGTAATTGCCGTGACGGACACCTGGACCCCCAAGAATGTCCCGCCGGGAAGCTAGCAGAGGTTGCTGCCCATGTCACAGGGCTCTCTCGCCTAGCGATAGATGCGGGTGCCGGCCGGCGTGTCCTCGACGCGGTACCCGAGCGCGGTGAGCTCGTCGCGCAACCGGTCGGCGGCGGACCAGTCCTTCCCGGCCCGAGCCTCGTCGCGGCGGCGGGCAAGCTCGACAGCCCGCTCGGAGATGCCGCCCGCCGTCGCCACGAACAGGCCGGCCGCTGCCGCGCAGTCGACGGCCGCCCGGCCGAGCGCACGGCCGCCCCGGCCGTCCGACTCGTCAAGGAGGACATTCGCGCTCCGCACGGCGTCGAAGACGAGGGCCATCGCCCGTGGCGTGTCGAGGTCGTCATCCATCCGCTCGCAGAAGGCCCGGCGCAGCTCGGCCGCACGGTGCTCCGCCTCACCGTCGGCGGGATCGGAAGCGGGAGCCGCCGCCTCGTCGAGCCTCCGGGCGAGCCGGTCGAGGCGGCCGAGCGCCTCGGTGGCCGCGGCAAGCTGGGCCGAGCTGACCTCGATCGGCGCCCGGTAGTGGGACTGGAGCACGAGGAGCCGGTACGAGCGAGGATCGGCCGTCTCAACGAGCTCGTTCAGGCCGGTGACATTGCCGACGGACTTCGCCATCTTCTCGCCGCCCACCTCGACCATCCCGTGGTGGATCCAGTGCTCGGCGAAGCGGCGGCCGAGCGCCACCGCTTGCGCCCGCTCGTTCTCGTGGTGCGGGAACTTGAGGTCCGAGCCGCCGCCGTGGAGCTCGAACCCCTCTCCCAGCAGCTCAAGCGACATCACCACGCACTCGGTGTGCCAGCCGGGCCGGCCCGGGCCGAACGGCGAGGGCCAGCTCGGCTCGCCGGGTTTGGCCCTCTTCCAGAGCACGAAGTCGATCGGGCTCTTCTTGCCGCCGACGACCTCCACCCGCGCCCCGGCTCGCAGCGACTCGAGCGGCTGCTGGGCGAGCAACCCGTAGCCGGGGACCTCGCCAGTCGAGAGGTAGACCCCGTCGTCGATCTCGTAGGCGGCCCCCTTGGCCACGAGCTCGGCGATGGCCTCCACCATGCCGGGAACGAACGCGGTGGCGTGCGGCGTCTCGTGGGGTCTCGCTGCACCCATGCGGTCCATGGCGGACCACCAGAGCTCCTCACACTCGGCGGCCACGTCCTGCCACGGCCGCCCCTCTTCGCTGGCGCGGTTGATGATCTTGTCGTCGATGTCCGTCACGTTGGACACATGCCGCACCGGCCGGCCGGACCACTCGAGGTAGCGGCGGAGGACGTCGTAGACGAGGGCTGCGCGCCCATGCCCGATGTGCGGTGCCCCGTACACGGTGGGGCCGCAGACGTAGAGGCGCAGCGGGCCTGCTCCCCCCGCCGCCACCGGCTCCAAGCGGCCCGCCGCCGTGTCGTGGAGGCGCAGCATGCAAGTACCGTACTAGTCCAATGACTGCGCCCCAGATGCCAGAACGCCCAGGTCTGGAGGGCCTCGAGGCGAAGTGGTCGACCGCCTGGGAGGAGGCGGGGATCTACCGCTTCGACCGCTCGCGCGCACGAGACGAGGTCTTCTCGATCGACACGCCGCCCCCGACGGTCTCCGGGTCGCTGCATGTCGGGCACGTGTTCTCCTACACCCAGACCGACATCGTCGCCCGGTACCAGCGCATGAGGGGCAAGGCCGTCTTCTACCCGATCGGCTGGGACGACAACGGCCTCGCCACCGAGCGGCGGGTTCAGAACTTCTTCGGGGTGCGCTGCGACCCGAGCCAACCCTTCGACCCTGGCTTCGAGGCGCCCAGCACCCCTTTCGACCCTCCCCGCCCGATCTCGAGGCCGAACTTCGTCGACCTCTGCTTCCGGCTGACCGCCGAGGACGAGCGGGCCTTCGAGGACCTGTTCCGCCGGCTCGGCATGTCGTTCGACTGGCAGGAGCACTACACGACGATCGCCGTCCGGGCGCGCCGGGTCTCCCAGGCGGCCTTCCTGCGCAACCTCGCCCGGGGAGAGGCCTACCGCCAGGACGCGCCGACGCTGTGGGACGTCGACTTCCGGACCGCCGTGGCGCAGGCCGAGCTCGAGGACCGGGAGCGGCCCGGCGCCTACCACCGGCTGCGCTTTCAGCTCGTTGGCGGCTCCGGCTCGGTCGAGATCGAGACCACCCGGCCCGAGCTCGTGCCAGCCTGCGTCGCCCTCGTCGCCCATCCCGACGACGAGCGCTACCGGCCCCTTGTCGGCCGGCAGGCCCTCACCCCGCTGTTCGGGGTGCCGGTCCCGATCGTCGCCCACCACCTCGCCGAGCCGGACAAGGGGACCGGGATCGCCATGATCTGCACCTTCGGCGACCTGACCGACGTCACCTGGTGGCGGGAGCTCTCGCTGCCCACCCGGGCTGTCGTGGAGCGCGACGGCCGGCTCGGCCCCGCCCCCTTCGGCGAGCCGAACTGGGAGTCGGTCGACCCCGAGCAGGCCCGGAGGCACTACGCCGAGCTCGAGGGCAGGACCGTGAGCGGGGCGCGGGCCCGCATCGTCGAGATGCTCCGCAGCTCGGGGGCCCTCGTCGGCGAGCCGACCCCGATCACTCACCCGGTGAAGTTCTACGAGCGGGGCGAGCATCCCCTCGAGATCGTCACCTCGAAGCAGTGGTACATCCGCACGCTCGCGCTGCGCGAGCGCCTCCTCGAGCTCGGCCGTCGCCTCGAGTGGGTCCCGGCCTTCATGCGCGTGCGGTACGAGAACTGGGTGGAGGGGCTGACGGGTGACTGGAACATCTCCCGGCAGCGCTTTTTCGGCGTGCCCTTCCCCGTCTGGTACCGGCTCGACTCCGACGGCAACCCGATCGACGACGCGCTGCTCCTGCCCGACGAGTCGCGCCTGCCGATCGACCCCTCCACCGACGTGCCCGACGGCTTCGAGGAGGACCAGCGCAACAAGCCGGACGGGTTCACCGGCGACCCCGACGTCATGGACACGTGGGCGACCTCGTCGCTCACGCCGCAGATCGCCGGCGGCTGGCTCGACGATCCCGACCTGTTCGGACGGGTCTTCCCGATGGACCTCCGCCCTCAGGCCCACGAGATCATCCGGACCTGGCTGTTCTCCACGGTCGTTCGCTCCGAGCTCGAGCACCATGGCCTGCCGTGGAGCAACGCCGCCATCTCCGGGTGGATCCTCGACCCTGACCGTAAGAAGATGTCGAAGTCGAAGGGCAAGGTCATCGTCCCCACCGAGCCGATCGAGACCTACGGGACCGACGCCGTGCGGTACTGGGCCGGAGCGGCACGGCTCGGGGCCGACACCGCCTACGACGAGCAGCAGATGAAGGTCGGGCGCCGGCTCGCCATCAAGGTACTGAACGTCGCCCGCTTCGTCCTCTCCCGCCTCCCCGACGTCGATCTCGAGCGACCGGCCGAGCTCGAGCCGGGCGATGCCTCCATGCTGGCGAGGCTCGACGAGGTCGTCGAGAGCGCGACCGAGAGCTTCGAGCGCTTCGACTACGCCCGTGCCCTCGAGCAGACCGAAGGGTTCTTCTGGCGCTTTTGCGACGACTACGTCGAGCTCGTGAAGGCCCGGGCCTACCGGGCCGCCGACGATGCAGCTGCCTGCTCCGCCCGCTGGGCGCTGCTCACGGCGCTCGATGCCCAGCTGCGGCTGCTCGCGCCCGTCCTGCCGTTCGCGACCGAGGAGGCGTGGTCCTGGTTCAAGGAGGGATCCGTCCATCGGGCGCCCTGGCCGACCCCGACCCGCCTCGGCGGCGATCCGGCCGTTCTCCTGCAGGCGGGCGAGGTGCTCGCTGCGATCCGCAAGGCGAAGTCGGAGGCGCACGTCTCGATGCGGACCCCGGTCGCGAGCTGCGGCGTCCATGGTCCGGCTCGCGCCGTGGAGCCCGTGAGGGCGATGGCCTCGGACCTCTGCGAGGCCGGCGCCGTGGAGTCGCTCGTGCTGGATCCGGCCGGAGACGGCGCCCTCGAGGTCGAGGTGGTCCTCGGGGAGCGGCAGGCTCGCGAGGCGTAGAGGGGCCGAGCCACCTCTCGGCGCCGAGCCGGTCAGATCAGGTGGGAGAAGCGCAAGGGGGGTCGCGGCAGGACCACGACGGTCACGACGCGATGGGTCTGCTGGTCCACGACCACCACGGCGAAGCGGTACGGTCCCGAGAGCGGGTGCCAGCTCCCCGGGAGGGGCGATCGTGAGGCACCGAGGTGGTAGCCGAACAGGCAGGCTCCGGTCTGGCCAAAGTCGGAGAGCGCGTCGGGCACGACGATGTGGTGCCGACGGATCCGCCGGAGGTCGGCGACCAGCGTCGAGGCCGACACGTAGCGGACGCCGGCGAACTGCGGCTCGGGGCCGACCGCCCGGCGCGCCTCGGGGAACGACGAGAAGCAGATCGCGTCGCGAGGGCCGAGCCCGGCGCGATACGACGTGCACGCGCTGAGGAGCAACGCGGCGGCACACAGCGCGAGCGCCGCTGTGCAGCCGGGAGGACGGCGCCGGCTCACGCGGGGTCCCGTTCGCGCAGCTCGGGGGCGGCGACGGCCCGCCGCACCGCCCGCCGCTCGGCGCTGCGGTCGCGCAGCACGATGCCGAGGTACGCCAGCCAGCCGAGCGGGAGGAACCCCCAGAAGCTGACGATCCGGTAGAGCAGCACCGCACCGACGGTGGAAGCCTGTGAACCTCCGTAGGCCACGAGCGCGATGGTAAGGCTTCCCTCCACGACGCCGAGGCCCCCTGGGGTGATCGGGAGGTTGGAGGCGAGCTGGCCGGCGCCGTAGGCGAGCAGGAGCGCCTGCCAGGGGATGGCGGCGTGGACGGCGAGGTAGCCGCAGGCGAGGCAGGCGCAGTCGCACGACCAGTTGGCGACCGACCAGCCGAGCGCCTTCATGAAGTCGCGCCAGGTGAGCCTGACCCCGCCGAACCGGGAGATCAGCTCCGCGAGCACGACCGCCTCCTCCCGCCGAGGGCGGCCCGTCACTCGGCGGAGGGCTCGCAGCCCGGCGAGCGCGACCTGGGACAGGGCGCGGCGCTGCCAAAGGATGGCCGTCGCCACGATGGCGAGGAACAGCACGCCGAGGGTGACCCCGATCAGGTCGAAGGCGGCGCCCTGGCGCACGGCGAGGCCGAGCCCGATGGCCGTGAGGAGGCTGAGACCGAGGGCGGAGCTCACGAAGGTGACCGCCAGCGTCCACGCGGAGAGGGCGTCGTCGGCCCCGAAGCGCCGGTACTGGCGGAAGGCGAACACGCTCGAGACGGCGGGTCCGGCCGGGATGGACGACGCGATGGCGCCGGCTGCCGTCGTGAGACCGATGAGGCGGAGCTGCGGGATACGCACGTCGCCAGCCCGCAGGGGGGCTCCCTGGATCTCCGCGAAGGCGACGACGGACAGCGCCTCGGCGACGATGCCGAGGACGAGCCAGCCGACGCTCAGGTGGCCGAGCTCGTTCGCGGCGTCGGTCAGCTCGCCCCGCTGGCCCGCCACCGCCCATAGGGCGAGAGCGCCGAGCAGGAGGCCGACGACAAAGCGCAGCACGCTCGCGTGCCGACGGAGGAACGCCCACACTGCGGCGGCCCTGCCGCGCGGGGCCGGCTCCTCAGCTCCGGTCAGAGCTGGAGCGACTTGATCTCGAGGTACTCCTCGAGACCGTACTTCCCGAGCTCCCGACCGTTGCCGGACTGCTTGTAACCGCCGAAGGGGGCGAGCGTGTTGAACGCTCCTCCGTTCACGTCGACCCGCCCGGTACGGATCTTCCGGGCGACGGCCTTCGCGTGCTCAACGTCGCCTGACCACACCCCGCCCGCGAGGCCGTAGACGGAGTCGTTCGCGATGGAGATCGCGTCCTCCTCGTCGTCGTAGGGCATGATCGCGAGCACCGGGCCGAAGATCTCCTCCCTCGCGATCGTCATGTCAGGGGTGACCTCTGAGAAGACGGTCGGGCGAACGAAGTAGCCCCGCTCGAGCCCCTCTGGCGGCTCGACGCCGCCGGTGAGCAGCTTGGCCCCCTCGTCGATGCCCTTTTGGATGTAGCCCCTCACGCGCTCGCGCTGCGCAGCCGAGACGAGCGGACCGAGACGGGTCGTGTCGTCGAAGGGGCTGCCGGGCGTCGACTGCTCGGCGGCAGCGACGGCGAGCTCCTCGACCTCCGCAAGGCGGCTGCGCGGCACGATCATGCGCGTGAGAGCGGAGCAGGTCTGGCCGGAGTTGAGGTAGCACATCGTCACGCCGTGCGGCACGGCCTTGGCGAGGTCGGCGTCCTCCAAGATGACGTTCGGCGACTTGCCCCCGAGCTCGAGCGCGACCCGCTTCACGGTCTCCGCCGCGAGCTGCGTGACGCGCCGCCCGGCACGAGTCGAGCCGGTGAACGAGATCATGTCCACGTCGCGATGGCTCGCGAGCGCCTCGCCGACGACAGGGCCGAGCCCGGAGACGAGGTTGAACACCCCCGGAGGGAGCCCGACCTCGTCGATCAGGTCGGCAAGGAGGAAGGCGTTCAGCGGAGCCACCTCGCTCGGCTTCAGCACCACCGTGCAGCCGGCCGTGATCGCGGGTGCCACCTTGGCGGCGATCTGGTGGAGCGGGTAGTTCCAGGGGGTGATGGCGCCCACGACGCCGACGGGCTCCTTCACGACGAGGGAGTTGCCGACCTGCTCCTCCCAGACGATCTGCTCGACGAGCTCGGCCATAGAGGTGAAGGTGCCCATGGGGAGCCCGGCCTGGATCAGCATGGAGAGGCCGAGCGGCATCCCCACCTCGTGCGCCACGAGCTCGGCAATGTCACCCATCCGGGCCTGCATCGCCTCGCCGATCCGGGTCGCGAACTTCGCCCGCTCGCTCGGCGAGACCTCCGCCCACTCGGGAAAGGCGCGCCGCGCCGCGCTCACTGCCGCATCCACGTCCTCGGGAGAGCCGAGGGGAACCCGGCCGATCACCTCCTCGGTGGTCGAGTCGAGGACCTCGATGCTCTCGCTCGCTCGCGGGGCCACCCAGGCCCCGTCGATGTAGAGCTTGTCCCGGACGTCCATTGCGGCCTCCCTGTCAACGAGTGCGGCGAGCCTACCGCCCGGCGCTCCCGGGCTCCCGGCGGCTGCCGCTGGCGGTTCCCGGGGCACCGGAAGGGAGGGGGCCGGTGCCGCCCGAGCCGAACGGCGGCGTGACTCCCGCCCCGCTCGCCGCGTTCTCGACCGAGCCGCTCGTCCCGGTGGAGCTCGTTGCGGGATGGGCGATGAGGAACCAGTTCGAGGCGAGGGCGAACTGGCGCGCAAAGGTGTCGCCCGACTCGTACACGGCGCCGTTGGTGCCGCGGATCTTCACCCGCAGCGCACGGCCGCCCCAGGCGCCGAAGCCGTTCCTCGTGAGAACGTGCACGGCGAGCAGGCTCCCGATCTTCGGGAAACGGGCCTCGACCTTGGCGACCGGTATGGTGACCTGCCAGTAGTGGTCCGGGTTGCAGCTCCAGTAGCCAGTCGAGGCGAGGCAGACCGAGTCGCCGTCGTCGACCACGGCCGGGAACCGGCTCGGCGCCGTCCATCCCCCGGTCGAGGCCGAGTACTCCGTCGGCGCCGGGATGCCGTCGATCTCGAGGATCTCGCCCGAGGTGTCGGTGGCGGCGAGCGTCGAGATGGCCGTCTCGTTGGCAGTGCCGGGGTAGCTCTGGCACCAGTCGCTGTCGCAGATGTCCGCCCACCCCTCAAAGCCGCCGCCGGCGACGTAGGCCAGCGCGTAGGTGCGAGCGGCGACGGCCTGCGCCTCGAGCGACTGGAAGCCCCACGGCTCGCCCTGCGGGGCGCCGGCGGTGCCACCGAGCTCGCCCCAGCCGGCCGAGGACTCCGACGGCACCACGTCGGCGACGTACTGGTCGAGGGGGACGAGGTTGATCGTCTGCGCCACCGACGTGCCGCCCGAGCGGTCGATGATCCCGCGCACGAGGCCCCGCACCGTCATGTCGACCCCGTCGGCCCGGCAGATCGTAAGGAGCCGGGAGCCGGGAGCGTCAGGCTGCTGCGACGACGGCACCGCCTGGACCGTCCCGGTGACGACGCCCACCTTCTTCCACCTCGTTGCCGTGCAGCTGGAACCGGTCTTCACGACCCAGGTCCCGGTGTCCGGGTGGAGGACCGCCCTCGCTGCCTCGCCCGCCGGGATCACCTCGCCGCCGAGGCGGAACTTGGACTGGGAGGTGACCACGAGCGGGGCCCCGGTGTTCTCGACCACCCCGACGGAGAGGTACGGGTCACCCCCGTTCGAGGCGAGGGTGGTGCCCCCGTAGAAGTGGGCGAGGATCCACTGGTAGGTCTCGTGCCCGACGGCTGCGTAGCCGAAGGCGCCCCACTGGCCCATGCCGATCCCCGGTCCCCAGCCGTGGCCGTCGACATGGACGAGCCCGCCGGGGAACGGGACCCCCGACGCCGGTGAGCCGAACCTCCCCGGTGGAGCCGGCGAGCCGGTCGCGCTGAGCGAGGCCCGAGCCGTGCCGGGCGCAACGAGAAGAGCGACGGCGAGCGCGCCCGCGGCCGGCGGCCCGATCAGCTTTGCGATCGACGGCCTGCCCCCCTCCCGGACAGCCCGCTGGCGCATGCGCGCGTGGCGCAGCTCGGCGAGCATGAAGCGGAGACTAGCCGCCACTGGCAGTGGCAGAAACCGCGTACGCCAGCCACTCCTGGCGCACCGGCAACAACGACCACTCTCAGTGGCCGGAGCCCGTTGCTGGAGCGTTCGGGGCGGGAGCTCGGCGGTCACCGCGCATCTGCCCATCTCCCCCGCTCAGCGAGACAGCGCCACGCGACCTCCGGTCGCGGGCCTCGTGGGTCCGGGCGAGCCGGGCTCGGACGACCCCGACATCGGCAGGCCGCATGGACGGTCGCTCGACCGAGCCCTCACACCGGTCAGGCCGATGCCTCGGCGGTGGGATGCGGCCTGGCGCCCTCGGCAATGGCGAGCGCCTCGCCGATGGCGGCGGCGAAGTCCGCTCGGGCCCGCTCCAGGCTGAACGAGTCGGCCCGCTGGCGGCCCGCGGCCACGAGCCGGTGCCGCAGGCCGTCGTCGGTGAGCACGCGCCGGACGGCGGCAGCAACCGCGGCGGGCGCCTTCGTGTCGAGCACCACACCCGCGTCGCCGACCGTCTCGGGTACGGCCGCCGCTGCGTAGGCGACCACCGGCAGGCCGTGGTGCATCGCCTCGAGGAGGGGGGCGCAAAAGCCTTCGTGGTCCGAGCAGCAGACGTAGACGTCGCAGGAGTCGTAGAGGGCCGCCAGCTCGCCGGCGCTCACCGACCCGGCGATCTCCACCGCATCATCGAGCCCGAGGACCTCCACGTACCTGCGCACGCCGAGGGCGTAGGCCGGGCAGCTGTCCCGCCCGACAAGGTGGAGGCGGGCCGACGGTTCGTAGGCCTCCCGGTAGGCGGCGAACGCCGCCACCACGTCGTGATGGGCCTTGTGCGGGATCATCTGGCCGACGAACAACCAGTCGGCACCGGGCTCCGCCCGGGCGAGGGCGGAGAGCCGGGCCGTGGCAACCGGGTCTGGAGCGACGTCGAAGTTGGTGCGGTCGACCATGAGCATCGAGACCCGGGTCCGTTCGTAGCCCCAGCTCTCGAGCTCGCGGGTGTTGTAGCGGGAGTCGCCGACGCCGAGGAGCACCGCCGGGGCGAGCTCGGCGAGCTGCACCCTCCCGAGCCTCACCTCGTCGCCCAGCGACGGCATCCACTGCTCGACGAGCTCCGCCGGCGTGATGTTGTGGTAGTCGAGCAGCTTCGGACCCGGGTGCTCGGCCACGGCCTCAGCTGCCGGGCTGCCGATGGAGGCCTGGTAGCAGACCCACTGGCGGCCGCCCTGCTCACGCGGCAGCTCCGAGAGCGGGTGCACCCGTCCGGCCATCTCGGGCCCCATCGTGAGGGCATAGATCTCGGAGACGAACCCGAGGCCGCGCAGCACCCGTTGGGCCTCCAGGGTGTGGTGGCTCACCGCGTCGCGCTCCACGATCGAGGGGATCACCTGGTCGATGCGGACCGGGCGGCCGACGGGTGCGACGGCGCCGCTCACGACCGCACCGGCGCCGTGGCGGAGACGGCGTAGGCGGCTCCGTCCGCCGACGTGCACGACGAGATCTCCTCGAGGCCCGCCCGGGCGAGGAGATGGGACCAGGTCACCGGATGGAGGGGGCGGCCCGGCCCGAGGTCGGCCGCGACGGGATCGGCGGCCGCTGCCCCCGACGGCGCCGTGCTCAGCACGACCACGGCCCCGCCGGGGGCGAGGCGGCTCGCTGCCAGGCGGGCAAGGGCGCGCGCCCGTGACGGCGTCATCAGGTCGGTGACCCCGCTCAGCACGATCCCGCCGAGCGAGGCCTTCGGCTCGCCGGCGAGCGCCTCGAGCGCGGCGCGCCGGCAGGCGCCGGTGCCCTGCGGGTCGGTGCCCTCGGCCACGAGGCCGGCAGCCCGAAGACGCTCGACGAGGCGGCCGTCGCCGCTGTCGGCATGAAGGACGGGTGAGCGCGCGACGCGCTCCTCGATCACGCGGTCGAGGACCTCGTCGCCGAGGTGCCCCGCCGCGTCAAGGCGCAGTGCCCTCGGAACTGGAGGACGGGGAACGGACGCGCCGGCCGAGATCCGCCCGAACGTCCGCCCGGGCCAAGTGGCGGCGAGCCGCCGTCGCGTGGAGTCGGCCACCACCTGCAGGTTGGTGGAGCTCGCCTCGAGAGCGTGCGAGGCGGCCTCGATCGCCCGCCGTTCGGCGACCCGCAGGACGGGCCCGGCCCGGCGGCGGGAACGGTGGGCTGCTCGGGTGGCGAGCCGCCTGCCGGCTCGCACCGATCGGCTCGCGAGCGCCCCCACGCCGCGAGGCGACGGCGAGCGGGATGGAGCTCCTCGTTGCCCGCTTCGCAGGGCGACCTCGGCCTCGAGTGCCCGCGGATCGGCGGCGATCTCCGAGAAGGTCGCCGAGAGGCGATCCTCGAAGCCCGGTGGGAGCGAGCCGTCGTGGCGGATCCTCTCCGCCTCGGAGAGGATCTCCTCCGCCAGGCTCACGCCGGGACGTCCCCGGGCTGGTGCTCATGAGCGAGCTCCACGGTGAGCGGCATCGACACGATGCCGGTCGAGGTCCCCGGATTCTCGACGAGCAGCTGAGCGGCGGGCTCGAGCCTCGCGTGGACGGCGCCACCGCCCGGGTCCTGCACGCGCACGTTCACCGCGTAGCTGCCGTCGAGGAGCGGAACGGCGGCGAAGTGGAACCGCAGCGTCGATCGCCCCCGCTCGAGGGTGACCGGTGTGCCGCTGTCGAAGTCGAAGATGAGGCTGCCGTTCCTCCCCCACACCGAGCAGCCGAACGCGACCCCCTCGATGCGCTCGGAGGCCTCCACCTCCACCACCACGGTCGCCGGCTCCCCGGGCAGCACGTGCTCCCGCCCGGTCGCCGTCTCGAGGCGGGACGCGGTCAGCTGGACCCGGCGGCCGGGGCTCGGGGCCGGGAGCGGGGACGGCTCGACCACCTCCGCCGGAGCCGCCCCGTTGCCTCGCGGAGCCTCCTCCGCGAGCGCATCTCCCGCCCCGAGCGGTCCGAGCGCGTCCCCGGCGTCGATCAGCACCTCGCGAAAGGCCCGGATCGCCTCGCCAGGAGGGGCGACCGTCACGAGCTGGCCGGCGTTGATCACCATCACGCGGTTGCACAGCTGGCGCATGAGGTCGGCGGCGTGCGAGACCACGACGATCGTGCGACCGTCCCGTTGGAACTCGTGGATGCGCTGCATGCACTTTTGCTGGAACCGCTCGTCGCCGACGGCGAGGACCTCGTCGACGAGGAGGATGTGAGGGTCGGCGTTGACCGCGACGGCGAAGCCGAGCCGGACGTACATGCCCGAGGAGTAGAAGCGGACCTCGTTGTCGATGAACTCCTCGAGCTCTGCGAAGGCCACGATCTCGTCGAAGCGCCGGTCGATCTCCCTGGTCGGCATCCCGAGGAGCGAGGCGTTGAGGTAGATGTTGTCCCGTCCCGACAGCTCCGGCTGGAAGCCCGCCCCGAGCTCGAGCATGGCGGCGAGCGAGCCGCGCAGGCGGATCTCCCCCGAGGTCGGCTTCAAGATGCCGGCGACGCACTTGAGCAGCGTCGACTTGCCGCAGCCGTTCCGGCCGAGGATCCCGACCGTCTCGCCCTCGAACACGTCGACGTCGATGTCGCGAAGGGCCCAGAAGTCGTGGTGGGGAACCCGCCCCCCGTGGAGCAACCGCTCCTTCAGGGAGTTGTACTTCTCCTGGTAGAGGCGGAACCTTTTTGAGACCTGCCGGATCTCGATGGCGGTGCTCACCTAGAGGTCACAGCTCCTCTGCGAAGTTGCCCTCGACCCGCCGGAACAGCACGCTCGCGAGATAGAAGAGCACGAGCGAGACGGCGAGGACGATGCCGAGCAGCTCGAAATAGAAGCCCTCGGGGTAGGTGGCGAGCACGCCGCAGGTGACGTGCGCCGGGCAGCTCCGCTCGAGGGCGCCGGGCACGTGGGCGAAGATGAACCGCTGGAAGGAGATCACGATCGTCGTCAGGGGGTTCAGCAGGTAGAGCCAGACAAGCCCGTGCTTTCCCAGGCGAGACCCGAGGTTGCTCCAGGTGTAGACGATCGGCTCGGCGAAGAACAGGGCGACGAGCACGACCTGGATGAGGTGCTCGATGTCCCGCAGGTAGACGTTGAGCGCCGAGAGCGCGAGCGCGAGCGCGGCGGTGAACACGACGTCGCAGACGAGCGCGAGCAGCATCACCGGCAGGTACCGCCAGTCCGGCATGACCTGGAACCCGACCAGGAAGAGCACGAGGATGCAGCTCTGGAAGAAGAAGTAGCAGGTCGCGACGCCCACCTGGGTGAGCGCGAGGATCTCGCGGGGGAAGGCGACCTTCTTCACGATCCCAGCATGGGCAACGAGGGTGCCCGACGAGCTGAGGAGCGCGGTGTTGAACAGGTTCCAGGGCAGCAGGCCGCACATCAGGTAGACGGCAAAGTCGGAGATGCCGTTCTTCAGGATGTAGCGGAACATCACGAAGTAGATGAGCAGCACCATCGCGGGGTTCAGGAACGACCAGAGGAACCCGAGGAAGCTGTTCTTGTACCGGACCTTCAGCTCTTTTCGCACGAGGAAGACGAGCAGCTCTCGCGCCTCCCAGATCTCTCTTGCCCGCGCGACCGTGCCCACGTGCGCGGCGACGACGCGCTGGGGCTGATCGGCCCCGAACGGGGTCCGAGAGGGCGCGCCGGCCCCGGGCGCGCTCGGGAACTGGTGCGGCTCACTCGCCGGGCCCGCCGGCAGGTCGGCTCGCGCTCGAGCCATGAACTGGGTCCTCCTGACGCGTATCGCGACTCTCGCGAACGCCGAATGCGGGGTCGATCCTAGTGGCGCTCACCGGCGAGCCACGGCCATCTGGCTGCTCCCGGGCAGGTGGCGGCGGCGCTCTTGCGTGCGGCCTAGTGTCGTGGCGGCGCGTCGATGGCGCGTGCCGGCACCCGCGCACGACCCGCCGACGACGACCAGCGCAAGGAGAAGGAGCAACCGTGGCCCCCGCCCCCCGCGCCGCCTGGCGCCTGATCCGACGACGTGCCACGGCTGAGGCCGCCGCGGTCCTGACGCCGCTGCTCGACGAGCGGACGGCAACGGTCCACGAGCGCCTCGGCCGGCTCGAGGCGGCGCTCGAGCGGATCGAGCGGCAGCTGCGGGAGCTGGGCGAGCTCGCCGTCACCCAGGTCGAGATCGAGAACCAGCTGAGCGAGCTGATCGGACGCCAGCTGCGCGCCGCCAAGGATCGGATCGAGGAGCTCGAGGAGCGTGCCGGGCCGCGGTCATGACCGGTGCTCCCGTCCTGTGCGACCTAAGGGCCGTCCAGAGCCCTGACCACCGCGGGCGGGGCATCGGCCGCTGGTCCTACGAGCTCGCCTGTGCCCTCGAGCGGGTCCGCCCCGACCTCGTCGCGGCCTACCTCCTCGACCCCGGCTGGCCTCCCCCTGGAGCGGTCGAGGGGCTGCTCGCGAGCGGCAAGCTCGCCTACCTCGGGACCCCGCGAGCCGAGGAGGCGGTTGCCCATGCCCGCGCCTACCTGTGCTGCTCCCCCTTCGAGCTCGACCGCACCCTCGGCGACGTCCGGCCCGAGCTCGTCGACCGCCGCGGGCTTGCCTACGCCGCGATCGCCTACGACCTCATCCCCCTCCGCCACCCTGAGGAGTACCTGCGCCACCCCGCCCAGCGCCGGCGATACGGGGCGCGGCTCGAGGTGCTCCGGACGGCAGACGCCGTCCTCGCCATCTCAAAGTTGGCCGGTGCCGACGTCCGGCGCTTTCTCGAGGTGGCTCCCGAGCGGTGCCACGTCGTCGGCACCGGCGTCTCCCGGCGCTTCGTACCGCCGGTCTCTCGCGAGCACGCCCTCGGCGCGCTGCGCTCGGCGATGCCGGAGCTGCGGGAGAGCTTCGTGCTCTACCCGGGGGGCAATGACGGGCGCAAGAACATCGAGGGTCTCATCGCGGCCTTCGCCGAGCTCCCCGAGCCGGTGCTCCGGCGACACCAGCTCGTCGTCGTCGGCGACCTGCCGCCGCTCACCGCGAACCATTACCGCCACCTCGCCCGCGAGGCCGGGGTGGAGGACCGCCTCCTGCTCACCGGGTTCGTGTCCGACGAGCGCCTCGTCGAGCTGTACCAGGCGGCCGAACTGTTCATCTTCCCGTCGCTCGCAGAGGGCTACGGGCTGCCGGTGGCGGAGGCGCTCGCCTGCGGCTCCGTGGCGGCGGTCTCGGATCGGGCCCCCTTCGACGAGCTCGTGCCCGAGGCGAAGGCCCGCTTCGACCCGGCCGATCCCCGGGACATGGCGGCGACGATCGAGCGATGCCTGACCGACGAAGGGCTCCGCCGCCGCGTCGTCGAGGACGCGAAGGGAGCCCTCTGTTCCTGGGACGAGGTGGCCGAGCGGGTCGCAGCCGTGCTCGAGCGCCTCGCCGCCGCACGGCCCCGCCCCTGGCGGCCCCGGGCCGTGCGACGGATCGCCGTCGTCTCGCCCTTCCCCCCCGTCCCGAGCGGCGTCGCCGGGTACAGCGCGAAGCTCGTCGAGGCCATGCGGGCCGCGATCGAGGCCGGCGCCGCCCCCGGCTGGGCAGCCGGGTCGACCGAGATCGACTGCTTTGCCGACGGCCTCGGCCGGGGAAACCCGGTGGACCCTGTCGGCGGCATCGTGCCCCGGCCGGCCGGCGCCTTCGAGGCCGTGGACCACCTCAGCGGAAGCTACGACCGCGTCCTGTACGTGATCGGGAACTCCGAGTTCCACTCCCGAGCTCTCGCCTCCATCCGCCGCCGCAGGGGGGCGGTGCTCTGCCACGACGTCCGGCTGAGCGGGCTGCTCGCGCTCTCCCAGGATCTCCCCGGCGCGGTTCCCGGTGGGCTGCGCGAAGCCGTCGCGAGGGCGTACCCGCAGCTCCCCGCCCACCTCGGCAGCAACGGCTGGATCGGCGAGGCAGACCGCGACCGGTACGGCCTGCTCCTCACCCGGGAGGTGCTCGCCCACACCGACCGGCTCCTTGTCACCTCCGAGGCGGCGAGATCCCTCGCCGAGCTCGACGCCGGGCCCGAGCTTGCCGGCCGGATCGGGGTCGTTCCCTTCGCCATGGCGCGCCTTTCCGAGAGCGAGCTGCGCATCGTCGAGCGCGCACGCAGCGCCGCTGCCGAGCACCGGGCGGGGGGAGGCCCGTACACGCTCGCGTCCTTCGGGCTCGTCGACCCCTCCAAGCGGCCGCACCTGCTCGTCGAGGCCCTCGCCCTGCTCGTGCGGGACGGCGTCGAAGTGCGGCTGCGGCTCGTCGGCCCGGTCGCGACGAGCCTCGCTGCCGAGCTCGTCGCGCTGGCGACCGCGCGCGGGGTCGGTGAGCGCGTGGAGGTGACGAACGAGGTCCCCTGGGAGGCATACCTGCGGCTGCTCGGGGAGACCGACGTCGCCGTCCAGCTCCGATCGAGGGCCTTCGGCGAGGCGTCCGGGACCGTGAGCGAGGCCTGCTCGGCCGGCGTCGCCACCGTCGTGTCGGATCTCGGCTGGATGCACGAGCTCCCCGACGGCGCAGTCCGCAAGGTTCCGCCCGATTGCGGCGCCCCTGAGCTCGCCTGCGCGCTCGCCGCCCTCCTCGCCGATGGAGCCGCACGGGAACGTCTCGGGGCAGCGGCAATGGCCTACGCCAACGAGCACACCTTCGACCTCGCCGCCCGCGCGGTGCTCGCCGAACTGGCTCCCTGATCGAGCCGGCCACCCGAACCGGAGCGAGGCCGCCGGGCCCTCACCCGATCGAGCGAGCTACCAACCGGCGCGCGCGTCGTATCGCGCGGGCAGCCGGGCGCGTGGCCGGGTGCTCCTCGGCGGCGACCAGTGCCGCCCGCGCCATCCGGCGGGCGAGCGTCCCGTGGGCTCGCTCGTTCGACAGGGACTGGGCAAGAGGGGGCACTCCCGCGCCTGGCACGGGCTGCCACTGCCACAGCGGGACCCGAGCCGGCCCTCTCGTTGGCGCGGCACCGACGCCGGGCGCGGAGAGGACCCGCATCCTCGCTTCGGCGGCCCGTGCGCGCACGAGGTCGGTCACCGCCTCGTAGCTCGCCCCTGCTCCAAGGTCGGCGCTCCGGCTCCGATCGCCGCCGAGCGCCACCATCTCCGTGGCGAGTTGGAGCTTCGCACGGTGCGCGGCCGGCACGCTGGACACGAGCTGCTCGAACGTCTCCTCGCTGCCGGCATCGATGCGGTCCGCGACCGCCCACAGGGACTCGGCGGCCCGCCCTCCGGCCCCGCGAGGGAGGTCGTGGATCGAGTGGAGCCTGATGACCACCTCGCTGCGCTTGTACGCGAGCACAAGGGCGATGGCGCCGAGGCCGAGGGCGCGGCCGGCCCTACCCGACTGGTCGCCGGCGGGGAAGCCGGGCTCGAGCTGGACCACGACGCGGTCGGCACCACGGCAGGCGAGCCCGAGCTCCAGCGCGGCCGCCGGCCCGGGCAGCTCGAGGTAACGGTGGGCCACGGTGTCGGCGCGGGGGGAGACCACCTCCACTTCACAGCCCTCCCGCCGCAACCGCAGAACCTCGGCCAGCAAGGAGCGGGAGCGCTCCGTGATCGGTGGCGGCAGCGAGCCGACAACGACCGCCCTCACGAGGAGAACCGCTCCAGCGCTACTTCCATGCCGTCGAGGATCTTCGGCCAGGTGTAGTTCGAGAGCACGTACTCCCGGCCCCTCCCGGCGAGCTCGGAAGCGAGCTTCGGCGCTTCGGCGACGAGACGGAGGCACTCCCCCATCTCGATCTCGTCGCCATAGACGAGGCCCCCGCCGGAGCGCTCGCAGTGCCAGGCCACCACCTCGCTTGCCATGTTGGCGATCACCACCGTCGATGCCAGCCAGGCCTCCATGATCGTGCGCGAGAAGCTCTCGTTCGGGCTCGGCTGTAAGTAGGCTTCCGCAGCGGCGAAGGCATTGGCGACCTCTCCATCATCGAGGTAGCCGAGGTCGATGATCCGCTCACGCAGGGCCGGCGGGATCTCCGGATCACCCGCGCCCACCGTCACGAGATCGAGCTGGAGCCCGTGCCGAACAAGGGCAGCGGCGAAGCCGCGCATCGCCTGCGGCCACCCCTTGCCCTCCTCGCGACGCCCGGCGCACAGCACGAAGGGCCGCTCGAGCCCGTGGCGCTCCCGGAACCCCGCCGGGTCGTACTGCTCTGGCACGTGGACGGCCGAACCGATGACCCGATGCGAGGGCAGCGGGGCGAGCCGGTGCCCAAGCTGGTGCTCGGGCTCGGACTGGAACCACACCTCTGCCGACCCGGCGAGCGCAGCTCGCACCGACCTCAGGTAGGCGTAGGGCTCGTCGTGCAGACAGGGCATCAAGATGCTGCGCTCAGGGGCGATCCCGATGCAGTAGAGGGTCGTCCAGAACAGGTACGGGGAGAAGACGAGCGCGTCGTACTCGCGCGCCGTCTCGGCCAAGTAGAGGTAGAGCTCGGGAACGCGAAAGCGGGCGTTCACCCACGCAAGCTCGTCCTCGTCGGTGAGGCGGTCCCCGGCGAAGATCCGGCGCTCGAGCGCCGACCACACAACGGGGTCGGAGCGGGGGATCGTCTCGAACCTCCGCACGGTCACCCCACCGTCGGTGCCGAGGCCCGCCGGCCACACGTTCTGCCAGGTGTGATGGTCCCGGGCGCAGGTCGTCAGCACCTCGACCTCGTGACCGCGCTTGGCGAGCCCCCGCGCTTCTTCCCTCACCCGTGACTCCGAGCCGCCGAGCACGCCATCGCCGTAGCGGGGGGTCACGAACGCGATCTTCGCCACGGCAGGGATGCTACCGGGGAGGCAGACTGGCCCCCTTTGACCTCTCTCCGTGTGCGAATGCGCGCTGAGCGTGACAGAATGGGCGGCAAGCCCGTCCGCCACGTGGAAGGCACGCGCCAAAGGGGGCAGAGATGGAGATCCGCAGTCCGCGAGGAAATGCCGTCGGCACGCGCGTCGACCGCAAGCTCTCCTCGTGGCGCGTGCGGCGGCACGCAGCTGCGATCGTGCTCGGGCTCGCGTCGCTGGCCGTCGCTGCCACGACGGTGTCGAGCCCCCCTCCAGGAGCGGCTCGGGACCGCACGCCGATCGCCGAGGAGCTGGCGGACTCCTGCCCAGGGACCTACCCGACCTGGTTCGGGCAGCCGGCATGGGTGATCGGGTGTCACATCGGGGGCCAGGCCTTCACGTCCCCGGTCGTGGGATCCATCGACGGACAAAAGGTCGTCGTGGACGCCTCCCTCTCGGGCGAGGTGTACGTGGTCAACGCCCTCACGGGCAAGGAACTGCCCGGCTGGCCGCAGCGGGCGACGCTGACGGGGGACACAGCGACGGCGATCGACTCGAGCCCGGCGATCGCCTACCTCGACGGTCCGAGCGCCGAGCCAAGCATCGTCGTGGGCCTCGGGAGCCAGTACGTGAAGGACCAGAACGGCGGTGTGATGGCGTGGAACGCGAACGGGACGGTGCGCTTCCGCTTCCTCACGAAAAAGACATTCTCGCAGTGGGGAGGACCAGCCGACTACACGAACTCCGTGTTCGCGACCCCGGCTATCGGCGACCTCACGGGCAACGGCCAGCAGGACATCGTCTTCGGCTCCTTCGACCACTACGTCTACGCCCTCAACCCCTCCGGGAAGCTGCTGCCCGGCTTTCCGATCAACCGTGCGGACACCATCTGGTCCTCGCCGTCACTCGTCGACGTGACGCACACCGGGAAGATGGACATCATCGAGGGCGGTGACGCGACGGGGCTCAAGGGGACCAACGGGGTTCCCTGCTACAGCGGCTGGGTCTCGGACTACCGGTACTACGACAACGCGCCTCATCTCATTTGGGAGCGCTGCCTGGCAGAGACGGTCTGGTCCAGCCCCGCCGTGACGATGTTCGGCTCCACGCCGGTCGTCGTCGTCGGCACCTCGTGGTTCTACGGACCCGGGCGGGACGTGAAGCCGGCCGAGGACGAGATCTTCGCGTTCAATGCTGCCAACGGCGACCTCATGAAGGGATGGCCCGTCAACACCGGGGGTGCCACGATCGGGTCGCCGGCCGTCGGTCCGGCGGTGCCGGGCGGCCCGACCGAGGTGTTCGAGAGCTCGTGCCAGAACTGCCCGGATTCGGGCGACGCCATCGTCACGGCGTGGAGCCAGTCCGGTCGCGAGCTTTGGCGAACGAACATCACGACTTACGGCGAGCTGCTGTCGTCGCCGACTCTCGCCAACGTGACGGACAGGTCCTCGGGAGGGCTCAGCTCGAACGACGTGCTCATCGGCAACGTCGCGGGCCTCTACGTGCTCAATGCCGAGAACGGGCACAAGGTCGCGGGCACGGGAACGAAACCGATCGATCCCGGCTGCTACGTCGGGGGCGCTCCTCCCGTTGCCTACGTGCCGGGGTCGGCCACGGGCTGGATGCTCTTCACCAACTGCGGCTTCGCGGGCAGCACGACCGTGAACAACTTCCTGCGCGCCTTCAACATCCCGGCGCCGGCCAGCGCGCCACCGTGGCCAATGTTCCGCGGCAACCCGCAGCGGACCGGTGTCGCCGACCCGCTGTCGGCCCCGGCGGTCTCGTGCTCCACGCCGACGTCGCCGAGCGGCTACCGGCTCTTCACCGGCGCCGGCCATGTGTACGGCTACGGCGGGTCGCACTTCTGCGGCAGCATGGCGACCGAAGCGCTACCGGCTCCCGTGGCCGGGGTCGCGTCCACGCCGA
>DATGKK010000081.1:0-15540 GCA_035294725.1 Acidimicrobiales bacterium | reverse complement strand
GCGCCGAGTTTCACGATCGGCTCCTCGGCGACCCCGTTCGCGCCGATCATGACCCACGTCGTCTTCGCACGGACCGTCTACACCGTCTACACCCACATCGTCGCCGAGGCGGCCGCGCAGCTCGGCTGCAACGGGACGACGACGACCCGCCAGGGCGCCTACGACCGGGTGTTCGTCGAGGTCACCTGGCACAACGGATCGATCGGCAACGAGGTGCTCTACCAGGACGGGCTGGTCTACCCGGGCGGGCTGAACCCGCTCTCGGCGGTCTCGAGCAGCCCCGCCCAGCCGCAGATCACGGCCGTCACGCCGCAGACCGTGGCCGGTGAGGTCACGGTAACCTGGTCGATCCCCTCCGGGTGGACGAGCTCGACGAGCTGCTTCAAGGTCGGCTGGGCCGACGTGAACCAGAACCAGTACAGCAGCGGCTTCCTCACGGCGACCACCTCTGGCAGCGCCTGCCCTGCCGTCGTCGGCACTCGGCCGCCGACGACGTTTCTCTACAACAGCTCGAACAACACCGGCACCTACTGCGTGACGGGGCTCGTGCAGGGCGGGGCCTCCCAGGTCTACGACTTCTACGTCACCGCCTACAGCCCCGACGGGACGGCCTCGACCGAGTCGGGAGACGCCTCGGGCACGGCGCCCCTCGGACCGACGATCACCGACGTCACGCCGGTGTCCGGGAACGCCGGCGCCTCGGTCACGGTGACCGGGACCGGCTTCTCCACGAGCTCGCAGGTGTTCGAGTTCTGCTCGGCCACCGTCAACTGCACGGGCTCGTTCTCCTCCAACTGCTCGTCGGCGACGACGTACTGCCAGACCGTGACCAACTGCACGACGACGTCGTGCACCCTGACAGCCCCGACCTTGTCGTCGTCGGCGGCGAGCGGCGTCTACTTCGTCATCACCGAGACCACGACGACGCCGTACGTGACCTCGGCCCCTCAGGCCGTCGCCCAGTTCACCTACCAGCCGACGATCACGAGCACCGCCATCGCGAGCGGGAGCGGAGCGTCCGGCTCGACCGTCACCGTCACCGGCACCAACCTGTACCCGTACGACACGGCTTTCGACTTCAACGGTGTCGGGGCGACGAGCACCACCTGCATCGCAGGCGGCACGAGCTGCACGGTGACCGTGCCCGCCAACGTCACGGGCACCTCGGGCACCGCCCAGCTTCAGGCGAGCGACAACTCGATCCTCTCGGCTCCGTACACCTACACCTACTGAGCGATGCCACGGCCTGCACCACCCCGAGGAAGCGGCCACCGGCCCGGAGCTGCGCGCCTTGTTCCGATGCGCCTCCGCCGCCTCGGCGACGAGGGTCTCACGATGGTGGAGCTGCTCGTCTCCCTCCTGCTCATGTCGATCTTCCTCGGCGCCTTCTTCGCCCTCTACGTGAACTTCGCCAAGTCCAGCGTCAACACCGTGAACTACTCCGAGCAGCAGGGCCAGGTCCGCAACGTCGTCCGGGTGCTCGACGCCGACCTGCGCTCGGCTGATCCCCTCACGCTCGTGCCCGCGTCGTTCCTCTCGGCGGTCACGCTCCCGAGCGCCACGGTCACGAGCCCGGGAGCGAACGACGCAACGCCGACCGACGTGATCGCGATGTACGAGGTCGATGACCGCTACGACCCCTGCCCGACATCCTCCTCGACGACGACGACGGTGCCCACTCCCTATGAGTCGAGCCATTTCGCCGCCAACGTGGTGTGGGCCTACGACTCCTCCACCGGGACCCTCACCCGCTACTCGTTCGTCCCGGCGAACTCCGGGTCGACCGGCATCTGCAAGACCGGCGGCTGGATCGCCGGCATGAGCCTCGCCGACGTTGTGAACGCGAACGGGACGATGTTCGCGATCTCCCAGGGGTCCTCGTCGCTCACGCAGGCGACGACGCCCACCTCGACGACGATCCCGAACCAGGCCGCTCCGGTGTGCGGCGTCTCGGTCACCGTGACCCTCTCGCTCGACGCCAAGTCGACCGGGCAGCAGATCCCGCTGCACGTCCGCTCCACCGTCCCGTTGCCGAACGAGCCGGCGCTGCTCGCCCAGGCGTGCTGAGGAGGTACCAATGACCGAGTGGTTCGCATCGAGGCGGCGCAGCGCCCGAGAGGCCGTCGCCGCGCGTGGTGACGCCGGCAACCTCGTCGCCGTGATCATCCTTGTGTTCGTGCTCGCCGCCCTCATCGTCGTCACCGTCGGCGCCACGGTGCCGACGTTCCACGTGGCGACCTCGTCACAGAACGGGGAGCAGGCCGTCGCCCAGGCGAACTCGGGCCTGAGCGACGCCCTGTTCCAGCTGGACCAGATGGGCGACCAGGTGAGCAGCTTCTGCGTCGGACAGCCCCCCGCCTCCCTGCTCGCGTCGGCCGGTCTCACGTCGTGCACCAACGAGAGCGCTGCCCACCCCGTCCCCGCCGCCCCGGGGGTGCAGTACTACGTTGCCGAGGAGAAGACGGGCCTGTTGCCCTTCGGGGTGACGAACGAGGTGGAGCTGATCTCGCAGGCCAAGGTCGGCTCCGAGAGCCGCCGCGCCACCGAGCTCGTCTACCGGGAGTCGAACAACTTCGCCATCTTCGCGATCGGCTCGCTCACGATCAACGGGAACTCCGGCAGCGCAGCGGTCGGTGCCGGCAGCGGCAACCCGCTCCAGATCACGGGCAACGTCACCATCAACTTCGGCGGCGGGCCGAGCGGCCAGCTCACCTGCACCGGCGGCGGGCCGACGGACAGCGTCTGGATTGCCGAGAACGGCGGCACGATCTCGTGTTCCGGGGTGACCCAGCTCAACGAGAACACCACCTTGTCGCCGGCCGACCCATCCATCTGCGTGGGCGACCAGGTGTCGACGGCGTTCGCGCCCTGCATCGCGACCGGCGGCTCCTCCGACGGCCAGTGCCCGAACTGCCAGGTGGCGGGGGGCTCCACCTACTGCCCGCTGCCCGGGCTCGGCTTCAAGGCCCAGCCGGTCCTGTCGTCGGCCCCGACGCCGCCGCAGGACGCCGTGTTCGACTGCACGAGCCTCGTGCCGGGCGGGCCGGTCTTCATCGGCGACACGACGGGCACGAGCCTCTCGACAGCCGGGTGCGCGTCGACGACCACTCCGACGGCGTCGCTCCCCGACCACTTCTCCACCATCCCGCCCGGGAACTACTACCTCGACTCGAACGACATCACGATCTGCCCGATGCCGCCCTTCATCCCGCAAATCTCGGGGACCGGCACCCCGTCCTCGCCGATCGGGCCGGTGAACCTGTTCGACCTGCCCGAGGCCTGCGGGTCGGGGCTCACCTCAGGGCAGTGCCCCTTCGACACTCCCGGCGGCTCGGGCACCTACACCTGCCCGGTCGGTGGCTCGACCAGCCCACAGCTCACGGTCAGCGGCTACATCAACGTCACCAACCCCCCGAGCGGGTACACCGGGCCAACCGTCACCGCGAGCGGGGGCACTCAGGTCGTGGCGGGGGCACCGAGCGACTTCAACATCTTCTGGGGCGGCGACTCCGCCATCAACTTCCCGAAGAACACCGTGATGGACTCGAACCTCTACGCGCCCGGAGCCAGTCTCACCCTGAACGGGACGCACTACACGACCATCGGCTCGCTCGCGCTGAGCTGCTTCTCCATGCACGGCGGCCCGACGCTCGACTTCACCTACGGCGAGCACGGCGGGCAGATCCTTCAGAACTGGACCGTCTCGCAGTACCGGATCACGCCGTAATAGCGTCGCCGGCGATGCCAGCCGACGGGCACGAGGACCGAGCGCCGACGACCTGGCGTCCCGAGGACCTGGTGCCGCACCGGCCGCCCTTCCTCCTCCTCGACGAGATCACCGAGCTCGAGCCGGGGGTGGCGGCCCGTGGCCGCTGGCGGCTCACCGGCGACGAGGCGTTCTTCTCCGGCCACTTCCCGGGCCGGCCCACGCTCCCGGGCGTGCTGATGGTCGAGTCGCTCGCCCAGCTCGGCGCCGCTGCCGTCCTCGCCGACGAGCGCTTCCGTGGTCGCCTCCCGCTCTTCGGCGGGATCGACCGGGCCCGCTTCCGGCGCCAGGTCGTCCCCGGCGACGAGCTCGAGCTCGAGGTGAGCCTCGGCCGCCTCTCGGCGCGGGCCGGGACCGGGCACGGCGCCGCACGGGTCCGGGGCGAGCGGGCCTGCGAGGTCGACCTGCTCTTCGTGTTCGCCGACCGGCCGGCCAGCTGATCCGGCGAGCGGGGAGCGCTCGCCTCAAAGATCGAAGTCGATCACGACCGGGGCGTGGTCCGACGGCGCCTTCCCCTTGCGGGCCTCCCGGTCGACGTAGGCATCCTTCAGCCCCGCCACGACCCGCTCGCTTACGAGGACGAGATCGATGCGCATGCCCTCGTTCTTGTGGAACATGCCGGCGCGGTAGTCCCAGTAGGTGAACGGGGTGCCGTGCTTGAGCGCCCGGGGCACGACGTCGGTGAGGCCGAGCTCTTCGAGCGCGCTCACCGCCGACCGCTCCGGCTCGCTCACGTGCGTCGAGCCGGTGAAGGCGCCCGGGTCCCAGACGTCGGCGTCGGTTCGGGCGACGTTGAAGTCGCCGGCGATCACGAACGCGCCGGCCGACCGCACCTCGGCCTCGAGCGCGCGTCTCAGCGCGGCGAGCCACTCGAGCTTGTAGCCGTAGTGGGGGCTGTCGAGCGCCCGCCCGTTCGGCACGTACACCGACCACACCCGCACGCCCCCGCAGGTCGCCCCGATCGCCCGTGCCTCGACGACCGGCGCCTGCTCGACCGTCACGAGGACGGAGTCGGGATCGCCAGGTGGAGGCGCGTACCCCGGTTGGCCTTCGAAGCCCCGCACGACGTCGTCGAGCCCGACTTTCGAGAGGATGGCGACACCGTTCCAACGACCCTCCCCGTGGGCCGCCACCTCGTAGGGGAGGCCGTCGGTGATCTCGGCCGGGAAGGCCTCGGCGGGGCACTTGAGCTCCTGTAGGCAGAGGACGTCCGGCTGGCTCTCCTCGAGCCACTCCCGCACCCTCGGGGCGCGGGCTCCGACCGAGTTCACGTTCCAGGTGGCGAGTCGCACGGCACGGTTTCTAGCGCGTGGGCAACCCGCACCTCGCCGTGTATCGCGCGATGTCCCGATTGCGTTACACTCACGTGTGATGGCATCTGCCTGACGCTGGCAACGGTGTCGGGGCAGCAGTCTTCCTGGAGGGAGGAGGATTGTGCTGGCGGGGTCCCGCCGCGGGCGGGGCGCGGTCGCACCAGACGAGATGGTGGATGCGCGATGAGGGGCCTCGGAAAGAGCGCGCTGCGCGCGGCGATGACGGCGCGCGGGCGCGCCCTGAGAGACGACGGGGGCCTCTCGCTCGTCGAGCTCGTCGTCGCCGTCGCGATCGTCCTCATCGTCCTGCTCGGCGGCTTCGAGGGGATCGACTCGATCCAGCTGCTGAGCAGCCAGCAGCGCAACGTCATCGAGGCGGGCAACCTCGCCACCCAGTACGAGGAGCTGTTCCAGGCCGCCGCCTATGCCGAGGGCGGCAACATCTCGCCCGGCACCTACACCTACCACGACACCGTCGGCGGGACGGACTTCACGACGGAGGTCGCCTTCAGCGTGCAGAACCCGAGCGGCACCTCGACCGCCCCGGTCACGCTCTGCACGTCGAGCAGCACCTCCGAGACCGGTGAGATCTGGGGCATCACGGCAACCGTGACCTGGCGCAACATGGGAGGGACTCCGCCGGTGGTCCAGACCACCGACCTCGCGCCGGGAAAGGCGGGAGTGCTCTCGCTCGACAAGGCGACGGTCGCCGTCGAGCTCGTCGGCCTCGACGACGCGCCCGTCACGAGCAACATCAACTTCACGATCTCCGAGGTCGCAGCTGTGGCGAACCCCGACCGGGCGCCGGCGCTCCCGGGCGGGAAGACCAGTTACTCGACGAGCTCTGGCTGCGCCGTCGTGGACAATCTCGTCGCCGACCCCGACTGGTACTACCTCATCACGTTGTCGGGGAACTCGGGGTGGGTGAGCTCCCAGGAGCTGAGCGACCTCACCCCTACCCAACCGAGCTCCGGGGACCTCTCGGTCTCTGAGGGCGAGGTGACGAAGATCAACAACCCGCTCCAGATCGCGGAGGGCCAGACGGAGTCGGTGACCCTCCAGCCGGTCACCTACACCTGCGGCGCTCAGGTGACGCCGTCGTGCTACACGAGTGCGTTCTCGCCTGCCGCGGGAATCCCGATCTCGGTCGGCAACCCGTCGCTCAGCGGGGGCGAGTACGCCTTCAGCGGAACCGGCGGGGCGACGCCGACCAGCCTTCTCCTGTTCCCCTACACCAACGGCTATGGCGTCTGGTCAGGCGACCAGGCCCAGTCCTCGCCGTCGTGGGCGAGCTACACCGGATCCGAGCAACAGCAGTCCCCCTCCATCTCGGTGGCCCCGGGCGGCACCGGCTCGGTGACCGTCCCCGTGTACGAGCTTGCCCTCTCCACCTCTGCCGCTGGTCCCATCACAGCGGTCGAGCAGGGGGGAGCCGGGATCTCCTACGCCCTTGCGTCGAGCGGCTCCAACCTCTACACCGCCGGCCTGCCGCTCGGGCAGTACGAGCTCGAGGCGAACGGCGTGGCGCTCTCGCCTGATCCCTACGTGTGGCTCACTCCCTCGGGCTGGATCGCGGAGGCCGCCTCCGCCGCGACCCCGAGCGGCACGCCCCAGACCGGAACGCTGGCCGAGTCATGACCGAGCTCTCACGCAGGGCAGGCCCCGCCCGGCTCCGGCGCCGCCTCGCGGGAAGGGAGGACCAGGGCTTCACCCTCGTCGAGATGATCGTCACGATGGCGGTGTTTGGCGTCTTCGCGGCCATGGTGACGCTGATCCTCGTGCGGCTGATGGGGGAGTCCTCGGCTCAGATCGACACGCTGAAGGGCCTCCAGCAGGCACAGCTGGCAGAGCGCACCTTCACGCAGTACCTCCGGAGCCTCACCACCTTCAAGTACGTATCGGGCGACGACATCGTCTTCCAGGCCTCCGTTGGCACCTCGACGACGGGGACGGGCTCCAACCAGATCGTGACCTCCGCGACCGAGACGATCGAGGCCGAGCTCTGCCCGACGTCGAATTCGAAGGTGGACACGATCGAGGTCATCTTCGGCCTGCCTCAGTCCGGCACGGGCTCGAGCGGCTTGAACCGCTGCATCGGGGCCGACTCGTCGAGCACGACGACCTCGTTGCCGGCGGGCGTCCGGCTCGTCGAGGCCTTCTACATCGAAGCGCCGACGACGCCGATCTTCAGCTTCTACACGCTGGCTGACACCGTCACGACGCCGACCGGGACGGTGCCGGAGCCGGGGCTGTCGGCGATCACGCCCACGCCAACCGAGTCGAACCAGGCAGCCGTCCAGGCCGTCGGGTTGGACGCCACGTTCCTCCCGCCGCCCGGGCCGAAGACCCAGGGCTACGACGCGGAGCTGGGCACGGAGGTCAACACGGTGGTGTTCCTGCGCAACAGGGAAGTGACAGGGGGGCAGCTATGAGGCGGCGGCGGTCCGAGAGCGGCGTGCTGAGGCGGCGGCTCGCCGCCATGCGGGCGGTGGACGGTGAGTCCGGGCAGGCGCTCGTGATGGCGCTCATCGTCGTGCTGATGCTCGGGCTCCTGCCGGTGGTCGCGTTCGCCACTCTCCGGGCCGTCACGCCGGCGGTCAACGACTCGGTCGGCTACGACACGGCGCTGGCCGCCGCCCAGGCCGGTCTCCAGGAGTACCGCACCCTGCTCGACAGCTACAGCGACTACTACCGCTGGAGCGGGGCCGACGAGCCGCCGAGCTCGGAGGGTGGGTGCAACCCGGCCTTCACCGGCGCGACGGGGAGCTGCACGACCTCGTGGGTGCCGGTCAGCTCCGGACCGTCCAACCGGGAGTGGTTCGAGTACACCCCGAACGCCTCGCAGCTCGACACGAGCAACAGCGGCGCCCAGTATCCCGGCGAGCTGATCCTCACCGTGATCGGGCGGGCGGGATCGGGCTCCGGAGCCGTCTACCGCCGCATCGTCGCCACGCTCGAGCTCTCAGGGGCGCTCCAGGACGTCTACTTCTCCACCTTCGAGCAGCCGAACTGGACCGACTACCTGCAGTGGGAGAACACCTACGAGCGCGGCAACCTCCAGACGAGCGGCTCGCACGAATTCGACGAGGCGAACGTCACGGTGAACACCGCGCCCGCCGGCGACCCCGCTCAGGGAGAGCCGTACGCGCAGGCGCTCTGCCAGTACGACGCGTGGCAGGAGAACACCTTCGTCGACTGGTACAGCACCAACGTTCAGGCGGTCTACCCGCCGGCGGGCTACCCCGATCGGTCCCAGCCGTACAGTGCCACCAACCCCTACTTCGGGCCGTGGTACGGCACGTGGCCCGACCCTTCCGGCTCCGGCTACACCTTCGGCAAGGCCGTCGGGAGCCAGGGCGCCTGCCCGGTCAACTATTGGGTGACGGGTGACTCCTTCAACGGCCCCGTCTACAGCCACGACGAGCTCACGACCTGTGGCGACCCGACCTTCACCTCGCTGTCGACGGCGGCACCCGAGAACTTCTCCGGCTTCCCGCCGGGCTGGCCCGGCACCCACAACGGGAGGCCGTACGGATGGGTCCAGGATCCCTTCCGGCAGTGCAGCGCCCCGGACGCGCCGACCGTCGGGTCGATCAGCTTCAACGTCGACCAATCTCTGCCTCCGATCGCCGACGAGATCAAGCAGGAGATCCTCGACGACCAGCTCCTCGGTTGCGTCTTCACGGGACCGACCGCGATCCGCTTCTACTACAACCCGTCCACGGAGTCCGAGACGATGTACGTCTGGAGCCCCCTCACGAAGAACCCGGAGGCGTCGACCTACCTCGGCCAGACGGCGGCCTGCGGCCAGAACGAGATGGGCACGGTCACCTTCGACGGCAGCCAGATCGACTCACTGTGCGGCGGCACCGCGTGCACGGGCAGCAACACCCAGGTCAGCTCGAGCGGAGCGGTCCAGACGGACCAGATCACGGAGGTGGACAACGTGCCTCCTGACGAGGTGATCTGGGTCCAGAACACGCCGCTCACGACGAGCGGGCTCACGGACCAGGCGGAGAGGGACAACGCCTGGCCCATCCTCCCGACTGCGGAGAGCAGCGCGCCGGACCGTGGCTGCATCGACCCGTGGGTGCAGCAGAACGAGGCGATCATCCCGGCCAACTGCACCGAGGGCGACCTCATGGTCGGCGGCGCGACGAACGGCGGTCTCAACATGGGGAGCGAGGCCAACATCGTGCTCGCCCGGAGCCTCGTGTACTCCTGCGGCCTCAGCGGGTCCGGGTCGAACCCGGCCTTCACCTCGAGCATCAGCGGCTGCGGCAGCTCGACGGACATCACCGGCCTCATTGCCGACCAGTCCGTGTGGATGTCCGACCCGACGAGCGGCTCTCAGTGCACGGACAACTACGACATGTCCTCTCCGTCGTGGTCGGACATGGTCCCGGACACCTGCTGGGTCAGCAACCCCGTGATCGACGGGGCCGTCGCCGCGCTGCAGGGCTTCTTCGAGGTGCAGAACTGGCGCAACGTGGGGGCGCACGGCACGCTCACCTTGAACGGCTCGCAGGAGGTGCTCACCGCGGGCCAGTACGGCGTGTTCAACCCTGGGCCGCCCCTGTCGGTCCAGAACGGTTACTACCTGTCGCTCAACTACGATCACCGCCTGCTCTACCAGCCTCCACCCGGGTACGTGCAGGCGATCGGCGCCGTCTGGGAGATCCAGAACTGGATCTCGTGCAGCTCCTCGCCGAACCCGACCGTCGTCAACCCGGCGGTCTGCTCGGAGCTGCGCTCGTGAGGCGAAGTCCTCAGGCGCTCGCGATCGGGCCGGCATCCGCGTAGCCCTGGCGGATGCCCTGGCCCGCCCGGCGCTGGAGCTGCTCGGGCTCGTAGAGCATCCAGTAGGCATTGCGGGCGTGCTTGCGCGCCCGGTCCTCGGCGACCGGCACCAGGTCGGCCGGGTCCTCCTCCTCGCTCTCGTGGACGAAGACCTCGAGGATGTGGGTGGAGGTGAGGAGCTGGGCCATCATGATCCCCTGGGAGGCCTCGTGAGCGCAGACCTGGTCGATGGCGGCCCGACCCGGCATGCCGAGCGCGACCACGATCTTGCAGCCCTCGTGCTCGATCAACCGCTTGCACTCGACGGCGAGGTCCTTGAAGCCGGGGACCGTCCGGTACACCACGTCGAAGCGCTCCCCGTAGCCCGGGCAGGCCCTCAGCTCTGCGAGCGCGTAGCCGCCGAGGTCGAACCTGGCGAACATCGTGTCGACCACTCCGATGAGATCCACCAGACCATCCTGCCAGCTCGGCGCGGGCTCGCCGCCGCCCTATCGTGACGAGCGAGGTAGGCACCATGGCATCGGACGTACCGAGCGACCCAGGCTTCCACGCGGAAGCGTCAGCCGAGGGTTCTGGCAGCGAGCTCGCCGCAGGAGGGCTCGGGATCAGACGCCGGTTCCGTCCGGTCGAGGAGGTCGTCCACCTTCCCCATGTCATGGTCGACGGTGCGCCGCTCCCGGCGAGCGCCGTGACGCTGTCGCACTGGCCCCAGAGCACGACCCCGCCCGAGCTCGCCCGGGACCTCTCGGTCCAGATCGCCTTTGCGTACCTGGGCCTCGAGCGTGCGCCCTCCTCGTGCCCTCCGCGGCTGCGGACCCTGCTCGCGGCCGGTTCAGGAGCCGAAGCGGTGACGAACGACCACTACGACGAGGACGGCCTCATGTCCGTCCTCACCCTCGTCGATCCGGAGCTCGCCCTCGAGCACGAGGAGCTGATGGTCGCCGTCGCGGCCTGCGGGGACTTCGGGGTGCTGCCCAGAGATCCTGAGCTCGCAGCACGCGCCGCCACGGCCGCCTTCGCCATTGGCCCGCTCGCCGACTCCCTCGTTGGGGCCGTCGCTGGGGCGGGCGAGCGCTACCTCGCCGTGCTCCCCTCGGCACGCGAGCTGCTCGCCAACCCCGGCCGCTTCGAGGCGCTGGTCGCCGACGAGCTCGCGAGCCTCTCGATCAGCCAGGCGACGCTATCCGGCGGCAAGGTCGAGCTTGACGAGGATCACGCCCTCGACCTCGCCGTCATCGAGGTGCCGGGAGCGGGTTCGGGCGGCGGCCAGGAGCTGCACCCTGTGGCGCTCCGCTCGGCTACCGGCTGCAGCAGGCTGCTCGTGATCTCCGGATCACGGGTCTGGCTCGAGCTCCGTTACGAGAGCTGGGTGCGGTACGTGAGCCGGCGGGTGCCGCTCCGCCCCGATCTCGCACCGCTCGCGGCCGAGCTCAGCTCTCTCGAGCCGGGAGGGGTGCGGTGGATGGCGGAGGGAGTCGGGGCGATCGTGTGCCGGCTCGAGCCCGAGGACGGCTCGACCGACCTGGCGCCCTCGGAGGTGGTCGCTCGGGTGCGCGCGCACCTCGCGCGGGCACCTGGCGCCTGGGACCCGTTCCGCCCCGGGGGACCGCATCTGCCGGCTCGCAGGCAGCGAACGGGCCGGTGGCCTCGCGCGGCGCGCTAGGGCGTGCCGGCGCTGCGCGGAGGGGTCGTCTCGCCCGCGATCAGCGGACGGGAAGGCCCCATAGCGGCATCCACCGCTCCTTGTCGGATTCGATCTTCAGGTCGTCGGCGAGCACGTTCTGCAGGCGCAGCTCGCTCTCGACGTCGCGGCGCTCCTCGCTGCCGGGGACCGGTATGAATGGGTAGAACGCTCCCCGCTTGTAGAGGTAGACGAGATGGACCACCGGCGGGGCGTCGCCGCGGGGCACGGGTGCGCTCGGGTCGGGCCGGAAGGCGAACACCGAGCAGAGGAGCTGTGGCCCGTAGCCGTTGTCCTTGAGCGTCGAGTTCACGAGGTGGACCTGGTTCACGAGGTCCTGGAAGTCGGGGACCGTCAGCACGACCCAGTGGAAGCCGTACTGGTCGTCCTCCTGGTGCAGGCCCGTGGCGACCGGTTCGACGGCGGCTCCCGCGGCTTCCGGGGTCCCGCTCGCCCCGGCGCCGCCGGAGGTGGTGTCGCCGAGGCCGAGCAGCTGGCTTGCCTCTGCCGCCGTCTCGGCGAACGAGCGCCCGGCGACCGGCTTGAAGCAGACGCCGGCCTGCCCGGTCGGAACGAGGCCCTCTGAGACCTGCAGCGTGAGCTGGGCGCCGACGAGACCGAAGAGCGCGTCCAGATCGGCCTGCACCGGCTTGCTCCTCCCGAGGAGGATGTCGACGATGCGCGGCACCCTCAGGCCTCCGCCGTGGTCAGGCGCGGTGCAGGGAGCGCGCCGGCGACCTCAACCGAGCACCGCACTCAGGCGCTCTTGCCCATCTGCGCCTCGAGGCGGGCGAGCTGGTCGAGGCGGACCTGGAGGGGAGGGTGCGTCTGGAACAGCGTCGAGATGCTCGCTCCGCGCTGGCCGGCGATGGCAGGCGCGAAGAAGAAGGCGTTAAAGGTCTCGGCCGAGCGCAGGTCGCGCATCGGGATGCGCCCGAGCTCGCCGGTCACCTTGATCAAGGCGTTCGCGAGCACCCGGGGCTGGCCGATGAGGATGGCCCCCGCACGATCCGCGGCGAGCTCACGGTACCGCGAGAGCGCCCGGATGAGAAGGAAGCTCAGGAAGTAAAAGAGCGCCGAGAACGCCAGCGCGGCGAGCTCGAACAGCACGATCTGGCCGGCGGCGTTGTTGTTGCGCCCGCGCCCGCGCCCGCCTCCGAGGCCGCCCAGCATGTCGCTCCACAGCAGCATCCTCGTCATGAAGCCGGCGATGATGCCGAGGAAGCTCGCCACCGTCATGACGGCGACGTCGCGATGGGCGACGTGGCTGAGCTCGTGGGCCAGCACCGCTTCGAGCTCCTCGGTGTAACCGAGGCGGCGAACGATCCCGTCGGTCACGCAGACGACGGCATGAGAGGGGTTCCGGCCCGTCGCGAATGCGTTCGGCATGTCGGTGGCGGCGACCGCGACCCTCGGCTTCGGCATGTCGGCCATGGCGCAGAGCCGGTCGACGATGGCGTGCAGCTGGGGGGCCTGGTGCTCGTCCACGACTTTTGCGTGCATTGCGAACAGGGCGATCTTGTCCGAGGCGTAGTACTGAGCGAACAGCAGCGCCGCGGGGATGAGGATCACGATGGCGAGGCTCTTCACGAAGCTGTAGAGCACGAACACGAGGACGGCGTAGAAGACGAACAGGAGGAAGACCGTCGTCATCATCCGGGCGCTCAATCCCCGGTCGACGGGGAAGCGATTGCGCGTTCGCGACTGGGTCGCCATGGTCAAGCTCCTTCTGTGACTGAGGTCGCGGGGTCCGGCGCCGACTCGGAGGCGAGCAGCTGCTCGATCTCGGCGATGGTGGAGCCCTCGTGGGGGACGGTGAGGTCAGAGGGGATCAAGGTGGCTGCGTGCACCGCCGTGCCCGAGCTCCGCACCTCGGCGATGATCGCAGCGAGGGCGCTGCTGGCCGCCGCCTCGTCCGAGGCCTCGATCGCTTGCTCGAGAGCGTGGTCGAGCGCGTCGAGACGGGTCATCGCGGTCTCAGGCAGCTCGTACTGACCCTCGCCGAGGATCCGGACGATCACGAGCCGCTCCCGCCGTCGAGCGAGAAGAGATCGCCGGCCGGGCTCCCGCCCCCTGCCTGGCTCGTGCCGGGAGCGGTGCTCCCCGGTGTCTCGGCCGTGCCCTCCTCGGGCGCCAGCTCTCCGAGGGCGACCTCGTCGCTCTCTGCGGACTCGCTGCCGGTGGCCGGCGCCGAGGAGCCGGTTGCGAGCTCACCCGTCGCAGCCGGCGGTGCGAGCTGGCCCTTCAGCTGGGCAAGCTCGAGCTCGACCTGGCCCTGCTGGCTCGCCTTGTCGAGCTCGTTCTGGAGGGGGTCGCTCGTGCCGCTCAGGTCGGTGAGGGCTCCCGAGGCGAGCAGCTCGTCGACCGCGCCCGCGCGGGCCTGCATCTGCGCGATCCGGTCTTGGGCGCGCTGCATGGCAATGCCGGTGTCGCTCATGGACTCCGAGATGCCCGAGACGGCTTCGCCGATCTTGGTCTGCGCCTGGGCGGCGGTGTAGGAGGCCTTCAGGGTCTCCTTCTGGGTTCGGAAGGCCTCGACGCGCGCCTGGAGCTGCTGGGTGGTGGCGACGAGCCGCTCCTCCTGCTGCACGAGCTGGTCGTGCTGGACCTTCAGCTGCTCGAGCTGGGTGGCGATCCCCGAGCGGCGCGTGAGGGCTTCACGGGCGAGGTCCTCGCGGTTCTGGCTGATGGCCTGGCGAGCCTGGTCCTGCAGCTTGGCCGCGGCCTGCTGGAGCTGCTGGGCCTGGAGCTCGATCCGCTTGCGGGCCGTGGCGACATCCGCAACGCCCCGCCGGACCTGCTGGAGCTGCTCGAGCTGCTTCTCGTAGGAGAGGTCGAGCGTCTCGCGAGGGTCCTCGGCCTTGTCCAGCACCTTGTTGGCCTTTGCCTGGACGATCGTCGTGAGGCGCTTCATCACTCCCATCGGTGCACCCTTCCTCTCAGCCCCGTCACCTCGGCGACCACGGAGATCGCGTCGCCCGCTCTGGTCGGAGCGCGACGCTTGCGAGTCTACGTCGGTCGAGGGCGGACGATGTCTCGCCCGGCAGGGGAGCCCTGCTCGGCGGGCCGCCCTACCAGGGAGCTCCTCAGGCCGCGGTGGGGCCCGTCACCGCCCGGGTCGCTGCCGGAGGCGGACCGTCACCATCCGAAGCCCGGTCTTGAGAGTGCCGGAGGCCCCCTGCGGAGCGGTAGCGTGCCCACCCATGGACGAACGGCTCTGCCTCCTCACGGTGCACGCGCACCCGGACGACGAGGCTTCGAAGGGCCCTGGGACCGTGGCGAGGTACCACGCCGAGGGCGTTCGCACCGTCCTCGTCACCTGCACCGGAGGGGAGGAGGGTGACATCCTCAACCCGGCCATGGACACCCCCGAGGTGAGGGCGGACCTCGCGGCCGTGCGGGCCCGTGAGCTCGAGACGGCGGCTCGGATCATCGGCTACGACGAGGTCGAGCTGCTCGGCTACCGGGACTCGGGCATGCCGGGATCGGAGGCGAACCAGCGCCCGGACGCGTTCGGGTCGGTGCCGCTCGAGGAGGCGGTCGGAAAGCTCGTGGCGATCGTCCGGCGGGTCCGCCCGCAGGTGATCATCGGGTACGGGGACGACCACAGCGGGTACCCGCACCCAGACCACATCAGGGCTCACGAGATCGCCGTGGCGGCCTTCGAGGCGGCGGGCGACCCCGGGCGCTTCGAGGAGGCCGGCCCTCCGTACCAGCCCCTCAAGCTCTACTACACCGTCTGGTCGCGAAAGCGGATCGTCGAGAGCCACCAAAAGTTCCTCGAGCTCGGCCTCGAGTCGCCCTTCGACGCCCGCTGGTTCGAACGGCCCGACCACGAGGACGAGATCACGACCTCGATCGACCTCTCTGGCTACGAGGACGTCCGGCGCGACGCGCTCCTTGCCCATGCCACCCAGATCGACCCGACCTCGAGGTACTGGTTCGGGCTCCCGCCGGAGGTGGCTCGAACCATCCACCCC
>DATGKK010000080.1:0-5114 GCA_035294725.1 Acidimicrobiales bacterium | reverse complement strand
GGTCAACGTCGGCGACTCTCGTGCCTACCGGCTCGACCGGGACGACCAGGAGCGGCCGACCCTCTCGAGGATGACCGAGGACCACTCGGTGGTGGAGGAGATGGTCCGCTCGGGAGAGCTCACACCCGCCGAGGCGGCCGTCCACCCCCATCGGCACGTCCTCACCCGCGCGCTCGGGATCGATGCCGACGTCGACGTCGACATCTGGGACCTCGAGCCGGTCGTGGGGTCCCGCTACGTGCTCTGCAGCGACGGTCTGAGCGACGAGGTTCCCGAGGGCGAGATCGCTCGGGTGCTCGCGACTGTGGCAGATCCGCATGAGGCGGCGCGAGCTCTCGTCGAAGCAGCTCTCACCCGAGGCGGGATCGACAACGTCACGGTGGTCGTGATCGACGTCGTCGACGCCGACCCGGCCGACGAGCTCCAGGCTCTCGAGATGGTGCCGGCGCGCATGCCCGCGCCCGACCGGGATGACGACCGGCTCGGTCCCGACGTCACCCAGGCGCTGCCGGTCACGAGGAGCCGCCAGCCCGACGGCACCGAGCCGGGCCCACCTGCCGGCGGTGCCGATGCCGGCGTGCTCTCCGCTGGCGAGGCGGCTGCCGGCCTCGCGGCCGGTGCGGCCGGCGGGCTGGGAGAGGGCCTGGCGACGGGTCCTCCCGCAGCAGAGCTGCCCGCTCAGGGCCGTTCCGAGGTCCCGGGCGGAGAGGTGGACGACCCTGACGCCACGACGGCATTGCGGGCGCCCTCCTCGCACCTGTTCGACGCCGAGGCAGACGGCGACGAGCCGCCCGGTGCCGGGAGGGGAACGGACCCAGGAGGACTTGCGACCACCGGCGTCCTCGGTGCAGCCGGGGCTGGCGGCGAGAGCGACGTCAGCCTCGCCGAACGCCGCTCACGCACCGGTCGCAGCATCACGGTCCGGGCGGCGCCACCGCCGGGCTCGAGCCTCGCCCCCGCCGCAGAGCACACCGGCGCCCATGGCCGGGCGACGGTGCTCGTGCCGACCGGGCGCCTCTCTCGCCAGTACCGCGACCGGGTCGTGACCTTTCGCGTGTTCACGTTCCTCGTCCTGCTCGCCGGCCTCCTCGGGGGGGCGGTGGCCGTGGTGATCTGGTTCCAGCGCTCGTCCTACTTCGTCGGCCTGTCAGGGGACAGGGTCAGCATCTTCGCCGGCCGGCCAGGTGGCCTGCTCTGGTTCAAGCCGCAGCTCGTCGAGACCTCCTCGCTCACGACGAGCGACCTCCTCCCGAACTCCGTCGTCGAGGTGCGTCACGGCATCCCGGAGTCGTCCTACGGCGCCGCCAAGCAGGAGCTGCTCAGCCTGGTGCGCCTCTCGACCGCTCTCGGGATGAACCCCGACGCCCCGACGACCACCACGACGGCCACGAACCCGCCCGCGGCCTCCACCAGCTCGGTGCCGTCGACCACGTCCCCGCCGTCCACGACGGCCGTGACCACGACGACCACGCCGCCATCCACGACGGCCGTGCCCACGACGACCTCGCCGAAGGTGACCTCGACGACGGCGAAGGCCGGCGGCGCAGGAGGCGGCGGGTGAGCGCGCCCGCGCACGTAGGAGCGATGGCGCGCAGGGGGCGGAACCCGGCCGCACCCGGGGCGGCGGGGCCAGGGAATAGGCTCCCCGCAACATGACGACGCCTCCGTCGCCGTCGGCAGACGACCGCGCCCGCATCTACAACGGCCGCTACGAGCTGATCCGCCAGATCGCCCGAGGCGGGACGGCGCAGGTCTACCTCGCGCGCGATCTGCTCCTCGACCGGCCCGTGGCGTTGAAGGTGCTGTTCCCCGAACTGTCGAGCGACTCGAGCTTCGTCGAGCGGTTCCGTCGGGAGGCACAGGCGGCCGCCAACCTCTCGCATCCGAACATCGTCCCGGTCTTCGACTGGGGCGAGTCGGAACGGACGTACTTCATCGTGATGGAGTACGTCGACGGCGAGCCGCTCTCGGCCATCATCCGCAGCCAGGCGCCCTTGCCGCCGGCCCGCGCTGCCGGCATAGCCGCCGACATCTCGAAGGCGCTCAGCTACGCGCACCGTCACGGCGTCGTCCACCGGGACGTGAAGCCCGGCAACGTCCTCATCACCCGTGACGGGCAGGTCAAGGTGACCGACTTCGGCATCGCCCGCGCGATCGGGGCAGACGACAACGTGACCCAGACCGGGCTCGTCATGGGCACGGCGACCTACTTCTCGCCGGAGCAGGCGCAAGGCCTCGGGGTGGACGGGAGGAGCGACGTCTACGCGCTCGGGGTCGTCCTCTACGAGATGGTGACGGGGCGGCCCCCCTTCTCGGCCGATACGCCAGTCGCGATCGCCTACAAGCACGTTTCGGAGGCCGCCGTGCCTCCGAGCGAGCTCGAGCCGCGCGTGCCGCTCCCGCTCGAGGCGATCATCATGCGGGCGATCGCCAAGCAGCCGAGCGACCGGTACGCGACGGCGGAGGATCTCCACAGCGACCTCCAGCGCTACGCCCAGGGGTCGCCCGTGATGGCGATGTCGAGCCTCGCCGGAGCGCCCACGGTCGTGGGCGCGACCCAGATGCTGGCTCCGCTCGGCGCGACGCAGGCGGTGGTGGCGTCGCCGACGACGGTCCTGCCGGTCGGCGCACCCCTACCCGGAGGCGAGGTCGCGGCCAGCGGTGCCGACGCAGCCGCTAGCCCGCCTCGCGGGCCGGAGATGCCGAAGCGGCGCTGGGTGGGCTGGACCCTGGCAGGCATCCTGCTGGCAGCGGCGCTGGCCTTCCTCGTCTACGCCGGCGGACGCCAGCTCGGCTACTTCGGAGCGAGCGGGTACTTCGCCATGCCCGACGAGGTCGGCCGGCAGGTGTTCCCGGCTGCGGGAGAGCTGCTCGGCGACGGCCTGAAGGTGCACTCGAAAGCGGTCTACAGCACAAGGGCCGCGAAGGGCATCGTGCTGAGCGAGAGCCCGCCCGTGCGAACCATGGTCCAGCGCGGCACCACCGTGACGCTCGTCTACTCCCTCGGGCCGAGGAAGGTCGGCGTCCCTGCCGTCGTCGGCGAATCGCTCTCTGCAGCCGACAACCAGCTCCGTGCAGCCGGGCTCACGCCCGTGCCCGTGGCCGTGCCGACCGTCTTCGGCGCCACCGTCGACTCCGTCACCCGCACCGACCCCGCCGAGGGCACGCCGGTGGTCCCCGGCACCAAGGTGAAGGTCTACTACTACTCCGGCAAGACGGTCGTGAAGGTCCCGAACGTCGCCGGCGACACCCTCGCGCAAGCTGACGCCGCCATCACGAGCTCGGGCCTCACTCTCAATCCCGTCAGCTACGGACCGTCGACGAAGTACCCGAAGGGCACGGTCATCGGCACGAGCCCGGCGGCCGGCACGAGCGAGCCCGAGGGCACCGGCGTCAGCGTGATCATCTCGCAGGGGCCACCGGTCGCGGTCCCGAACGTCCTCGGCGAGCCGATCGGGCAGGCAGAGCGCCGGCTCACGGCGGCTGGCCTCAACTACACCGTGTCGTACCAGCAAGGGGCGCAGAACCTCGCGAACTACGTCGTCGGCGAGAGCCCGAGCCAGGGGACCCTCGTCGGGCCCGGCACGACGGTGACGCTCGACGTCGTGCAGCCGAGCACGTCGACCACGACGACGACCTCGACGACGCCCCCGAAGAAGCACAAGAAGTAGCGACCGGGCCTGCCCTAGTGCGCGGGCGCCTCGGAGCCGTGATCGGGCTCAGGCCGGGGCGGGCCGAAGGCCGCAGAAGTTCGCGAGCAGCCGCTTGCCCGCCTCGCCCGTGAGGATCGACTCGGGGTGGAACTGCACCCCCTCGACCGGCAGCTCGCGGTGGCGCACACCCATGACCAGCCCGTCGGCGGTCTGCGCCGTCACCTCGAGGGCGTCTGGCACCGAGCCGGGGTCGACGACGAGGGAGTGGTACCGGGTCGCGAGGAGAGGGTTGGGCAGGCCGGCGAAGACGCCGCGGCCGTCGTGCTCGATCGAGGACGCCCTGCCGTGGACGATCTCGCTTGCTCGCACGACACTCGCCCCGTAGACCTCGGCGATGCACTGGTGGCCGAGGCAGACGCCGAGCACGGGCACTCCCCACGAGCCGGCGGCGGCGATCGCCGCCATGCTGATGCCGGCGGAGTCCGGGCGCCCCGGGCCCGGCGAGACGACGAGGGCCTGAGGGGCGAGCTCGCGCAGGGCGTCGAGGTCGCAGGCGTCGTTCCTCACGGTCACCGGCTCGGCTCCGAGCTCGCCGAGGTACTGCACGAGGTTGTAGACGAAGCTGTCGTAGTTGTCGATGACCACGACCCGAGGGCCCATCTCCCAACGGTAGCCGTGGAGGTCGGATTGACCAGGCAATGAGTATCCTGCGGGCGTGCCCAACTCGCGATCAGCCGGCCGCGCCACTCAACGGGGCGGCCGAGGGACCCAGTCACAGCGCAAGCGGGGCACCGCGTCGGGGCGGTACACGCCGCCGATCCCTCGCCAGCAGCGCCGGAGCCCCGGCTGGTTCCCGTACGTCATCGTCGGCCTGCTCGTGCTCGGCCTGCTCGTGATCATCTTGAACTACGCGAACGTCTTCCCCGGCGGCACGAACGACTGGTACCTCGTCGGCGGCATCGTCGCGATCTTGGGCGGCCTGATCTTCGCGACCAACTACCACTGAGTCGGCGGCACGGGCACCACGCCGTTGCCGGTGCCGGTCATGCGGGCGGCCCTCCGGCCAGCGATGGCGAGCTGGACGGAGATAGAGGTGAGCGAGCTAGAGGCGCTCGATCACGGTCGCGTTGGCGAGCCCGCCCCCCTCGCACATCGTCTGCAGGCCGTAGCGCCCCCCGGTGCGCTCGAGCTCGTTGAGCAGCGTCGCCATCAGCTTGGTCCCCGAGGCGCCGAGAGGGTGGCCGAGGGCGATCGCGCCGCCGTTCACGTTCACCTTCTCCATGTCGGGATGGAGCTCCTTCTCCCAGGCGAGCACGACCGAGGCGAACGCCTCGTTGATCTCGACGAGGTCGATGTCGTCCATCGAGAGCTTGGTGCGCTCGAGGACACGGGCGGTCGCCGGGATCGGTCCCGTCAGCATCGTGACCGGGTCCACACCGACGACGGAGAAGCCGACGAAGC
>DATGKK010000079.1:0-19683 GCA_035294725.1 Acidimicrobiales bacterium | reverse complement strand
GGTCCACCTCGCCGCCATCGGCCATCCCCTCCTCGGAGACAGCCGCTACGGCGGGTCGCGGGGGGCGCTCCCGCTCGGGCGGCCGATGCTGCACGCCGCCCGGCTCGGCTTTGTCCATCCGGCGAGCGGGGAACGTGTCCGCTTCGCGTCGGAGCCGCCGGAGGACTTCACCGCCGCCAGGCGGCGGCTCTCATGAGCTCTCAGGCGGCGCTGTTGACGCCTTCGACCTCGGGCTGCTCGGAGAGGAACTGAAGGGCGGATGCCTCGATGCGGCGCACCCGGCGCACGCCGATGCCGAGCGCCCTCGCCGTCGCCTCGAGCGAGGCGGGCGGCGAGCCGTCGAGCCCGAAGCGGAGGCGGACGACGTTCTGCTCGAGCTCGGGCAGGCGGTCGACGGCGGCTTCGAGCCGCCCGAGGCTGATCGAGTGGACGACGTCGTCCTCGAAGGGAACCTCGTCGGCGGCCACGACGTCGCCCAAGGTGGCCGTCGCCTCGCTCGTGAGCGGCTGGTCGAGGCTCGCCACCACTCTCGGGAGCCGCGCCTGGTCGGGATCGGCCTCTAGCTCGGCCGCGAGGGCGTCCTCGGGGAGGCGGATCGCCCGGCCCTTCGACTGGACGGCGCGCTGGAGCGCCTGGCGGATCCACCAGGTCGCGTAGGTCGAGAACCGGAAGCCCTTGCGCCAGTCGAACTTCTCCACGGCCCGCATGAGGCCGAAGGTTCCCTCCTGGACGAGGTCGACGAGGTCGACGCCGCGTCCCTGGTAGCGGCGGGCCCAGTGCACGACGAGCCGGAGGTTCGAGCCGATCATCTTCTCGCGCGCCTCTTCGTCGCCCTGCTCGATCCTCTTCGCGAGCTCGACCTGGGCGTCGGCGCTGAGGAGGGGGTACTTCCCGAGGTCGTCGAGGAACAGCCGCATGAGGTCGGGCGCGTTCGCCCCGCGGTCAGCCCCGCCGACCGAGCGCTCGGCGGCTTGGTCGCTCGAGTTCACGTAGTCAATCGTCGAGTTGCCCGGAATCGTCGGAGCTCCCTTCAGTCCAGTACGCCATGTGCAACGCCGTCGCCGCCGCCGACATTCCTTCTCCTTGTCAACCGGGAGTCACTGTCGCTTCACATCGAGGGGCCTCGCACAGCGAGACTCCCCGGTACACGGGTTAGCCTCATCGCGGTGCCCTCTGCAAGCTCGGAAGCCATCGCGCGCGTCCCCCGGCAGGTGCTGCTCGTCCGCCACGGAGCCACGCAGTGGAGCAGGGACGGTCGGCACACCGGCAGGACCGATCTACCCCTGCTCCCCGAGGGGGAAACCGAGGCTCGGGCGCTGCAGGGAAAGCTCGAGGCCCTCCTCGGCGAGCGCGGGCCGGCACGGGTCCTCTGCAGCCCGCTCGCCCGTGCCCAGGCGACCTGCCGGCTCGCCGGCTACGGCGACCGCATGGAGCTCGACTCGGACCTCATGGAGTGGGACTACGGGGCCTACGAGGGAAGGACCACGCCCCAGATCCAGGCCGAGCGGCCCGGCTGGGAGCTGTTCAGGGACGGCTGCCCCGGCGGCGAGTCGGCCGCCGACGTGGCGGCACGGGTGCGGCGGGTCATCGCCGGGGTGCGCGCCGACCCCGCCCTCGAGGGGGCGTCGGTGCTCGTCGTCGCCCACGGTCACGTGCTCCGGATGCTCGCCTCGATCTGGGCGGGCTTCGGGGACGAGGGTGGCCGGTCCCTCCCGCTCGAGACCGGGGCGGTGTCGGTGCTCGGGTGGGCGCACGAGTACGCCGCCCTCGCCCGCTGGAACCTGTGAGCGCTCGCGATCAGGCGAGGGGGCCGACCGGCTCGAGCACGTTGCCCCGAGCCCGCTCCACCATGTCGGCGAGGGTGAAGGAGTCGAGGTGGTGGCGCATGTGCTCGCCCACCTCGGACCAGACGGCAAGGAGGACGCATTGGCCCTCGTGGTCGCAGGCGCCGTTCTGGTGGGGCGGGCCGAAGTCGCCGACCACGATCGGGCCGTCCACGGCGCTCACGATCTGGCCGAGGGTGATCTCGCTCGCCGGCCTCGCCAGCACGTAGCCGCCCCCCACTCCCCGCTTCGAGCGGACGAGGCCGGCGCCCTTCACGGCGAGGAGGATCTGCTCGAGGTAGGGCTGGGGCAGGCCGGTCCGCTCCGCGATGTCCCGGACCGACGTAGGGGTGGCCTCTCCCTCCCGCAGCGCGAGCGAGAGCAGCGCGCGGCTTGCGTAGTCACCACGCGTCGAGACCTTCACGTGCTCAATGGTACGGCTGGTGTCGCGGCCGGAGGGCGAGACCCCGGGACGCGCTCAGTCGCTCGCTTCGGCCACCGCCTCGACCACCACGTCGATCGGGACCGGAGCGGCGGCGCCCGGCTCGCGCCGGTCCGCGCGCCGGGGATCGAAGACCGCCCTGGCCGCTCCCGCCTGCACGGCGCTTGCGGGGCCCGGGGCAGGCTCGCCGGTGATGAGCGAGGACGACGACAGCGCGAGGATGCCGCCGACGACGAGGGCGAGGCCGAGGCTCGCGAAGGTGAGGGACGCGGCGCCCGAGTGGACCTGCTCGGAGAGCACGGTCGCCCCGAGCAGCACGCTCGTCACCGGGTTGGCGGCCGTGAGCGCAGGGAGCGACCAGCGGATCGGTCCCGCCTGGTACGCGCTCTGGACGAGGAGGGTGGCGAGCAGCAGCGTCGCCGCAAAGGCGTACAGCTCCCAGTTGCCGAGCGCGGCCGTGACGGCTCCGCCGGCCCCGTGGTGGAAGCCCTCCTCGAGGGAGTGGGCGACCCCCTTGATGAACGCGGCCGAGAGGCCGTTCAGCGATCCCGCCGCCACGGCGAGTAGCCCGGGCCGGAACGGCCCCCGTGCCCGGAAGGACGCGAGCACGAGGAGGGCTGCCACCGAGCCGAGCGCTGCGAGGGCGATCCCCCACGACTCGGCCGACGCCGTGCCCTTGCCGGGCGTCGGCCCGGTCGCGAGAAGGAAGGCAGTGAGGCCGATGCAGACGGCGCCGGCCGAGGCGCACTCGCGCACGCCGGGCCGGCGGCGGTGGAGCCAGATGGCGTTGATCGGGAGGGCGAACAGCAGACCGCAGACAAGGAGCGGCTGGACGGTCACGAGGGACCCTCGCCAGAGGGCGGCGAGCTGGAGCAGGGTGCCGACGGCGTTCATGCCGATCCCGGCGAGCCACATCGGGCGCTGCAGCAGCCCGAGCACGAGGCTCGGCCGCATGTGCCGCTCAGCCGGCTGCCCCGCCGCCGCATGCTGCTGGAGCACGGCCCCGACGGCGAACGCGAGCGCGGCGAGCAGGCTGAGACCGACGACGAGCACCAAGCGAGACTATTCCGTGGCGTAGCCGCCCGGGAGCTCATCGACGCACCGGCGGGCGGCCGTGCCCCGCCTGCGGTCCCGCCGTCGTTAGATTGCGGCCCCGTGGGCATCGCGACCAAGCGAGGAGACGGCGGCACGACCGGGCTGCTGTTCGGCGGCCGCGTCCGCAAGGACTCGCTTCGCATCGAGTGCAACGGCGCGGTGGACGAGGCCCAGGCCGCGCTCGGTGCTGCCCGGGCGGCCGTGAGGGCCGCCGCGGTGAGCGGTCCCGGCAGCTACACGACGTCGAGGCTCGACGAGCTCCTCGTCTCGGTCGAGCGGGACCTGTGGACCCTCATGGCGGAGGTGGCGACGCCGCCGGCGAAGCGGTCGCGCCTGCAGCCGGGGACCTCGCTCGTCACGGCGGAGATGGTGAGCCGCCTCGACGCCGAGGTGGCGGCGCTCGAGGCGGCCGAGGTGATGCCGGCCGAGTTCGTGGTCCCGGGCCAGAGCACGCCGAGCGCCGCCCTCGACGTCGCGAGGACCGCCGTCCGCCGGGCCGAGCGCGCGGCGGTGCGCCTCCCGGCGACCGAGGGCTCGCAGATCGTCCCGTACCTGAACCGCCTCTCCGACCTGTGCTGGCTGCTCGCCCGGGCGGTCGAGGTCGACCACCTCCGGGCGCGAGCCGAAAGGAGACGACGTGACCGTTCCAGCTGACGTCGAGGTGGTGGCCGAGCCGCCGGGGGACGTCCCGGTCACCGGCCGCCTGGCCGGGACCGACCTGCGCGTGCTCGGAGGCGAGCCGGTGCCGGCCGAGGCGGCGCGGCTGCGTGACTTCTCCGGCAAGGTCGGGGAGACCCTCACCCGGGAGGCCGCTGGTCGCCTCGAGATCGTGACCGGCGCCGGCGACCTCACCGCTGCGGGGGAGACCGAGCTGCGGCGGGTCGCGGCCACCTTCGCGCGGGCTCTCGCCGGCTCCCCAGCGGCGGTGCTCGACCTGCGCGGCTCGACCGTGCTCGGCGTGCCGGCCGGCCGCCTGGCCCAGGTGGTCGTCGAAGGCGTGAGCGGGGCGGCCTACCGCTTCGACCGGTATCGCAGCGACGCCGGCAAGATGACCCTCGAGCGCCTTGTGGTCGTCGTCGACGCCGACGACCTCGAGGCCGCAAGGGAGGGTGCTCGGCGCGGCCTCGCCGTGGCGGGGGCGGTCGAGTTCGCCCGCCACCTCGTCAACACCGGCCCCGGCGACCTCACGCCCCGCCTGCTTGCCGAGCGCGCCGCCGAGCGGGCGGCCGCGACCGGGGTGAGCATCGAGGTCTGGGACGAGGAGCGGATCGTGGCCGAGCGGCTCGGCGGCCTGCTCGGAGTGGCGAGGGGCTCGGCCGAGCCGCCCCGCCTCGTCACGATGACCTACGAGCCCGGACCGGGCGAGGGAGCGCTGCCGACCGTCGTCCTTGTCGGAAAGGGGATCACGTTCGACTCCGGGGGGCTCTCGCTCAAGCCTCCGGACTCGATGATCGGGATGAAGGCGGACATGAGCGGAGCCGCCGCCGTCCTCGCCGCCGTGAGCGCCTGCCCGGCGCTCGGGATCAGGGCCCGGGTCGTAGCGATCGCCCCGGTGACCGAGAACATGCCGGGCGGGCGCGCGATCAAGCCGGGCGACGTGCTGAGGCCGCGGAACGGGAAGACGATCGAGGTCCTCAACACCGACGCCGAAGGCCGCCTCGTCCTCTCCGACGGCCTCGTCCTCGCCACCGAGCGCGACCCGGACGCCATCGTCGACCTCGCCACGCTGACGGGCGCCTGCGTCGTCGCGCTCGGCAGCAAGGTGGCGGGCCTCATGGGCAACGACTCGCGGGTCGTCGGCGCCCTCGAGGCGGCGGCCGCACGCTCCGGCGAGGCGCTCTGGCGGCTCCCGCTCCCCCGGGAGTACCGAAAGGACATCGACTCGGACATCGCGGACATGAAGAACATGGGCAAGGCGCGCCAGGCGGGCGCCCTCGTCGCCGGTCTGCTCCTCGAGGAGTTCGTGGACGAGCGACCCTGGGCGCATCTCGACATCGCCGGGCCCGCCGACTCCGAGGAGGAGAGCTACGAGCTGCGAAAGGGCGGCACCGGCTTTGGGGTGCGCACCCTGCTCGAGTTCCTCGAGGCCTTCGAGATCGACGGCGAGCCGGGCCAGCGCCGTGCCGACCATGTCGGGGTCGGCTGAGGTGGACGGGCCCGGTATGACGGCCGCCTCGCTGCATCCTGCGACCCTCGCCATCGACATCGGCGGGACGGGGCTCAAGGCGTCGGTCCTCGGCCCCGACGGCCGGCTCCTTGCCGACCGGGTAAGGGTGGACACCACCTACCCGTGCCCGCCGGACAAGATGGTCGACACCCTCGCCGCCCTCGTGGCGCCGCTCCCGCCGGCCGACCGCGTCTCGGCAGGGTTCCCGGGAGTCGTCCGCCGCGGCAAGGTGCTCACGGCTCCCCACTTCGTCACCAAGTCGGGGCCGGGCACGCAGGTCGTGCCCGAGCTCGTGTCGGCCTGGTCCGGCTTCGACCTCGCCGGGGCGCTCTCGGACCGGCTCGGGCTGCCGGCTCGCATCGCGAACGACGCCGACCTGCAGGGCTGGGCCGTCGTCGAGGGCACCGGCCTCGAGATGGTCGTCACGCTCGGCACGGGCGTCGGGACCGCGCTGTTCATGGACGGGAGGCTCGCGCCCCATCTCGAGCTCGCCCACCACCCCTTCCGCAAGCACGAGACCTACAACGAGCAGATCGGGGACGCCGCGCTGCGGCGGATCGGGACGAAGAAGTGGCGTTCCCGGGTGCTGAAGGCGATCGACAACTTCTCGGCGCTCGTGAACTACGACCGCCTCTGGCTCGGCGGGGGCAATGCGCGGCACATGGCCGGCCACGTGCCGGCCGAGATCACCATCGTGGACAACGTCGCCGGGATCCTCGGCGGGATCAAGCTCTGGGAGGTGGGCTCGCACTTCGAGGACCTTCCCGGCGCGGCGGCTCCGACGGGAGCGGCCGGCGGCGAGGCCGGGACGGGCCCGGCCCCTGAGGCAGGCGGGGAGGCTCAGGCCGGTCTCGACGACCCGGGCGAGGGCGCTGCGCCGGCGGCGGCAGGGGATGGGGCGCCTCCCCCGGAGGAGTCAGCCTCCCGGTGAGGTGAGCGCCTCGCAGTCGGCCCGGATCGCCGGGAGCACGAGCGAGGTCGGCAGGCGGTTGATCTGCTCGAGGTTGGCGGCGAGGGCCTGCCAGGTCGGGTCGGCCCCGGCGGCCTGGGCGGCGATCGGGGCGGCGAGCTCGAGGTCGTGCTGGGCGCTGTCCCGCAGCGCCGTCGCCCGTAAGCTCGAGCCGGCGCTCGCGGCGTCGTTCCGCAGCCGGACCGCCCGGCTCACGTAGCCGCACGCCTGGTTGCCGAGGGAGGCCGCCTGGGAGGAGCAGCTGGCGAGCAGCCCGGAGGCCAGCAGCAGCGCGACCGGGGAGCCGATGAGAGCCCGGCGCCGTCGCTCGGGGCCGGGGAGGCTCAGTCGTCGAGCGGGGCGAGCCAACCGGGTGCGGCTTCCAGCAGGAAACGGGTCACGCCGAGCGCCCGGTCGAAGGTCTCGCAGAGGAGCTCCTCGCCCGCGAGCACCCGCGCGAGGGAGACCTCCTGCTTCGCGACGATGGTGAGGCGGCGCACGGGCGCGTCCGTGGCGGAGCCGTAGGAGTCCGTGGCGGAGATCTCGAGTGGGAGCTCGAGGCCACCGATCTCGGAGAGGTCGAGCGCGAGGCGGAGCAGGTCGGGGCCGTTCGGGAGCGGGGGGATCCCCCAGTTGAACGTGAGCGGGAAGAACCACTTGTCCGGCGGCTCGGCGTCGTCCGGCAGCGCCATGACGGCATCCTCGAACGAGAGGAGGCTGCGAGGCTCGACCTCGAGCGCGAGGTGGAGGTCGATCGGTCCCCCGCATCCCTCCTCGGGGTGGAGGTCCACCTCCCAGAACTGACGGAGGGAGTACGTCTCGACGAAGTGCCGCTCGTCGTGGACGTGGAAACCGTGGTCGACGGCATGGTCCTTGAGCTCGGCCACGTACCCCGCGACGTCGATGACGGCCATGTCGGTGCGAGTGTAGGTCGGGCCCGGGGGCTACCGTGCCCGGGTGGACACGGCTGCGCTCATGGAGGTGATGGACGAGGTCGCCGACCGGGTGCGCGCCGCGCTCGACGGTCTCGGCGACTGGGGTCCCTCCGGGGAGCGGCCGGGCCAGTACCGCTCCGACGTCGTCGCGGACGCCGCCGCCGTCGAGGTGCTGACCGGCAACGGCATCGGCGTGCTGAGCGAGGAGTCCGGGCGGAGCGCGGACGGTCCGACGGGGCTGCTCGCCGTGCTCGACCCGGTGGACGGGTCGACGAACGCCGCCCGGGGCATACCGTGGTTCGCGACGAGCGTATGCGTCGTGGACAGCGACGGCCCCGTCGCCGCCCTCGTGGCGAACCAGGCCTCAGGCGTCCGCTACCGGGCCGTCCGGGGCGAGCCGCCCACCCGGGACGGGCAGCCGATCTCGCCCAGGTCGACCACCGAGCTCGGGCGGTCCGTGCTCGGGCTTGCCGGCTACCCCCCTCGCTACCTCGGCTGGCGTCAGTACCGGGCGCTCGGCGCCGCCGCGCTCGATCTGTGCGGCGTCGCCGACGGCACCCTCGACGGCTACCTCGACTGCAGCGCGGCCGGCCACGGACCGTGGGACTACCTCGGGGGCCTCCTCGTCTGCGAGGGGGCCGGCGCCACCGTCGCCGATGCGCGAGGGCGCGAGCTCGCGGTGGTCGAGCACACGGCGCGCCGCACTCCGGTCGCCGGTGCGACGCCCGAGCTGCTCGAGGCGCTGCTCGTCGCCTGGCACAGGGCGATCGGCAACTGAGCGCTGTTGGGCGGCCCAGGATCGACTGGCCGGCGCTCGCCTCGGTAGCCTCGCTCGCGATGAGCGACGACCGGCCGCGGGCGGACGGAGAGGGACGAGGGGCCGAGCAGGCCGGCGGACCCCTCCACCTCCTGCTCGAGGTGCAGGAGCTCGACCTCGAGCTCGAGCAGCTCGCCTACCGGCGCCGGGAGCTCGGCGAGCGTGGGGCGGTGCGCGACCTCGAGGCGCGCCTCGGCGCCCTCGAGCAGCGGGCGGCGGCAGCGGGGAAGTCCTTCGAGGACCTCACCTCCCGCCAGGGCGAGCTCGAGGCCCAGATCACGTCGTGCTCCTCCCGCATCGCCGCCATCGAGGCCAGGCTCACCGAGGGCGGGGGCGGCTACCGCGACCTCCAGGCGATGAGCGGCGAGATCGACTCGCTCGCCGGCCACCGAAGGGAGCTCGAGGACGCCGAGATCGAGGTGATGGAGCAGCTCGAGCCCGTCGAGAAGGAGCTCGAGTCCATCCGTGCCGAGCAGGCGTCGCTCGCGGCGGAGCACGGAGCCTCGCTCACCGCCCTGCGGGCTGCCGAGCAGGAGATCGACGCCGTGATGACGGAGCTGCGGGAGCGCCGGGAGCGCCTCGCCGCAGGCCTGCCCGCTGCGCTGGCGGCGGACTACGAGCGCCTGCGCCTGCGCCTCGGCGGCGTCGGTGCGGCCCGGCTCGTCCACGGCGCCTGCAGCGGCTGCCACCTCCAGCTCCCGAGCAGCGAGCGCGAGCGGCTGTCGCACCGGGGTGCCGGGGACGTGGTGCACTGCGAGCAGTGCGGCCGCATCCTCGTCGCTTGAGCTCGACCGGCACACGATGCTGATCCTCGTCCGCCACGCCCAGAGCCTCTGGAACGCCGAGGGCCGGCTGGCGGGAAGGGCCGACCCTCCCCTCACCGAGCTGGGCCGGCGCCAGGCAGCGGCGACGGGACGGCACCTCGCCGCGGAGCGGGCGGCGGCGCCGGGCCCACCGCCGAGAGTCCTCGCGAGCCCACTTGAGCGCGCCCTTCGGACGGCCGAGCTGATCGCGGCAGCTCTCGGCGTCCCCGAGGTCGTCGTCGACGCACAGCTGGTCGAGCTCGACTACGGCGAGCTCGACGGCAGCCTGCTCGCCGAGTTGGACCGCGCCCAATGGCAGCGGTGGCGGGAAGACGTCGCCTGGCGCCCGCCTGGTGGCGAGACCCTCGTCGAGCTGCACGAGCGGATCAGGGCCTGGTGCGAGGGGATCGCCGAGGCGGCCTCCGGGGGCGACGTGGTGGCCGTCACCCACGTCTCCCCCGTGAAAGCGGCCGCCGGGTGGGCAATCGGGGCGGGGCCCGAGGTCTCCTGGCGGATGTCGCTCGCTGTGAGCTCCATCACCCGGGTGGCGACGAGCCCCCGCTCCCTGCACTCGTTCGGCGAGACGGCCCACCTCGCCGGGCTGGGCTGAGCCGGGGTCCCGCCGCACCGCCGCCGGGCGGGGCGGCGATGCTGCCCGGTGACGCGCTGCGGCCCGGGCGGGGAGCCCGGGCCGCTCGGCGGGTCGTTCCCGGCGTGACTGGGATCACGCCGGCTGATGCCTCAGGCCGAGATCGCCTCGGCGGCAGGGGCGTCGATGACGTTGCCGGTCTCGCCGACGGAGATGGCGACCTTGCGGGCCTTCGCCGTCTCGGCCACCGGCACCGAGATGCTGAGGACGCCGTTCTCGTAGCTCGCCGAGATCCGCTCGGTGTCGAGGCCGTCGCCGAGGAACAGCCGCCGGGTGAAGTTGCCCTGGGGCCGCTCGGTCACGAGGACCTCGTCGCCGTCGGCCGGCGCCCAGCTGCGCTCGGCGGACAGGGTGAGGACGTTCTTCTCGACCTGGAGGTCGATCGACTTGGGGTCGATGCCCGGCAGGTCGACTCTCACGAGGAACTCCTCCCCACGCCGGTACACGTCGAGCGGCACCGGGTTGCGGGTCATCCACGCCGTGGGGACGAAACGGTCGATCTCACGAAATGGGTCGAAACGCATCAACATGACCGATGCCTCCTTCCTGTAGTGACTACTTCGTTCTGCTTGACAGTATAGCACTCAATCAAAGTGTTGGCAACACCATCAGCATCAAGCGGGATGACGGGATGCCGGGCGTGAGCACACCCCACCCGGCTCAGCCGCCCGTGCCGACGGCGGGCAGCGGCGGCGCGAGAATGGTGCCGGCGAGCCGGCCGGGTGACCGCGGTGCGCCCGGGCGACCGGGCGGCTGAGGAAGGTCGGGGCTCCACAGGGCAGGGTGCTGGCTAACGGCCAGTCGGGGCGACCCGCAGGAAAGTGCCACAGAGAACAGACCGCCTGGCGAGCGCGTTGAGCGGAGCCAGGCAAGGGTGAAACGGTGCGGTAAGAGCGCACCAGCGCCCGGGGTGACCCGGGCGGCTCGGCAAACCCCACCCGGAGCAAGGCCAAGCAGGGGACGGGCGGCCCGTCCAATGTCCCCAGGTAGGCCGCTGAGATGGATGGTCACCCCGCCGGGCGACCGGCGGACAGAACCCCGCCTACAGGCCGGCTCGCCACCGGCCGTCGTGGCCGACGTGCGAACGGAGCGCCAGGACGCTCGCTACGAGGGAAGGACCGGGGGGACCGAGCTTCGAGTGGCCCCGCTCGGGAGGGCGTCGCGCAGGTCCGGCCGGGGCTCGTCCAGCTCGGCTGCAGCCGGACTGGCGAGCTCTGCGACCGCCTCACTCGACGGCGTGCCCGACGGCCACAGCGTCAGCGCGAAGAGCACCATCACCGGCCCGAGGTTCGGATCGGTGGCGGTGCCGGTGAGGATGCCGCCGAAGTTCTGGCCGATCACCCAGTAGACGAGCGACACCCCGATGCCGAGTGCGAGACCGGCTCGCCTCGTCATCGGGCGGAGCACCCAGAGCGCCGCGACGACCTGGACCACAAGGACGACGAGGACCACCTCCGTGCCATGTCCGTAGAGAAGGTGCGCGACGCTCCGGTCGAGATGCGCGAGCCAGCTCGGCTCGCCTGCGGCGTTGTTGCGGATCTCGGCCGAAAGGGCGTCGCTCGCCCAGTTGGCGTGCTCGAGCTCCAGCGCGCCCGTGCCCGCCCACACCGCGGCCCAGACTGCCCGCGCGCCGCGTCCCCTGAGGAGCCCGCCGTCCGCGACGGACTGGCCGGCGCGAGGTGGCTCGGTCCGTCGCGGCCAGAGCACGAGGGCGAGGATCATGTAGAGCGCGGCGGCTCCGGGTGAGCCCTGGACAGCCATCGAGGCCTGCGGCCACGGCATCTGGCCGAGGCCCTCGCCGACGACCCAGGGGAAGAGCGCCCACACGAACGAGGCCGCGAGCGCAAGGCGCTCCGTGCGCCGCCAGATCAGGCCGACGCCGATCCCGAGCTGGACCACGGCGGCGAGGGTGTTGAACACGACCTGCCGGCCGGCGGTCCCGTAGGTGCTGAGGACGGCGAAGCGGATGAGCTCGGTGAGCAGGTTGGGCCGGCCCATCGTGTTGTAGGAGAGGACCGTCGCGAGGAAGGAGTTGCTCGATCGGCTGTACATGTCGGGCTGGAACTGGAGCGCGCCGTCGAGGAGCCACAGGAGGGCCAGCGCGACGACGAGGTGGCGACGGGTGAGCCGCCCACGCCACGGCGCGAGGAGGGCTCGGCCCTCGGGCTCGTGGCCGCCGGTCGCCGTCTGCGAAGACACCGGTCAAAGTCTTCACGCGCACTGTGGGCCGGCGGCAAGTCAGCTCACCGATCGCCGCTCGGGAGCGCGCTCGAGGCAAGCGTGATGCCGCCCGCTCCGGTGCCCCTCACGGGTTGCCCAGGTGGCGCCTCCGTGGTGCCGGCGGCCGCGCAGCCGAGCCGGCGGGCCTGAGGCCGCTCGACCCCTCGAGAAGATCGCCGTGCCAATTGCGGGTGCCCGTCCGCCTCGCCGGCGTTCGGCGATGGGACGGCTCGGGCCGGGTGCCAGCGGCGTCGCCGCCCGGTCGCGCCAGGCTGCAGGGCCCACCGGGCGCCCGCCGGCGAGGCGCTACCTGCGCAACGTCGCGCGGTGGCGAGCGTGGCGGCCCCGCTGCCCTGCCGAGGAGATCCGGAGGGTGACCGATCCGGCGAGGAAGGCCGTCGAGACCGCGAGCCAGTACGGCCAGCCCGACCATGGCTGGCCCGTGTGGGCGGGGGGCACGACCGTGCCTTCTGCGACCGTCACGGTGGCCCGAGCGGTCAGCCTCGCGCCGGCTGAGTCGGTGGCCGAGGCGACGTTCGTGATCGCCCCCCGCGAGGCGGTCACGCGGACGACCAGGTGCATCACCGCGCTCCCACCCTTGGCGAGAGTGCCGACCGCCCAGGTGACCGTCCCGTTCGAGGCGCGGACCGATCCCGTCGCGCTCGAAGCGGCGACGTAGGAGAGCCCGGCGGGCAGCGGGTCACTCACGACGATCCCGGAGGCGGCGTCCGGCCCTGAGTTCGCGACCGCGACCGTGAAGGTGTCCTCGCTGCCGGTCCCGACGGTTGCGTGAGCGACGGTCTTGTCGAGGGCGAGCACCGAGTAGAGCGGGGTGATCGTGACGGTGTTGGAGGAGCCGCTCGTCGCTCCGGAGGCGTTCGGGACCTCCTGGGTGAAGGTGGCGGTGTTGCGCACGACGTGACGGGTGAGGACCTTCACCGTGAAGGTGAGGGTCGCCCTCGAGGTCCCCTCGCCCACCGGCTCGAGGCCGCCCGGAATGGTCCACCTCACCGTGCCGCCGGACGCGGTGACGGTCCCGGAGGACGGCGGCTTCGCCGACACGTAGGCGAGGCCCTGCGGGAGCACGTCGGTGACGACGACCCGTCCGGATCCGGCGCTGCTGGTCGACTGGCTTGAGGCGGCGAGCGTGACGGTGTCGGTCGAGCCCACCGGCACGGCGGGGTGACCGACCGACTTCACGAGCGTGACGTTGGCGAACACCCGCCAGCTGATCGCGACGGACGGGGATGCCGAGGCCGGCGCCGTGGTGAAGGTGGTGCCCGTCGGGCCGAAGCTCGAACCACCGCCCCCGCCGCCGCCGTTGCCGACGACGTCGGCGCCCCCGCCCCCGCCGTTGAAGCCGCCTCCTCCGCCGCCTCCTCCGGGCCAGAAGGAGCTGGCGCCTGCGCCACCGCTGGAGGCACCGCCCGCCATGCCCGGGAAGGCCCCGCCTTCGCAGGATGCCGGGTCGACGACGACGCCCCCGCCGCCTCCGCCCCCGCCTGTCTCGCCCAAGCCACCGGCGCCGCCATCGGCCGGCGGGTTGCACGATGCCGAGCCGCCGCCCCCCGCTCCGCCGGAGGAGGAGCCGCCGGCGGCACCGCCGGCGCCCCCGTCGCCGAACTCGTCAGCGGGACCGCCAAAGCCCCCTCCACCCCCTCCGCCGCCACCGGCCACGACGAGGCGAGGGTCACCGGCGCCGCCAGTGAGACCTCCCGCCGACGCCGGTGCCGTCCGGACGTCCGACTCGCCGCCTCCTCCTCCGCCGCCACCTCCGCAGCTGCTGCTGCCGCCCGCTCCTCCGCCGTTCGTGCCGCCCGCCCCTCCGGTCGGAGCCTGGTCGTTGGACCCGGCGTGGGTCGCGGCTCCACAAAAGGTCCCGAGCTGGCCTGCGGCGCCGGTTCCGCCGACCTCGACGTACAGGGTCGAGCCAGCCGTCACCGTGACCGCCGGCGCCGACACGAGGGCGCCCGGCCCTCCATTCGCGATCGGTGGGAGGGACGCAGCGCCTGGGCCACCCGGGGCTCCGACTACGGTGATGCTCACCGTCTCCACGCCGCGCGGCACGGTGAAGGTGTCCTGGCCGGTCACGGTGTAGGTGCAGGTGAGCGTCTCGCCAGAGCTGGACAGGACGCCATGGGCCCCGCACGGGTCGGCGGCGACGGCCGATGAGGCCGGGAGAGCGACAAGGGCCAGAGCCGAGGCCGTCGCCACCATGACGGCAGCGAGCATGACGTGTCGAAGGGGTTGGAGCGCCCGGGGGAACGCTCGGTGGTGACGGGCATCCGTCATGACCTCAGCTGCTCGGCGGCACCGACCCGTAGGTTGCTCCACTGGCTCTCCCCGTCTCGTGTCAGGAGCTTCGCGGTCTGAGCGTCGGCGTGGGCTCCAGCGTGTGCCCCGTAGCGGGCGGGCCGATGATAGGTGAATCGGCCGAGGGCCCCGTGGACCATCACTCGGGGTCTCGGCCGAGGAGCCGGCGCCGCTCAGGCGCGCCTGGCCGTTCGGCGGACCTCCCGCGCCGTTCTTGTCCCCCCCGCTCCCTCGGATCGGGTCGAGGGATGCTCCGATCAGAAGGTGCCGACCTGGCCGAGCGAGCTGCTCTTGTAGTAGGGGGCGCGGCCGGCGAGGGTGATCGGCGCGAGGCCCTCTTGTTGTGCCTGCATCGCCGCCTCCATCACCACGAGGTCGGAGGGGTCGATCGCGAGCGGCCCTCCCGGCACGGGCACCTGCCAGACGTGGGTCATGTACGGCGTCCGAGCGTTGTAGGTGCCCGGCGCGCACGGGGTGAAGCCGACGATCACGTGGCTCGTGTCCGAGAAGCAGAGGTTGGTGTGGGCGTGCCACTGGACGAGGCAGCCATAGGGCATCGGGCCCTTCTCGTTCGTCGTCGGGAGGAGGAACATCGCCGCCACGAGCACCGGCCCGTCCGGCGTGAAGGCGTACACGAGGGAGTCGACGTGGTTCGGGTCCAAGACGTAGCGCTGCTGCATGTAGGCGGGGTTGACGTAGTGGACGACCGGGTAGGCGGTGCTCGTGATCGGGATGTAGCCCGCCTTGAGCGCGACGCTCAGGTACTGGTACTTCGCAACGGCGGCGGAGACGGCCTGCACGTACTCGGTGGCTCCGAGCACCTGGTTCGCCGTGGGCGGCGTCATGCAGTCCGGGGTCTGCATCGAGTGACCGCGGTCCTGGTCCTCGCTCACGGTGGTGAGGAGGCTGGCCTCGCCGCTCGGGAGGGGCGGCCCCGTGTAGTGCCAGTTCGGCGCCGTCACCCCGAGGCCGCCCATGCCGGCCATGTTCATCTTGCGAGGTGACGCGTGCCCCGAGGCGCTCGATCCAGCGATCGCGGAGGAGCCGCCCATGCCCGGCATGGCGGATTCGAGCGATCCCTGTGAGCGGCCGGCTGCCACACCGGCGGCGGCCGGCACGGGGATCGCGGCGACGAGGACGGGGAGCACGAGCGCCGCGCCGATGGCGCCGGAGGCAAGACGGGCGCGGCGCTCGAGCAGCAGCGCAGCCGGGGCCACCGTCTCGCCAGCTCGCGACGGGGCCACGGCGGGCGCGAGGGCGAGCGCGAGCAGCACGAGCAGCGGGCCGGTGTTGGGGTCTGTCGCACCACCGCCGAGCAGCCCACCGAGGGCCTGACCGGTCGCCCAGAACACGAGGCTCAGCCCCGAGCCGAGGACCAGGAAGGTGCGCGGCGAGCGGGAGAGGAACGGTCCGAGCGCCGTCACGAGGCAGCAGGCGGCGAGGAACACCGACACCCAGGCGCCGGCGCCGCTGAAGGCGTGGGCGAGCGAAGCGAGGAAGTGGGCATAGGGATGCGGCTCGCCGACGGCCATCATCAAGATGTTCTGGCGGATCACGTTCGGGTGGCGGTTGTCGGGGAGGACGAACAGCAGCGCGAGCAGCCCCCACACGCCGGCCCAGGCGCCGAGCGCGCCGAGGCCCCCGAGCGGACCGCCGGCCGCCGGTGCCGACGCCACGGCGAGCCGGCCGTCGGTCGGCCGGGGTTGCTCGGTTGGCCAGACCATCACGGCGATGAGGGCGTAGAGGGCGACCGCTCCTGGGGCGCCCATGAGCGGCGAGGCGCTGCCCGTCAACAGGCCGCCGAGACCCTCTCCGAAGACCCAGACGAAACCCGCCCACACGATCGAGACGCCGAGGGCGCGGGTGCGGAACCTCCGGGAGATGATGCCGAGCCCGATCGCGATCTGGGTCAGCGCGAGGAGGAGGTTCCAGAGCGCCACGTCGCGCGAGACGAAGTTCCCGAGGTGGGTGATGGCGGCTCCGAGCCAGTGGGGCTGGCCGGCGGCATTGGCTCTCATGACGCCGTTCACGAGGTACCGCGTGAACATCTTCGGCTGCAGCTGCAAGAGCCCGTCGAGCAGCCAGAGGCCGCCGAGTGCCACCTGGATCGCACGGGTGGTGACTCGCCAGTGCTCGAAACGCGTGCCGGAGTGACTGCCGGGTGCAACGGCCATGGTCCAACTCCTCCCCTTGTGGATCTGCGCAGGCTAGTCGGCGTCCCCGGTTCGAGCCGGGACACGGTTGCCGGACGGTCGCTTCGCGGCGCCGCCTGCGCGCAGCGCACGGGTACCCTGGCTCGGTGGCCGGGAGGAGAGCCGTCGAGGAGCTGCGATTCGACTTCGGTGCGAACCCCGCTCCGGCAGCTCCGCCAGAGCCCTCGCCGGCAGAGCGCGAGCTTCGCGTGCGTGGTCTGGAGCAGGCGCGCCGCGCCCTCGAGCAGGGCGGGGGGGCCGCAAGCGCCGAGGGCGGCTCCGCCTCGCCCCCTGCGCCGCTGCCCTCGCCGGGCACCGCACCCGAGGCGGCCTACACCGTGGCCGGCTTCTACGCCCGCCTCGGCCGTGCGTTCGCCAACGAGTTCCCCGACGAGATCTGGGTCGTCGGGGAGATCAGGAAGGTGAACGTGGTGGCGCGTGGCCACCGTTTCATCGAGCTCGGCGACCGCGAGGGCGAAGGGGACCTCCCGCGGGTCTCCGGCGCCTCCCGGCGCTGGCCGCCCGCAGCCGGCGACGCCGGTCAGCAGGCCGCCACGCTCGACGTCGTCTGCTGGGCGAGCGCGTGGCCGCCCATCGCCGCGGAGCTGCAGGCCGTCGGGCTCGAGCTGCAGCCGGGGCTCGTCGTCCGGGTGCTCGGGCGTCCCGGCACCTCGCAGCGGGCGAGCAAGGTCCGGCTCACGATGTCGGGGCTCGACGTGGAGGCGCTCGTCGGCGGCATCGCGGCCGCACGCCGCCGCCTTCTCGCGACGCTCGAGCGGGAAGGTGTGGCGGAGGCGAACCGGCGCCTTCTTGCTCCGCTCGTGCCGCTTCGCGTCGGGCTCGTGACGAGCGCAGGCTCGGAGGCGCACAGGGACTTCGTCGGCCAGCTCGAGCGCTCCGGTTTCGCCTTCGCCGTGCACCTCGAGAGCTCGCTCGTCCAGGGACCGGAAGCGCCGCTCCAGATCGCGGCCGCCCTCCGGCGGCTGCGGCGTCGAGAGCTCGATCTCCTCGTCCTCGTCCGGGGTGGAGGTGCAAAGGGCGACCTCGCCGCGTTCGATCACGAGGCCGTCGCGCGGGCGATCGTCGAGTCGCCCCTTCCGGTGTGGACCGGCGTTGGGCACACCGGGGACGAATCGGTTGCCGACCTCGTCGCGCACCGCTCGTTCAGCACGCCGACCAAGGTGGGAGAGGCGGTCGTGGAGGCGGTGGCGACCTACTTCTCCCAGACGGTGCAGCGGGCGGGGCGGCTCGCGATCGGGGCTGGGCGGCTGCTCGACGGAGCCGAGCGGGAGGCGCACCGCCGGCGGTTGGAGCTCGCCCAGGCGGCCCGTGACGAGCTGGCACAGGCGGCCGGGGACCTGCACGACCGGAAACGCCGCCTCGAGCTGACGGCCACCCTCGTCGTAGAGCGGTGCGCCGCGGCTCTCGGCCGGCGGGCGGGGGACGTCGAGAGCGCGGCGGCGCGGGTGCTCTCCCAGGCGGAGGCCGAGCTGGAGCGGGAGCGGGCGCTGCTCAGCGCCTTCGACCCTCGCCGCCAGCTCGAACGGGGCTGGTCGCTCACCCGCAAGGGGGACGGGACGATCGTCCGGTCTGCGGGAGAGGTGGCCCCAGGTGATGAGCTCGTGACGGTGGTCGCCGACGGCGCCATCACCTCTACCGCCCTCTCCGCGCGCCGGCAGGCAGCGCCCGGCGGCGAGGGGGGCCGGTGAGCGCGCCGGGACGCCCTGCCCGAGTGCCCGTCGCCGAACTCGGCTACGGCGAGGCCGCTACCGAGCTGGACGAGATCATCGCCGAGCTCGACCGGGGCGTGGTCGACGTCGACCTGCTCGGCGAGCGCCTGGTGCGCGCCGTCGAGATCGTCGAGGAGCTCGAGCGGCGGATCCGTGGCGCCCGGGAGCAGGTGAGCGCGATCCTGCCCCGCCTGCAGCAGGTCGCGTCGACAGAGCGCCCACCCGCGCCGGACGGGGAGTGAGCCGTCCGGGGAGGCGATGCCACGGCGCGCCGGCGATGCGCCGGTAGCGTCGGGCTCATGGCAGACAGGTTCCAACACATCGGCGTCGTCGGGTCAGGGCTCATGGGCTCCGGCATCACGGAGGTCTGCGCCCGGGCCGGGCTCGGCGTCACCGTCGTCGAGGTCGACGCGGCCGCCGCCGAGCGAGGGCGGGCGAGGCTCGAGTCGTCCCTCGCCACGGCAGTACGGCGCCAGAAGCTGACCGAGGAGGAGGCGGGAGAGGCTCTCGGGCGCGTCGCCTACGAGACCGACCTCGGAGCCCTCTCGGACCGGGACCTCGTCATCGAGGCGATCACCGAGGACGAGCCGGCAAAGGTCGCCACCTTCCGCATGCTCGACAAGGTCGTGGCACGCGACGAGGCCGTCTTCGCCTCGAACACCTCGTCGATCCCGATCATGAAGCTCGCCACGGTCACGAGCCGGCCCGAGCAGGTCGTCGGCCTCCACTTCTTCAACCCAGTGCCCGTGCTGCGCCTCGTCGAGCTCGTCACCTCGCTCATGACGAGCGACGCCACGGTCGAGCGGGTGAGCGAGTTCGCCACCGCGACCCTCGACAAGAGGGTCATCCGGTCCCAGGACCGGGCGGGCTTCATCGTGAACGCGCTCCTCATCCCGTACCTGCTCTCGGCGATCCGCATGCTCGAGTCGGGCTTCGCCACCCGCGACGACATCGACGCGGGAATGGTCGAGGGCTGCGCCCACCCGATGGGGCCGCTCGCCCTCTCGGACCTGATCGGCCTCGACACGATGAAGGCGGTCGCGGAGTCCCTCTACGAGGAGTTCAAAGAGCAGCTCTACGCGCCGCCGCCTCTGCTGCTGAGGATGGTGGAGGCCGGCCTTCTCGGGCGCAAGAGCGGTCGGGGCTTTTACGAGTACGCCCCCCGGGCCTGAGCGCCCCTCAGGAGAAGACGACCTCCAGGCTCGCGAGCCCCCGCAGCGTGATGCGGTTCTTCCACTCGGGGGTGGAGCCGGCGAGCTCGATGGACCGGAAGCGCTCGAGGAGCCGGCCGAACACGACCTGGCCCTCGGCGCGGGCGAGGGCGGCACCGAGGCAGTAGTGGATCCCGCTCGCGAAGCTGAGGGGTGGGCCCTCGTCGCGGCGAAGGTCGAGCTCCTCGGGATCGCTGAAGTGCTCCGGGTCTCGGTTCGCGGCGCCGAGCACCGTGATCACCTCGCCGCCCTTTTCGACCCGGACGCCCGCGATCTCGAGGTCCTCGAACGCCTGCCGGCCGTCGAACTGGACCGGGCTGTCGTAGCGGAGCAGCTC
>DATGKK010000078.1:0-23054 GCA_035294725.1 Acidimicrobiales bacterium | reverse complement strand
TCAGGTGGATCTCGTAGTCCCAGAGGACGACGTGCGGGCGTGCCAGCGTCACGGCTGGGCGGCACCGGTCTCCGACTGGCATCGCGGCCAGGGCGCGGCGAACTCGCGCATCTTGAACATCTAGCCGGCGTCGAGCAGCCGCCGGCAGGCGAGGACGGCGGCGGCCTTGATTGGGTCGTAGCGGTGGGCCTGCAACAGGCTGGTGGGGTCGCCCGGCTGAATCGTGCCTTCGCTGGCCAGGTGGGGCCAGACCCTGCCCATACGCCACGAATCCGGGTGCGAAACGAGCCCGGGAGAGGTCCCGGCTCCCTCCCGGCTCAAGTAAGCTCTCTTGGGAATCTGAGGAGATTGTGCTGTGGCTGACTCTGATTCTCCAAGGCCGAATCCTGACTCGGATGCCGCGATCGTCATCAGCCGGCGTGCCCTTCGTAGGGGAGTGGTAGCGGCGCTCGTACTCTTGCTGGTCGCTGGTACAGCCGTCATCGCGTTCGTCGTCGGTCGCTCCTCTGTGGCGCGGCAAGCGGGGAGGAGGCATGACACGAGGACGGCACCAACTCAGGCAGCGAGCACGACTATGACGGCCACGACACGGCTCGGGACGACGTCGTCCACGGCACCGGAGGAGACCACCACCACGACCAATGCGGATCAGTCGACCACGACTTCGACTCAGCCGCTACCGCTCGCGGTTGACTGCGCCACCGACCGGGTTGATGTGGTGGCACATTACGAGCCCAGCCAGTTCTACGTCATCTGCGGTGCCACAGCTGCGAGTCAGGTGTACATCGACAACCTCGTCTGGTCGACGTGGACTAGCTCGCTTGCTGTGGGAAGTGGCACCTTCGCCGAGAACACCTGTCAGCCGAGCTGCGCAGACAGCAACTTCGCCTACGCTCCCGCCACTCTCCGTCTCACCGAGCCAGCTCAGTCTCCCTACGGGTTGATCTTCACACATGCCACGTTGCAGCTCTACGGAACGGTGCCCTATCCGCCTCCGAGTTCATTCCGCATTCCGAGCTGACCTGTTGACTGGTACTGCGGTCCCGCTGCCGAGTAGCGGGCCACCGGGCCCGCGACATCAGGAGCTGGGTTGCTCCGGCTGACTGATGCACATCGGGCACGAGGAGCAAGTGAGGTGGTTTGGATAACCCTCACGGAGAGCTGAAAGGCTGAACCGTTATTGGTCAGGGAGTCGGTCAGCTCGTCGCACTTGTTGAGGAGTGTTGCTCGTGCGACTCATTGAGATTACGCCGAGTTGGTCTCGTCACGCATAGGTCGGCGCAGCGAACCCTGCCGTCGGTGTCATCTAGGCATGACGCCCCAGAGTCATTGGACGCGCGCTATGTTGTGCTTCCAATCACGGACGACGCGGCGCGCAACTCGCCCCTCGTTGGATAACAGCCACGCACGAGCACCTGTGGTAGCTGGACCAGGTCGCAGTCCTGCCGGATCGGGTCATCAACGTACTGAGTGCCGACGAGCTGCTCGCCTGGACGTCCTATGACCGGTGAGGGTGGGCATGGCGGCCGGCGGCCGGATCCGGCAAGGGGCCCGCTCATGCGAGCCGGAGCGGCCCGTCCATCTCAGGGTGGCCCTCCACCCACGGGAGCGAGGGGAGCTCGAGGACGGTGCCGAGCTCGTCCTCGAAGCGCAAGTGGATCTCGACGTCCCGTAGGACGATGTGTGGGCGTGCGAGCGTGACTGGCCGGGGGGCATCGGCCTGGGCGAGGCGCTGCGGCCAGGGGTGGCCGAGCTGGCGCATCTTGAACATCTGGGCGGCGTCGAGCAGCCGGAGGCATGCGAGGACCGCGGCCTCGGTCGGGTTGTAGCGGTGTGCCTCGAGGAGGCTGCTCACATCGACCCGCTGGCTCGCGCCACCGCTGGCGGCGAGGGTGAGGACGCACCCCGAGGCGTGGGCCGAGAAACCGGGTCCCAGCATGCCGTCGATCCGGATCGCCATCGACTCGACAAGCCCCGGCCAGTCCACGGCCTGCGGGCGGAAGGACTCCGGGTCGGCACCTGCCGGGATGCCGCTCGTCGAGGTCGCCGCGAGCGCTGCCGGCCCGACCGAGAGCGTCCCGTCCGCCGGCGGCAGCGGCGCGAGACCCACCGGTGCTCTCCAACCAGTTAGCCAGTCGGCGACACGCCCGCCCACCAGGTGGGCCATGAGGCTCGCAATCGCCCACAGGACCAGGATCGAGAGCGGTACGAGGACCGGCGTCCACCAGGCAAACCCCAGAGCAGGGAACGCCCACATCGCGACCAGGTAGACCAGTAACCCGATCCACCAGCGGCGATGTCGCCGCCAGCTCGGATCCCGCCCCATGGGGTCGCTCTCACTCCGAGGTGGCAGGCGGAGGCCGTCTCGCCCAGGTCCAGGCGTACCCGGCGTCCTCGACGTCGAGCGCCGCCCGGCCGAGCTGGAGGGGACGGAACGTGTCGATCATCACGGCGAGCTCCTCGGTGCCCGGCTTGCCGAGGGCTGCCTCGACGCTGCCGGGCTGGGGGCCGTGAACGAACCCCGAGGGGTGGAGCGACACCGAGCCCTGGCCGATCCCCGATCCGGCACGGCTCATGAAGTCGCCGCCGCAGTAGAACAGCACCTCGTCGGAGTCGACGTTGGCGTGGTTGTAGGGGATCGGGATGGCGTCGGGGTCGAAGTCGAACAGTCGGGGCACGAACGAGCAGACGACGAAGTTCGGTCCGGCGAAGGTCTGGTGGACCGGCGGCGGCTGGTGCAGCCGCCCGACGATCGGCTCGAAGTCGTGGATCGAGAACGCCCAGGGGTATAGGCAGCCGTCCCAGCCGACGACGTCGAAGGGGTGGTGGGCGTAGACGTAACGGGTCGTCCCGGCGCGGGTGCGGACGAGCACCTCGACGTCCTCGGCGTCGACCAGGAGCGGCCCCTCGGGACCCCGGACGTCCCGCTCGGAGAACGGGGCGCCCTCTTTGAGCTGGCCCCGTGAGGACAGGTACCGGTCGGGCACGTTGACGTGCCCTCTCGCCTCGACGACGAGGGCCCGGAACGGCTCGGCCGCTCCCGTCGTCGCGTCCCCGCTCTCGAGCACCCACCGGTGCGTGGTCGAGGTGGGCACGATGACGTAGTCGCCCGCCCCGACCGGCAGCGTCCCGAAGACCGACTCGAGCGTCGCCCGCCCGGACTCGACGTAGACGAGCTCGTCGCCGACGGCGTTGCGTGTGAGCGGGCTCGTCTCCTCGGCGACGGTGTAGCTGATCCTGACGTCGTCGTTCGCGAGAAGTAGGTGGCGGCCCGTCACGGGATCGCCACCCCGCTTGCACTCGTGGAGCCGGAAGTGGCGGGGGAGCAGCGGGTGGTTGGCGGCGAGCTGCTCGGGCTCCGACTCGACGGCTTCCGCCGACACGATGGCGGTGGGGGGGTGGCGGTGGTAGAGCAGCGCGCTCTCCTCGGAGAAGCCGTTCAACCCCATCAGCTCCTCCGGCCGGAGGCGTGAGGAGGCGTCCCGGTGGGCGGTGTGCCGCTTCCTCGGGAGGTCGCCGACGCGGCGGTAGTACGGCATCAGAGGTTGCCCCGGCGCTCCTGCTCCCGCTCGAGCGCCACGAAGAGTGCCTTGAAGTTGCCGTTGCCAAAGCCCCGTGAGCCGTGGCGCTCGATGAGCTCGAAGAACACGGTCGGACGGTCCTGGTTCATGCGGGAGAAGATCTGCAGCAGGTAGCCCTCGTCGTCGCGATCCGCGAGGATGCCGTGCCGGGCGAGGAGGTCGATGTCGAGCTCCAGGTCCTCGAAGCGGTCACGGAGGTCCTCGTAATAGGTGTCGGGCACCCGCATGAACTCGATCCCTCTCGCCTCGAGCGCTTCCACCGAGGCGACGATGTCGGAGGTGGCGATGGCGATGTGCTGGAGCCCAGGGCCACCGTAGAAGTCGAGGTACTCGTCGACCTGGGACCGCTTCTTGCCCGGGGCGGGCTCGTTGATGGGGAACTTGATCCGCCCCACGCCGTCAGAGACCACCTTCGACATGAGCGCCGAGTACTCCGTCGAGATGTCCTCGTCCGTGAAGCCCTGGATGAGCTGGAAGCCGAGCACCTGCTCGTAGAACGAGACCCAGAAGTTCATCCGGTTGAGCTCGACGTTCGCGACCGAGTGGTCGAAGTCGGTGAGCCCCACCTTCGGCAGCGGGTCCTGCACTGTGGAGCGGGGCTCGTAGCCGGGCGCGTACACCCCGGCATAGTCGGCCCGCTCCACGAAGGTGTGGACGGTCTCCCCGTAGGCGGCGATCGTCGCCCGGCGGATGACGCCGAAGTCGTCCTTTTCCTCAAAGGGTGCTCTGACCGGGACCGCGCCCCGGCGGACGGCCTCGGCGAAGGCGGCCGAGGCATCGGCGACGCGAAGGGAGATGTCCTTCGCGCCGTCGCCGTGGCGCGCGACGTGGCGAGCGATCTCGGTGCCCTCCCGCAGCGAGGAAGTCACCACGAGGCGCAGCTTGCCCTGCTGGAGCACGTAGGAGGCCCGGTCGCGCACCCCGGTCTCGGGACCTTGGTAGGCGATGAGGTCGAAGCCCCATCCGGTGCGGTAGAAGTGGGCAGCCTGCAGGGCGTTCCCGACCCAGAACTCGACGGCGTCGACCGCCTCGAGTGCGAGCGGGTCGGTGGCGTCCTCGTTGGCGGAAGCGCCGGGACGGGTCTCGGTCGTGGTCATGATGAGCACACCTCCTCGGACGATGACGTCGTTGTCCCCTGTCCTGTAGATGACGTTACCGCCGCTTCGGCCCGCGGCGGTGACCGGCGAGATGCATGCCCGCCGGGTGCACGGGGTAGGTACCAGCCGGCACACGTGCCCGATGTCCGTGGTGCGACGCCCGCGCCCGCCGGTGGCGGCAAGCCCGGCCCTCGGTCGGACCCGGACCGGGCCTGGCAGGAGGAGGTTCAGTGATGTTCGGTAGGTCTCGACGAAGTTCGCCCGAGCCGGTCGCCTACGGGCCCGCCGCAGGAGCGGCGCCAGGAGCCGGCTCCACAGGTGTCGCCGTGAGCTCGCCGGCGGTGGTCCCCGCCGTGGTCAACCCGGGAGCCGGGATCTCCCTCGGCACGGTCGGCCTGCTGACGGTGGTCCTCGGCGCCTGGGTGGGCATCTGCCCGTTCGTGGGCCCGCTGTTCCTCAACGCCTTCGGCGTCCCGTCGTGGACATGGAACCTCACGAACGCGCTCGTCTGGCTCGCGCCCGGCGCCCTGTGCGTCGTGCTCGGGATGGCGATGATGGCGAGGGCCTCGGCCACCCGGATCGGGGTGGGCGGCAAGGGGCACCTCGGCACCGGGCTGCTCGTCGGCTGCTCAGGGGCGTGGCTGCTCATCGCCCCGGTCGCGTGGCCGGTGGCGGAGGCCCGCTTCGCCATCGTGCCGTCCACGCCGTGGCGCGAGTTCCTCTACTGGGTCGCCTATGCCTTCGGTCCGGGGGCGCTCCTCGTGCTGCTCGGCGGGATCGCCATGGGTGTCGCGATGCTCGCCCGCCGCGCGACCGGACTCGCCGCCTCGGGCGCTCCTCTCGCCCGGCCGATGGCAGCCTGACGGGCCCGAGCCCGAGCACCGGGCCGGGGCGGGACAGCGCGCCTTCGGCCCGGCTCAGTGGCGGAAGGCGGTGTGATGCTCGCGCCGGCCCTCGCCGTTGGCCGAGCCGGGCGCGGCCACGGCGGCGAGGTGGTCGGTCACTGTGCGGAGGTCCCGGAGGAACAGCTCGGCGAGATCGCGCGAGAACCCGTTCCTCACCACGATCCGCAGCACCGAGACGTCCTCCATCCCCTCCGGCATGGGGTAGGCGGGAACGAGCCAGCCTCTCGAACGGAGGGCGTCGGAGACGTCGTAGACGCTGAAGCCCGTGCCGACGGTGCGGAAGGCGAAGACGGGGATGCCCGGGCCATCGGAGACGAGGTCGTACTCCTCCATCGCGGAGATCTCCGAGGAGAGCCAGTCGGCGGTGTCCCGGCAGGCCTGCTGGACCTCCCGGTAGCCCGACTGCCCGAGCCGGAGGAAGTTGAAGTACTGGGCCGCCACCTGGGCGCCCGGGCGTGAGAAGTTGAGCGCGAAGGTGGGCATCTGCCCGCCGAGGTAGTCGACGGTGAACACGAGGTCGTCGGGCAGGGCGCCGGCGTCTCGCCAGACGACCCAGCCCACTCCGGGGTAGACGAGGCCGTACTTGTGGCCCGAGGTGTTGATGGACTGGACCCGTGGGAGGCGGAAGTCCCACTCGAGGTCCGGGTCGATGAAGGGGGCCACCATTGCTCCGCTCGCCCCGTCGACGTGCACGCCGACGTCGGGTCCGCCCGAGGCTGCGAGGGCGTCGAGAGCCTCGCAGATCTCCTTCACGGGCTCGTAGGCGCCGTCGTAGGTCGATCCGAGCACGGCGACCACGCCGATCGTGTTCCCGTCGCAGTGCTCGACGGCCCGCTCGGCCGTGAGGTGTGCCACGTCCGGGCCGACCGGCACGAGGCGGGCCTCCACGTCCCAGTAGCGGCAGAACTTCTCCCAGCAGACCTGGACGTTGGCGCCCATGACGAGATTGGGGCGATCCCCGGGGCGGCCTGCAGCTCGCTCCCGCTCGCGCCATCTCCACTTGAGGGCGAGGCCGCCCAGCATGCAGGCCTCGCTCGAGCCTGTGGTCGAGCAGCCCGTCGCCTCCTCCTCGTCCGAGGCGTGCCACAGCCGGGCGAGGATGTTCACGCAACGCCGCTCGAGCTCGGCCGTCTGGGGGTACTCGTCCTTGTCGATCATGTTCTTCTCGGCGCACTCGGCCATGAGGCGGGCCGCCTCGGGCTCCATCCAGGTCGTCACGAAGGTGGCGAGGTTGAGCCGGGCGTTGCCGTCGAGCATCAACTCGTCGTGGACGATCTGGTAGGCGGTCGCCGCCGGCATCGACGCGGGGGGAAGGGAGTACCGGGGGATCTCGGTCGCCCCGAGGTCCTGTGCGAACTGGGGGCGGACGTCGAGAGTGTCGCGAGCCTCGGCTCGCGCCGACCGCTCGCTGCCGTGGCCGCGGTCGGAGGCCGTGGCGCGGTCGTGCCCGCCGCGTTGAGTGCGGCCGTGGAGGTGGGGATGGAGGGGCATGGGCGCAGCCTCGCCGCGCCGATGCCGTCACGCAAGGGCGGGCGGGCCGGGTTGCAGCACCGTGGCCACCCGACGCCGGAGCGGGCCCGGCTGTCCGATTCCCGCCAGCCAATGCGTCACCCCGCTGGGATACTGCCCTTGTGGACGAGGACGACCTCCGCTACCGGGCGGTGCAGAGCCGGGACAGCCGATTCGACGGCTGCTTTTTCGTCGGGGTGACGACGACCGGGATCTACTGCCGCCCGAGCTGCGCCTCCGTCGTGCCCCGCCGCGACCGGGTCCGCTTCTTCCGCACCGCGGCGGCCGCCCAGCGGGACGGCTTCCGAGCCTGCAAGCGGTGCCGGCCCGACGCGTCGCCGGGCTCGCCGGAGTGGAACCGCCGCAGCGACGTGGTCGGCCGGGCGATGCAGGCAATCGCAGACGGGATCGTCGACCGCGAGGGGGTCTCCGGGCTCGCCGCGTCGCTCGGGTACAGCACCCGCCAGCTCAACCGGCTCCTGCTCGCGGAGGTTGGCGCCGGGCCGCTCGAGCTCGCGAGAGCCCAGCGCGCCCAGATCGCACGGGTACTGCTCGAGGGGTCTGACCTGCGGGCGGCCGAGGTCGCCTTCGCCGCCGGCTTCGGGAGCGTGCGCCAGTTCAACGACACGATCCGTGAGGTGTTCGCGGAGACCCCGACGGACCTTCGCCGAAGAGGACGGCGCCTCGGGCGCGTCGAAGGGACCGCCCGCCCACCCATGCCGCCCCGCACGGGCCCTCCCGGTCCGGGGATCGGGGGCGGCACCGTGTCGCTCCGCCTCGCTCTCCGGCCTCCGATGCCGAGCCTTCCCCTGTTCGGGTTCCTCGCCGCCCGGGCCGTTCCTGGGATCGAGGCGGGCGACGCCACGACCTACCGCCGCACCCTCACGCTCCCGCATGGCGCGGCCGTCGCCGAGGTGGAGGCCCCGAGGGGTGACGAGCCCTTCCTCCGGGCGACGCTCCGGCTCGAGGACCTGCGCGATCTCGTGGCGGCCGTCACGAGGTTGCGCCACCTGTTCGACGTCGACTCCGACCCGCAGGCGGTCGCCGAGGTGCTCGGCCGTGACGGCCTGCTCCGGCCCGCCCTCGCCCTCCTTCCGGGCCTTCGGGTACCCGGGCACGCGGACGGCAACGAGCTCGCTGTGCGGGCGGTGCTCGGTCAGCAGGTGAGCGTCGCCGGCGCTCGGACTCTTGCCGCCCGCCTCGTGGCGGAGCACGGAACGCCGCTGCCCCGCGTGCTCCGTGAGCCCGGCGAGGCCGACGGGCTCACGCACACCTTTCCGAGCCCCGAGGTGGTGGCGTCGCTCTCGCCGCGCGACTTCGCGATGCCGGCGCGGCGTGCCGCCGCCGTCATCGACCTTGCCGACGCCCTTGCCGCCGGCAAGGTCGCCCTTGCTCCGGGGGCGGACCGGGAACAGGCTGCGCGGCGCCTCGCCGAGCTGCCCGGCATCGGCCCCTGGACCATCGCCTACATCGAGATGCGAGCGCTCGCCGATCCCGACGCCTTCCTTGCGAGCGACCTCGGAGTCCGGCGGGCGCTCGAGCGGGCTGGGCTGCCAGGCGACCCTCGATCCGTCGAGGCGCTCGCCGAGCGGTGGCGGCCGTACCGCGCCTATGCGCTGCAGTACCTGTGGTCCGGTGCCCTGGGTCCGGCAGGCCCGGCTGCCGGTAGGCCGAGCGAGAAGGAGCAGTCGAGATGAGCACGGAGACCGAGACGTTCATGATGGATGGCGACGCGTGGTGGCGTGTGGCGACGCCCGTGGGCCACATGCTCGTGGCGGGGAGCGCTGAGGCGCTCCACCACATCCTCCTCCCGAACGCCGCCGAGCGGGCGTACTCCTCCCTCGACGGCAGGCGGGAGGGCCGGCCTGCCGCCGTCAAGGAGGCCGAGCTGCAGCTCGGCGAGTACTTCGCCGGGTCGAGGCGGGAGTTCGACCTGCCCCTCGAGCCCGTCGGGACGGAGTTCCAAACCACCGTCTGGCTCGCCCTCGGCTCCATCCCGTACGGGGAGACGGCGTCGTACGGCGAGATCGCAGCACGTATCGGCCGGCCGACCGCCTCCCGGGCGGTGGGCGCTGCCAACGGGCGGAACCCGCTCCCGGTCGTGCTGCCGTGCCATCGCGTGATCGGCTCGACCGGCAGGCTCGTGGGCTATGGCGGCGGGCTCGATCTGAAAGAGCAGCTGCTCGAGCACGAGCGGCGGGTGCTCGCCGGCTGAGGCAGCGCTGGTGGGGCCACCTGGCGACCAGGGTGGCCTCAGCCCGCCGCCTCCGCCAGCAGCCGGGTCGGGAGCTCGACCTCCCGGGCACCGCCTCGTTCATCCGACTCCACCCGCCACGCCAGGGCACCCGGCCGGTCGGCGACCGCCTCGGCGAGCTCGGTGCCGACGTAGTGGAGACCGGCACCGTCGTCGGTCGCGTGCGAGGTGGGCAGCGCTCGCGCCGCCACGAGCTGCTGGAGGAGGGGTCGCCGTTGCGGTTCGGAGTCGTAGTGGACGCCGTTGCCGTAGGGAACGAAGCCGAGGCCGTCGTGGACCGGGCGGAGCTCGGGGCCAAAGGAGTCCGTCGTGCCGCCGACGTGCCAGCAGATCGAGCCCGCGCTCACGCCGCCGAGCACGACGCCGGCCTCCCACGCCTCGCGCAGGATCGCGTCGAGGCCGTGCGCACGCCAGACGGCGAGCAGGTTGACCACCGATCCACCGCCGACCCAGACGACGTCCTGGGCGAGGAGGTGGGCCCGCACGTCCTCGACGTTCGGCATGGGGAACAACGCGAGGTGGCTCGGCTGGACCTCCTCGCCGGCGCACGCGCCGTAGCAGGCCCGGATGAGCCCGTCGTTGTCGCCCGTCGCGGTCCCGACAAAGCAGAGCTTCGGGCGAGGTGCGCCCGAGAGCGAGAGGGCGTAGCGGAGGAGGCCACCGAAGCGCCAGCCCGGGCGGCCACCGGGGGCCGGCACCATGCCGCCGCTCGTGGCGAGCAGCTGAGGTTCACGCATGGACGCCGGTCTAGCGCCGGGCCCGGGGCCGCGTGCGAACCGCTACGTTCGCGACAAGCAGCGGACCAGCAAAGGAGGCGAGCCGGATGCCCGCGAGCACGACCAAAGGTGGCATCGCCCAGTCAGAGCGGCAGGCGCTCTGTGCGCTTCTAGAGGACAAGGGCCCGCTCGCGCCGACGCTGTGCGAGGGGTGGGCAACGGCCGACCTCGCCGCGCACCTGTACGTGAGGGAGCGGCGGCCCTACGCAGCCGTGGGCATGGTCGTGCCGACGCTGGCGGGGTTGACGCAGGCGGCGATGGACTCGGCAAAGCGGAGCCTCGGCTACGACGGCCTTATCCGCCGCATCCGCAGCGGCCCGCCGCCGCTCCTCCGGCCGCTCGACGAGCAGGTGAACCTCTTCGAGTACTTCGTCCACCACGAGGACGTCCGCAGGGCCGGCGACAGCGGCGAGAGCACGCGGGAGGACCCGAAGCTCGACGACGCCCTCTTCGCGGCCCTGCGGCGGGGAGCCCGCCTCCTCGCCCGTAAGGTTCGCGGCGCCGGCCTCGAGCTCTCCTCGCCGGGCCGTGGCTCGGTCGTCGCCCGCCGGGGCGGCCAGACCGTCACCATGTCGGGTAGCCCGCAGGAGCTTGTGCTCTACCTGTTCGGACGCTCCTCGGTCGCCAAGGTGGAGCTGGACGGCCCGGCGTCAGCCGTGGCGGCGGTGGAGGAGGCCCGCTTCGGGGTGTGAGCCCCTCGCACACTTTGCGCCGCTGCCGTGTGGCCTTCCACGTCATGCTCGGACCTGGTCGTTGCCCTGCCCGGTCAGGTGCGGGCGCCTGCCCGCGCCCGTCGCTCACGCTGGGGCACGACGGTGTACCTCGGGTCGCCGGCCGACTCCATCCCGGCTTCGAAGATCCCAAAGCGGAGGGTCACCGAGCCGCCGACGAGAAGGGCTCCGGCAAGGGCCGAGCCGGCTTGGCTCCTTCGGCAGCCGACGGCAAGGGTGGTCCCGGAAAGGGTCAGCACCTTTGCCGCTCGCAGGAGCCAACCGGAGCGGCCCTTTCGGTACGGCTCTTTGACGAGCCCGAGGTGTCGCTCGATCCGTTCCATCGCCGCCAGCTCCACGACGGCGCCGGCCAGCGCGAGGCGGACTGCCGGCCCGCTCTCCTCGATCGGCACGAGGGCCGTGGCGGCTCCCGCGGCGGCGGTCATGGAGCTGCCGGCGAAGACGAAGGGGAGCTCCCGGTAGGCCTCGTGCCAGGCCGGCACGGCCGTGTCGGCGATCAGGACCGAGGTGTAGGTGGACATCAAGGGACCAAGAGCTGCCGCCGCGAGGCCGGCTGCTCTGCCGGCCCGCTGGAGCCGCCCGGTGACCTCCGACGCAGCGGCCGCCCCGGCGAGCGGCGCGAAGGTCGCGAGCGTCCAGGATCCGACCGACAGCGGTGAGGTGGGCTTCACGACCCGCAGCATGTTGAGGAACCGCTCGGGCCGCCCGAGGTCGTGGATGAGCAGGCCAAGGCTCCCAAGGACGCTCGTGCCGGCGGTGACCCGGCCGACCCGGGCGACCCGCCGGAACCCCTTGAGGTCGGCGGCGGCGGCAAGGAGCGAGGAGGCCCCGGCGAGCCCGCCGAGGAACAGGTAGAGGGGGACGTCCGGGGTCTTCCAGGCTGGCTGCTTGATGACGGGACGGCCGTAGTAGGACCGGGGCTCTCCTTCGGCCCGAGCCTCGAGATCGCCGCTCACTTGCGCCTCCCGGCGAAGGAGGCGACCACGCTGGCCACGACGGCGGCTGCCGCGCCGGCGGCGAAGGCCCACATCCTTGGCAGGTCCCTTGTCGTGACCACCGGGTCCGGTGGCAGCCCGTAGACCTCGGGGTCGTCGAGGAGGAGGAAGAAGGCGCCGGCGCCGCCGATCCCGTCGTCGGGCCGCTCGCCGTAGAGCTGGACCTTCTGCGCGCCTCGACGGCGCAGCTCCTCGGCTCGCTCGGCGGCCCGGTGGCGCAGCTCGTCGAGCGGGCCGTACTGGATGGAGTTGGTCGGGCACGCTGTCGCGCAGGCCGGCTCGAGGCCGGCCCGGGTCCGGTCGTAGCAGAGCGTGCACTTAAAGGCCCGGCCGTCGCCCTCACGGATCTCGATCACCCCGAACGGGCAGGCGGGCACGCAGTAGCCGCAGCCGTTGCAGACGTCGGACTGGACGACGACGGTGCCGAGCTCGGTGCGGATGAGAGCGCCGGTCGGGCAGACGTCGAGGCAGGCGGCGTGGGTGCAGTGCTTGCAGACGTCAGAGGCCATGAGCCACCGGAGCCCGTCGCCGTCGTCCTCTGGTGGCGGGGTGGCGCCGTGGTCAAAAGAACCCGGGGTGTGCCGACCCGGCGCGACGGCCACCCGCCCCGACTGCTCGACGAACTTCACGTGGCGCCACGTGCTGGCGCCGAGCCGGCCCGTGTTGTCGTAGGAGGACCCGAGCAGTGCCATCCCGTCCTCGGGGAGCAGGTTCCACTCCTTGCAGGCGACCTCGCACGCCTTGCAGCCGATGCAGACCGAGGTGTCGGTGAAGAACCCCATCCGCACCGGCGGGTCGTCGTAGCCTGCGTCGGCGGCGACGTCGTCGAGGACGCCGTAGAGCCGGTCGGCGAGCCGCTCAGCCATCGGACCGGCCCCCCGCCAGCGCCTCCGCCCGCTGGCGATAGGCCGCCACGAGGTCAAGGAGCGCCCGGCCCCGTGGCCGCCGTCCCGCGATCACGTCGCAGGTGGCGGCCTTGGCCTCTTGGATGTAGGCGTTCGGGTCGAGCACCACGGACAAAAGGTCGTTGGCCGAGTCCCCCGTCGAGAGCCCCGCCCCGCCCCAGTGGAAGGGAAGGCCGACCTGGTGGACCGGGCGGCCGTCGACGACGAGGGACTGCATCCGCTCGGTCACCATCACCCGGGCCTCGATCGCGGCGCGCTCGGTCACGATGGTGGCCCACCCCATGTGCTCGAGCCCCCGCTCGACAGCCAGGGCGGGCGAGACCTCGCAGAACAGCTCGGGCTGGAGCTCTGCGAGGTAAGGGAGCGTGCGGCTCATCGCCCCGGCGGTGTGGTGCTCGGTGAGGCGGTACGTCGTGAGCACGTAGGGGAAGACGGCGGACTCGGCCGGGTGGTAGGGGTTCTCGCGGCGCTCGTAGCGGCGCCGGGCGGGGTTCGCCCTCGTTTGGTAGACGGCGTTTCCGACTGGCGACTCGGCTGGCTCGTAGTAGGCCGGGAGCGGGCCGTCGGCGAGCCCGCCCGGCACGTAGAGGGCGGCTCGACCGTCTTGTTGCATGATGAAGGCGTCGGTGCCCGACAGTGCCTCCGGTCCCGTCGCGCCAACCGGCGGCACGTAGCTCGGAGGCTTTTCGACCTCGACGTCGGGCACGTCGTGCCCCTCCCAGCGGCCCTTGCCGGCGTCCCACCAGACGTACGCCTTGCGCGCGCTCCAGGGCCGTCCCTCCGGGTCGGCAGAGGCCCGGTTGTAGAGGATGCGGCGGTTGGAGGGCCACGCCCAACCCCACTCGGGCGCGACCCACGACTGCTCGCCTCGGGCCCGGCGGCGCGCCGTCTGGTTGACCTCGCCCGCGAAGCACCCGCAGTAGATCCAGCTTCCACAGGCCGTCGAGCCGTCGTCGGCGAGCTCGGTGTACGACGAGAGCGCCCGCCCGTCGGGGCCGACCCCGTTCACCTCGCGGAGCACGGCCTCGGCCGAGGGCTCGTCGTGTGGGCCGTCGACCGGGTACTCCCAGGTGAGGTCGAGCACGGGGCGGTCCCGCTCGTCGCTCGAGCCGGCCAGCCGGTCCCTGATCCGCCGGCCCAGGTGGTAGTAGAACCACAGCTCGCTCCGGGCGTCGCCGGGCGGGTCGACGGCCTTCTCCCGCCACTGGAGCAGGCGCTGGGTGTTGGTGAAGCTGCCGTGCTTTTCGGTGTGGGCGGCGGCAGGGAGGAAAAAGACCTCGGTGGCGATCTTCTCGGTCTCAAGCTCGCCCGTCTCGATCTCAGGGGCGTCCTTCCAGAAGGTCGCGCTCTCGATGAGCTGGAGGTCGCGCACGACGAGCCACTCGAGGTTAGCGAGCCCGAGACGTTGCAGCTTCGCGTTGGCCGAGCCGACGGCGGGGTTCTCCCCGACGAGGAAGTACCCCTTGCACACCCCGTCGAGCTGGTTGATCACGGTCTGGTAGGTGCCGTGGTCGCCGTCGATGCGGGGGAGGTAGCCGTAGCACCAGTCGTTGCCGGCCGTCGCCGCCTCGCCGAAGAAGGCCTTGAGGAGGCTCACGATGTAGGCGCGGTAGTGCCCCCAGAACCCGGCGGGCTTCTCGCCCCAAGCGACGTAGCTGTCGAGGTCGTCCTGGCCCGCCCTCGGCATCGGCATGTAGCCAGAGAGGAGGTCGAACAGGGTCGGGATGTCGGTCGAGCCCTGGATGGAGGCATGGCCCCGGAGCGCCATGATCCCCCCTCCGGGGCGCCCCATGTTGCCGAGCAGCAGCTGGAGGATCGCGGCGGTGCGGATGTTTTGGACCCCGACGGTGTGGTGGGTCCATCCCACCGAGTACACGAAGGCGGTCGTGCGGTCCCGGCCCGAGCTCGACGTGACCGCCTCTGCGACGGCGCGAAAGTCTGACTGAGCCACTCCGCAGACCCGCTCGACGAGCTCGGGGGTGTAGCGGGCGAAGTGCCGCTTCAGCACCTGGTAGACACATCGCGGGTCCTCGAGGGTCTCGTCGCGCCGGTCGGTGAGCTGCCAGGTCGAGCGGTCGTAGCTGCCGGTGGCCTCGTCGAAGCCCGAGAAGAGCCCGCCGAGATCCTCGGTGTCGCGAAAGTCGTCGGAGACGATGACGGCAGCGTTGGTGTAGGCGGCCACGTACTCGCGGAACTCGAGGCCACCGCTGAGCACGTGGTTCACGAGGGCGCCGAGGAAGACGAGGTCGCTCCCGGCGCGGATCGCCACGAACCGGTCGGCGAGGGCCGAGGTCCTCGTGAAGCGGGGGTCGACATGGATGACCGTGGCCCCTCGCTGTCGCGCCTCGACCACCCACTGGAAGGCGACCGGATGGTTCTCGGCCATGTTGGAGCCCTGGATGACGATGCAGTCGGAGTTGACGAGGTCACCTGGGAAGGTGGTGGCGCCGCCACGGCCGAACGAGGTCCCCAGACCGGGGACGGTGGCGGAGTGTCATATCCGCGCCTGGTTCTCGATCTGGATCGCACCGAGGGCGGTGTAGAGCTTTTTCATGAGGTAGTTCTCCTCGTTGTCGAGGGTCGCTCCTCCGAGGCTCGCGATCCCGAGCGTCCGGCGCAGCCGGCGGCCCGCCTCGTCCCGGTCCTGCCAGGACTCGCGACGGGTCCGGATGACCCGCTCGGCGATCATGTCCATCGCCGTGTGGAGGTCGAGCCGCTCCCATTCGGTCCCAAAGGGGCGGCGGTAAAGGACCTCGGTCGCCCGGGTGGGCGAGGTGACGAGCTGCTTGCTCGCCGATCCCTTCGGGCAGAGCCGCCCACGGCTGACGGGAGAGTCGGGGTCGCCCTCGATCTGGGTGATCCTCCCGTCGGTGACAAAGACCCGCTGGCCGCACCCGACGGCGCAGTAGGGGCAGATCGACCTCACCACCTTGTCGGCCGCCTCTGTGCGGGAGCGGAGCTGCTCGGTCCGGCCCGATCGAGCAGCGACTCCGCGGCCGAGCCGGTCTCGCCCGGCCACCTGGCGGAGGACCGGCCAGTTCCTGATCTGCCTTGCGAGGTCCATCGCGCCTCCGTCGGGATCGAGTGCTTTCCGGCGCGTGGCGGATTCTAGGGAGGGAGCCTGGCGAGCTGCGCTCCACGCACGGGTGGCAGTCTCCAGCCGGACTCCCCGGCCCCGCGAGCCGCCGCCACCCTTGCGACGGACCGCGGCCGGAGCGTGCGAGGAGGCGCGGAGAGATCGAGCGACAACCCGGGCGACGACGCCTACCATCGCCAGTCATGCCCGCCGAGGCCCGCCGCGACCGGCTCGAACGCCTGACGAACCTGATGCTCGTTCTGCTCGACACCGAGCGGCCGCTCTCGCTGCGAGAGATCTCCGAGCGCGTCGAGGGCTATCCCGAGAACAAGGAGTCGGCCCGCCAGGCGTTCGAGCGGGACAAGAAGGCGCTGAGGGAGCTCGGCATCCCGGTGACGACCGTGCCGATCGCGGCCGAGGAGCAGGCGGGCTACATCGTGCGGCCCGAGGACTACTACCTGCCGGAGCTCGGCCTCGACGACGACGAGGCGAACGCGCTCGCCTTCGCCGTGGCCGCCGTGCAGCTCGAGGGCGGCGCAGGCAGGGACGCCCTCTCGGCACTCGGCCACGGGGTGGGAGCCGGGTATGGGGCGCCGGTCGCCGTCCTGCCCGCGGTTCCCGCCCTCGGTGCCGTCCACCAGGCCGTCTGCCAGAGGGCGCTCTTGAGGTTCCGCTACCGCGGCCGCGAGCGGGAGGTCGAGCCGTACGGCCTCGCCTTCCGCCAGGCGGCGTGGTACCTCGTCGCGAAGGACCGCACCGTCGGCGACGCCGGAGCGTTGCGCACCTTCAGGGTCGACCGCATCGAGAGCACCCCGGTCGCCGGCGATCCCGGCTCGTTCGAGCCGCCGGCGGACCTCGACCTCGACGCCGAGATCCAGCTCCTCCCCTTCGGCGCCAGAGGAGACGACCTCCCCGTCGCCGAGCTCGAGGTCGACGGCCGCCTCGCGCACCAGGTCGCCTCGCTCGTGCCGGCTTCCGCCGTCGCAGAGCGGCTCCCGGCGGGAGGCGTCGTGCTGCGCCTGCCGGTCGCCGACGAGCCCGCCTTCGTGTCGTTCGTCGCCGGGCTCGGCGACGCAGCGGTGGTGCGGGGGCCCGCCCATCTGCGCGAGCTCGTCGTGGCGCGCCTTCGCGCCCATCTCTCCGGCGGCGCCACGGCGCGGCCAGAACCGCTGCCGCCCGAGCCGGCGGCGGCCCCGGATCGTGACCGGGTCGCCGTCTCGGACCACGGCGAGGCGCCGGGGCCGGCTCCCCGCACGTCCCGGCGCCCGCCGAGCCCGGGGCCGATCGCCGGCGAGCGTCTCCGGCGCCTGCTCGCCATCCTGGTCCACCTCGCGAGAGTGGGGGAGGAGGAGATCGCCACCCTCGCCGAGCGCTTTGCCATGAGCGAGGACGAGCTCGTCCACGAGCTCGAGCTGGCGGCCTGCTGCGGCGTGCCGCCGTACACCCCTGACCAGCTGATCGAGCTCATCGTGGACGGCGACAGGGTCTCTGCCTACGCGCTCGGCCATCTCGCCCACCCCCGGCGCCTCACTCCGCAGGAAGGCTTCGCCCTCGCGGCCGCGGCCACGGCGCTGCTCGACCTGAGCGGCTCGGGCGACCAGGCGCCGCTCCGCCGGGCGCTCGGCAAGCTCGAGGCGGTGCTCGGCGAGTTCCGCTTCTCGCTCGAGGTCGACCGGCCCGAGCTCCTCCACGAGCTGCAGGGGGCAGCCGAGCGCCATGAGCGTGTCGAGATCGACTATCTCTCGAGCACCTCGCCGACGCCTTCTCGGCGTGAGGTCGACCCCTACCAGGTGGTGCTGCGCGAGGGGCGCTGGTACCTCGACGGCTGGTGCCACCGGGTGGACGGGCTCCGCCGGTTCCAGGTCGAGCGGGTGCAGGCGGTGCGCCCGACCGGGACGTTGTTCCAATCCCCGGGCGAGCTCGACGAGTCGCTCGCCGGCCCGTCCGCCTTCCTCGGTGGCCCCGACGCCGTGAGGGTGCGCATCGCTGTGCCGGCGGACTCCGCCTTCGGGGTCGAGCAGTACGCGGTCGCCCCGCTCGAGCTTCGCCCCGACGGCCGGCTTGAGACCGACGTCCTCGTCGCCGATCCGGAGGGCTTCCTCGGCCGGCTCATGCTCCGGCTCGGACCTGCGGCCGATGTGCTCTCGCCGCTCTCCTTCGCCGGCGTCGCGGCTGCCGTCGCGGCGAGGGCGCTCCGGCGCTACGAGGAGGCGGGCTGAGCTCGGGGCGCACGGGTACCCCGGGGGGACCCAGGCGGTAGGTCCGGGGGTAGGTGAGCCGGCGAGCCTCCGTCCGTGCTCAGCATCGCCCGGGTCCGCGCCGGAGGGGAGGGCTACTACTTCCGCACCGTGGCGGCCACGACCGACCTCCCGCGCGGTCTCGTCGAGGCCGATCCCTACTGGCTCGGTGGGTCCGCCGAGGCGCTCGGTCTCAACTCGGGTCAGCCCGTCGACGGCTCGAGTGCGCTCCGGCAACTGCGCGCCGTGGCCCGGGGCGCCGCACCGGGCACCGGTGAGCAGCTCGTCGACCGAGCCCGCTACCCCGTGACCAACGTCGCCCTCGACGTGGTGCTCTCGGTGCCGAAATCGGTCAGCATCCTGCACGCGCTCGGCCCGCCCGAGGGCTCGGCTCGGGTCGAGCGCGCCCACGGCGCAGCCGTGGCGGCGACTGTGGGCTACCTCGGCGAGGCGGCGGCGTCGTCCCGACGCCAGCGCGGCGACGAGCGCTGGGAGGTGGGAGTCGAGGGGCTGGCCGCGCTCTGCTTCCTCCACCGCACGAGCCGGGCGGCCGACCCCCACCTCCACACCCACGTCCTCGTTGCCAACCTCGCCCTCGGGGAGGACGGGCGGTGGGGCGCCCTCGACGCGAGGTCCCTGTTCGCGCACCAGCGGGTGGTGCGCGCGCTGTTCGAGGCCCACCTTCGCCACGAGCTCTCGGCCTGCGGCGTCGAGTTCGGGCCGATGCGGGGCGACTTCGCCGAGGTGAAGGGGATCTCCCCCGAGGCGCTCTCGGCGTTCTCGGTCCAGTCGGCGCGGATACGGGCCTACGTCGAGGCTCGAGGGCTGTCGGGGCCTGCGGCGCGGGCGGCCGTGGAGGCGGCTGCGTCGGAGCTGCGACCCGAGAAGGACCGGGAGCGGCCCTACGAAGAGCTCCGGGCCGAGTGGAGCGAGCGAGGGCTCCGTCTCGGCCTCTCGCCGGCACGCCTCGAGCGGGCCGCCGGCCTCGGGTCCCCGGCCGGCCATCGGGCCCCGGCACGAGCGCCGGAGGGCTGCCTCCCGGACCCGGTCGAGGTGCTCGGCAGGCTGCGCACGGCGCGAGACGGCACGTTCTCGGCCGGCGACGTGGCGATCGCGCTCTGCAGCTCGGCCCCGGAGGGGGCCGCCATCGCCGACGTCCGCGCAGCCGTGGCCGCCGCGATCGAGCGGCCCGAGGTCGTGAGGGCCGGCTCCGGAGACCGGCTCACCACCCGGTCGCACCTGCAAGCGGCCGAGAGCGCGGCGCGGCGGCTCGAGGTGCTCGCCGGAGACACCGGTGCACGTGTGCTCGCGTACGCTCCGGCGAGCCGCCTCGACGGCCTCCACGCCCTCTCGGTCCTCCAGCCGGTCGAGCCCGGCGGCGAGGTCATCGCCCTCACGCTCGGCGCGCCGGCGGCCCGGCGGCTCGAGGCTGCGTGCGGGCACGAGGCGTTACCGGTCCGGCAGGCAGATCGCCTTGCCGGCCGGCTCGGGCGCGGCGACGTGCTCGTCCTCGCCGACGCGGGCTCATGGCTCGCGGTGGAGCTCGAGGCCGCCTTCGAGCGCGCCCGCGCTGCCGGTGCCGCGGTCGTGGTGTTCGGAGCCGAGAACTCCCTCGGGGAGGCACTCGCGCTCGGGCGGGTCGTCTCATCGGCACAGAGGATCACCCCACAGCCGCTCGGCGAGATGCTCCCTCGGGCGCCTCGGGCCGCTGTCGCGGTCGCGCTCGGTGACGCGCCGCCGCTGCACCTGCGCCTCGCGCCGGACGTGGCCACGGCCTGCCGCGAGGCGGCCGCCGTCGCCCGGGCGCTCGCCGGATCGGGGCGCGAGCCGCTCGTCGTGGTCCCGGACCGGAGCATGGTCGTCGGCACGCAGCGGGAGCTTGCCGGCGCGGCCGCGCCGGTCCGGGTCGTCGAGTCACACGTCGCACGGAGCGAGGGGTCGCTCCCGGCTCGTGCTCCGGTCGTGGTCGTCGGCGGCACGAGGGAGCTCGGGCGCGCGGGGGGCCGGCAGGAAGGTGTGGAGCGCTGGCACGTGATGGTGGCTCCAGGGCTCGCGAGCGACGATCCCTCAGCTCGCCGGCGGGCGCGAGAGCGTGCGATCGGCGCAATCCGGGACCAACCCCACGCCGACCACGGGCTACGGCTCGGAGACGAGGTTCGGCGCCGGGAGCGAGACCTCGGGCTCGGCCGCTGACGCCCAGTGGTTCGGGCCCGACTCCCTCAGGGCGCTCGGCGCCCGCGTCCCTCGACCGTGCTCCTCGCGAGGACGGGCACGCGACCCGGCTGCTCGAGGGTTCTCGCCGCCTCGACGAGAGTGCGAAAGCGAGCCACCTCGAACCACGGCCGCAGCTCGAGAGCAGAGGGCGTGGCCCCGTCGATGCAGACGACCCTGCCCGGTTCGCCTGACGCGATCCGGTCGACCGGCAGGCGCGGCACGAGGCGCGTCGAGTACGTGTGCCGGTCAGGGCCGCGGCGCCCGAGGAGACCGGGGAGACCAGTGCGGCGCGGCCCGTCGCTCGACGAGACCGCCATCACCTCCTGCGTGCCGGCGAGCTTCGAGACGGCCTCCAGAGTTCGCACGTCGGCGATCCCCGGGAAGATGACCTTGGTGTTGAAGATGCTGAGCAGTCCGGCCCCCTCCCGGCCCCACCTCGCCTCCGCCTGGCTCAGGTCCTGGAGGCAGGCGAGCGTCACGACGCCCTGGCCCCCACCCTCCGAGACGAGGCTCGGCAGGTCGTGGAGCGGCGCGATGTTCGCCACCTCGTCGAGCAGGAGCAGGAACGGGGGCCGGCGGCACGCGACGCCGAGGTCTCCAGCTGCGGCGGCCTTGTAGGCGGCCGCGCGGGCGTCCCGGAGGAGGCCTCCCACGATGGGAGCCGCCTGGCGCTGGCCGTCAGCGCTCGAGCAGATGTAGAGGGTGTCGCCTCCCCGCACGAGCGCATCGAAGTCGATCGAGGGCAACGACGTCGTGGCGAGCGCGCGCTCGGAGCGGTAGGCGGACAGCACCGAGGCGGCGGTCGACCAGATGCCGCTCTGCTCCCTCTCGTCGGTTGCGAGGACCCCATCGAGGGCGTCGAGGGCGATGCCGGTGCCGTGGGCGGACCCCGGTGAGTCGTGGCGGGCGAGGATCGCCCGCAGCTCCCGACCCTCTCGCCGGTCGACGACCGAGAGCAGGGCGGGCATGCTCATCTCGTCGAGAGCAGCGGCGTGAAAGGCCGGAGCGAGGAGGGCCTGGGCTCGCTCCACCCAGTGGGCCGCCTCGCCGAGGAGCTGGCCCGGTCGGGACGTGCGGACCATGGTCTCGGCCATGAGGGTTGCTCCATCCCAATGGAGGGATCCCCGCACCGGTGACCAGCCGACCGGTCGCAAGCCGGCTGCCGCGGCGACCTCGCCCGCACCGCCTCGCGGGTCGAACAGCAGGCATTCGCCGACGCGGCGGCGCGCCCGTGACGTGGCGAGTGCGACGTCGGGCTTGGTCGAGGTGGTGACGACCGCCCCGCAGGCGGACAGGACGTTCGGCACGACGAGCGTCGAGGTCTTGCCCGACCGGGGAGGCCCGAGGGCGAGCAGGGAGTGCTCGGGCGCCACGAAGCCCCCGGCCGGAGGTCGGGCGGCCCCGAGGCGGAGCCCGTAGCCGTAGCGCGCCGTCTCGGCTCTCACGTCGTCGAGCGGGTCGGCGGGCACGGCCGCAGGCCAGCACCGCGGCCTCCCTCCCGACCTACCGCTGCACTCCCTGTGGCGAGCCGGCCCCGTCGCCGCGGGTCGCAACGAGCGGTCAGGCGCTCACCAAAAGGCGCGCCTCGTCGAGGAGGAGCGACCTGTGGCAGCGCTCTGCGACGACGGGGTCGTGGGTCGCGAGCACGACGGCGGCGCCGCGGGCGGCGGCCTCGGTGAATTGGTCCATCACGATCGCCTGGTTGTCGGCGTCGAGCTCTGCGGTCGCCTCGTCGGCGATCAGGATGTCCGGCGCGAGGGCGAGAGCTCGGGCGACGGCCACGCGCTGGCGCTGGCCGCCGGAGAGCTCGGTGACGATGCGGTCGCGCTGGGCAGCGAGACCGAGCGCCGCGAGCTGCTCGGCGACCCGTCGCTCGATCTCTGAAGGGTCGATCGCCCGCGCCTGGAGCGGCAGCGCGATGTTCTCCGCAGCGCTCGAGAAGGACGAGAGGGCAATGGTCTGGGGGACGAGCCCGACGACGACGGACGCTCCCGGGTCGGGCGCTTGAGGGACGTGGCGCAGGCTGCCCGCGTCCGGCTTCAGCACGCCGGCGAGGATCAGCAGCAGCGTCGTCTTGCCCGAGCCCGACGGTCCGGTCACGGCGACGAGCTCGCCCGGCTCGACCTCGAGGTCCACGCCGTCGAGCAGGCGGCGCTCGCCGTAGGACATGGTGATGCCCTCGGCCACGAGGCGCGCCCGCATCAGGGAGCCGCTCCCTCTCCGAGGTGCGGCGCGAGGAGCTCGATGCCCTCCGGCCGCCGCACGATCCGGATCAGGGTGTCGGGCGGGAGGATCTCGAGCACGTCAGGGGGCAGCTGGATGGTGCCGTCCCTCGCCACGACGGCGTACTGGGTGCCGTGGCGGCCTTCGGCCCCGACGCGACCGTCCCGGATCGTCACCGTGCGAGGGAGGGTGTCGGCGAGCTGGGCGTCGTGGGTCACCATCACGATCGTGGCGCCGCTCGCCTGGTGCAGGTCGTGGAGGGCTCCGGCCACGCGGTCCCGTTCGCGCGGGTCGAGCTGGCTCGTCGGCTCGTCGATGAGCAGGAGACGGCCGCCGGCGGCCGCTCCAGCCGCGAGCGCCGCCAGCTGCTGCTCACCGCCGGAGAGGGAGCCGACCGGCCGGCCGGCGAAGGGGGCGAGCCCGAGGAGCGCTACGAGGTCCCCGTGGGAGAGGGCGGGAGCCTCGCCGAGGGCGCGGGCACCCTCGGCGGCGAAGTGGAGGTTCTCGAGCACGGTGGCGTACGGCAGCAGGTTCGAGAGCGGGTCCTGGAG